>DAINOS010000108.1:0-8708 GCA_036743855.1 Prevotella sp. | reverse complement strand
ACGAGAGCGGCCTTGATGTCCCTGGCGTGACCGTGATGATAATGGGCACGAACAACCAGGGCACGGCAACCGACGTGGATGGTCGCTTCACCTTGAAAGTGAAGGCAGGTCAGAAGCTGAAGTTCTCTTATATAGGATATAAGGAACAGATAGAGGTCGTCAAGCCCATACACAACCGCAAGATCATGAAGGTGGAAATCACTCCCGACTCAAAAAACTTGCAAGAGGTGCAGGTCGTGGCATTCGGCACGCAAAAGAAGGAAAGCGTAGTCTCAGCCATCACAACCGTGCGCCCGGGCGATCTGAAAACTTCCAACTCTGACCTCACAACAAACTTCGCCGGTCGTATCCCTGGCATGATTGCTTGGCAGACGGGCGGTCTGCCTGGCGCGCTCACTGAGGGACAGATGCAGACGAAGTTCTATATTCGTGGTATCACCTCATTTAACAGCAGCGCCAACACCGACCCTCTTATACTTATAGATAATGTGGAGTCGAGCAAGCTCGACCTCTCTCGTATCGCTCCTGAGGACATTGAGAGCTTCTCTGTGTTGAAGGATGCTTCCGCCACGGCCATGTACGGTGCTCGTGGTGCCAACGGCGTAATCATGGTCACCACTAAGAAAGGTAATGCTGGATCCGTCTATACCACAGTGCGTTATGAGAGCGTCATCTCTCAGCCTACGCAAGACATTGAGGTCGTAGACCCAATCACCTACATGAAGGCTTACAACCAAGCATTGCTCAGCCGCAACCCCGATGCCACTCCGATGTATTCCGTTGAGCGCATCAACAGGACCCAAAGTGGCAACTATCCTTCTTGGCTCTATCCTGCTGTGGATTGGAAGAAGAAGCTCTTTAAGAATCTGTCGTGGAACCACCATGCCGGACTTAATATCCGTGGTGGCTCGCAGAAGGTGCAATATTACGCGGCTCTCAACTACAACTATGATGAAGGTATGTTGAAGACCGACAAGCTCAACGACTTCTCGTGCAACATCTCCAACCACCAGTTGCAGTTCCGCTCCAACCTCAACATTGACTTGACAGCAGGAGCTCAACTCGTAATCAACTCTGTCACGACCATTGATAAATATCATGGCCCAATGCTCGACCAGCAGAGCGCGTATAGCTATATGTTCAACGCCTCACCTGTTGATTTCGCCCCTACTTATCCAGCTGACAAGGCTCACAATTGGCCGCATATTCTTTTCGGAACCACACAGTCGAAGAAGACCAACCCTTACGCTCTTTTGCAAAAGGGTTACGTCAACCGTACCAGATATAGCGTGACAAACCAGGCAGAGTACATCCAGAAGCTCGCGAGATTCGTCAAGGGACTCGAGTTCCGCGCGAGGGCTTCTGCCGTTGTCACAGGCTATTACAACAACGCATTCTCCACGGTTCCTTATTATTACGCATTGACAGGATATAACCAGGAAACTGGTGAGCATGAATTGGCAGAGGTCAGAATAGGCATGGAAGATCCAACAAGAACGCTTAAGGCTCAAAGCGGCAACGGAGGTACGACTACGACAACCATGGCACTGACCGGCACGCTCATGCACACAGCCGCGTGGGGTGGCCCAGACAAGAACAGGCATCAAACTTCTCTCACTGCCGTGGCCCAGATGGAAGAAAAGACGTTTTCACCGATTACGGACGTGCTCAATGGCCAGCCGCAGCGCAACCTTACTTTCTCCGGTCGTGGCTCATACGGTTATCTTGACCGTTATTTTGGAGAGCTGAGCTTCGGTTACAATGGCTCTGAGCGTTTCGCGAAGAAAAACCGCTTCGGTTTCTTCCCTGCCGGTGGTGTGGCATGGGTGGCATCTTCGGAGCCTTGGATGAAAGGCGTGAGAAATACCATCAACTTCCTTAAGTTCCGTTTCTCCTATGGCAAGGTGGGTAATGACGGTATAGTCTCGACACCTCGCTTCGTTTTCATGCCGGTGTTGTCAAGCAAAGGCATGGGCAGTAACCCGGAGGCAAATAATACTAGTGGTTTCAGCAGACGAGTCATCTCTTCCTATGCCAATCCAGACATCAAGTGGGAAATAGCTGAACAATACAATCTCGGCGTTGAGCTCAAGATGTTCAAGGGATTGTTTGAACTTCAGGCTGACGCATACAAGGAGTATCGTCACAACATCATTTCTACACGAACGAATGTACCAGCATCCATGGGTATAGAGGTTGACCAGTTGGCAAACATTGGTGAAACCTATAGCCGTGGCGTAGACTTGAGTGCCAAGTTCCAAAAGATGTTCAACAACGACATTTGGTTGATTCTCAATGGAACGTTGACATACAACAAGGTGACTTACAAGAGTTTGGAGGAACCAACTGATAAACCAGCGTGGCAGCGCAAGGTGGGTAAGGAAATCTCGCAGCCGATGGGATACATCGCTGAGGGACTTTTCCGTGACCAGGCTGAGATTGACAACTCGCCCCGTCAGGACGGTGACGTGATGCCTGGTGACATTAAGTACCGTGACGTGAACAACGATGGCGTGATTGACGTCAACGATGCCGTGTTCATTGGCTATCCGGAGACACCGCGACTCATCTATGGTATCAACGGCACGTTCAACTACAAGTGCTTCGAGTTCTCATTCTTCTTTCAGGGCTCTGGCCAGCGTTCTTTCTTCATGAATCCTGTAGACCTCTCGCCATTCGTTGGCGACCATGCCTTGCTGAAGAGCATCTACGAGAATCACTGGAGTGAGGACAACCAAAACGTGCATGCTTTCTGGCCACGTCTTTCCACTTACAGCATTACCCATCACAATCCACAAGAGGACTGGTACAGTAAGAGTAACAATGAGACCAGAAAGAGTACTTTCTTCATGCACGAGGTCAACTTTCTTCGCTGCACCCAACTTGTGCTTGCATACAATTTCCCTCAGAAGTTCTGCCGCAAGATTGGTTTCAAGAACGCCAAGATATATACGCAGGTCAACAACCCGTTTATTATAACCAACTTCCACGATTGGGACGTTGAGCTTGGCGAGAATGGTTTCAACTACCCAATTCAGCGTACTTATACCCTCGGTTTTAACTTAAGTTTTTAGAATAATGAATATAATAAACAAATTGGGATGCGTCATTGTTGTGACAACAGCGCTGACAGCCTGCAACGACTATCTGGACGTGGTGCCCAAAGGCGATATAGAAACTGTCGAATCAAATTTCGAGCAGAAAGCTGATGCTTATAAATGGCTCCAAACTTGTTATTCGATGATAAAGGACGAGTCTGGTGATTTTATACACTCTCCTCAATTCCTCGGGTCGGATGAATTTGTCGCTGGTCAGTATTTACGCAACTACGCCGTGCAATATGGTGAAAACAGAACTCTTTTCACAGGACTTTTCATATCTGATGGCTTGCAAATGGCTTCCAACCCATACAATAACATTTGGGCGAAAGACCAATTCTATTGTGGCATAAACTATTGCAATGTCTTCCTTGACAACATGGACGCGTGCGGCAATGCCACCGATGATGAGAAAAGAGTGTGGAAGGCAGAGGTTAAGGCAATTAAGGCTCAATTCTATTTTGAATTGTTCCGTCGATATGGTCCTATTATCCTTGTTCCGAAAAACATACCAGCCAACAGCGGTGTTAGCGAAATGCAGCAGCCTCGCCAGCCGGTTGACTCTTGTGTGAATGCCATTGTTCGTCTTTGCGATGAGGCCATCAAGGACTTGCCATCTCGTCAGGAAGCCTTGTCCACCAACAAGGCATACTACAACCGTGAGGCGGCCGCCACGTTGAAAGCATACGCGCTTCTCTATGCCGCTTCTCCATTGTTCAACGGAAACACGAAGATGAGAGATTTCAAAAACAAGGATGGAGTGCGCCTTTTCCCCGACTATGACAAGGAGAAGTGGCATAAGGCAGCGGTGGCTGCCGACGAGGCAATTCAATATTGCCAACAGGGTGGTGAGAAGCTGTATAGTGGCACCGCTGACCAAACTACACCATTGCTCAACACCATAATGGACATTAGGCTTTCATCTTTCGATTTCCGTCATGAGAGCAATGAGGCCCTGCTCTCTTTTGAGGACCAAAATGGCTTATGCAATGGCTTTACCTATCGAGTGCCTCAGATTCCTGAGAATCAACTAAACGGCAAATATTATGACCCGAATACCATGGGTTGCCTTGGCGCGAGCATGAAAATGGTGGAGATGTTCTATACCGATAACGGTCTGCCTATCGACGAGGACAAGACATGGCTTTCATCTCCCTACACCCTTAGCAAGGAGGCTGACTCAAAGTATCGTGACGTGTTGCCTCTCAACACGGAAGTCCTGACATTGCATCGCCGCCGCGAACCACGTTTTTACGCAGACATAGCCCCTCATAATTCTTATTGGGTGCAGGCCGTGTCCAATAATGGTAAAAAGCAATATGAGGCATTGCTTGTGGATGCAAGGCAAGGTAAGCCTTTCGGAACAGTTTCCACAACAATCAACAGCAATACCCCACAGTGCCTTTCGGGATATTGGGTGAAGAAAGGCATTAATCCGTCGCGACCTTTCTATTACTATAGTGATGGTGAAGTTAGCGCTGGTGAAAAACAGGTTGAGTATAGACTTCCTGAGTTGTACCTTATGGCTGCGGAGGCATGGAATGAGTATCTTGACAAGCCCAACCAGCACGTCTACGACATGATCGACGTGGTGCGCAAGCGCGCCGGCATTCCGGATGTGGTGACCTCATGGACAAACTACGCCAAGCATCCAGACAAGGTGAAGACACAGGATGGCATGCGAGAGATTATCCATCGTGAGTGGAACATTGAGTTTGCTTTTGAGGGTCGTAGGTTCTGGAACCTTCGCCGCTGGATGGAAGCAGAGACAACCCTCAACGAGCCACAACGTGGCTGGAACATTTTGGGCAAAACAGACCAGGCTTTCTATAACAACTTTGAGGGTCCAGTCGTAGTATGGAAGAAACGCAAGTTTGACGCGCGCCATGATTATTTCTGGCCAATACGTGCCGAGGAAATCCTTGTGTCTGGCGTAAAGCAAAACCCTGGATGGTAACACATTTTTGGCATATATGCCATTGAATCATTATAATTTATCCTAAGAAATGCATATTAAGACATTATTATATTTGCCAATGCTTTTGTTGGCTTCCGTGGCGGTGTCGTGTAGCGAGGATACCTATGGAGGTTTTGACAGCACGTTGAAGGCTGATAACTTTTCGTTTCGCCCAGTCGCGGGTGGTGCTATCATGCACTATACATTCCCTAAAGACGAGGACGTGGTGGGTATGACAGTCAGTTACAATGACTATAGCGGAAAGGAATGCTTGCTCAGCGCAAGCCCCATGGCCGACTCCTTGAAAATCATTGGTTTCAATGAAGCCAAGGAGAACGTGCCGGCACAAGTCCGTTTCCAGAAAAGGAATGGTGATGAAAGTTTACCAATCAATGTGACGTTCAGTACCCACGATTCTGGTCCCGTGGCTTTTTTCAAGGGTCTCAAGGTTCAGTCGGGATGGAACGGATTCACGGTTATCACCGACAACCCAGCAGAGTCGTCGGGTATGGCCCATATCTTCTATCTGGGTACAAACCCTTATACTAACAAGGAGGACACCTTGTTGCTGCAATCCTTCAATATCAAGGAAGGTGCTGACACAATGATTTTCAAGACCAACCAAAAGAAAGATGTCAACACGATTGTTGTCCGCACCGAGGATTTCCGTGGCTATATGGTTAAGCAGGAGGTGTTTGAAAACGTCGCTTCCTATAATACTGAGAAATTGCCTGCTGACCAAATGTCTATCGAGTGGAGCAAGATAATAGAGGATCCAGAGTATATGCTCGGAAAAGAGTGGCTCACCGATGGCGACTCTAAAGGCGAGAAGTTTTTTGGTGACACTGAAGGCAGCAAGCATCTCCGGATGACTATTGCCGGTCCAGAAGCCGTTGGAGTGCCTATGTATGTGGACATGAAGAAAAATCGCCTCACGGCGGAGGTGAAATTCTTTGAGCCGCTTTGGCTTAAGGGGAGATTCGTATACTCAGAATATCCCAATGCGAAATTGATTTCTTTTGATTTCCCGTCAAAGGTTCCGTGCGACATAACCGTTTATGGGGCTAAGGATGATGACGGCTCCGCTGGAGATTGGGAAAGCAAGACCTGGCAGAAAATCGGCAGTTACAAGCAAGATAAGTTGATTGATGCCAAGCTTCGTTGGTGCTATGGCTGCTGGTATGATTATAATGATGGCACTGGTGTGTCTAAGGACGAGGTGGATACCACTGATCCTTTGAGCTGTTCTGTCGGCGTGCCTGCGGAAGGTCAAGATGGCGGTTATCGCTATTTGAAAATAGTGATTAACGATACTTTTGACCAGTCAAATGACAGCTATCATAAGAGTGGCAATATAGCCAAATACATTTTCCTCTCGGAAATGGAAATCTACACAAAAAAGGATGAATAAGCCATGAAAACACGAAAATATATTATTGTGGCCGCGATGGTCGCGTCCGCACTTTCCGGGTGTGGTGACATTGCCGACACGTTCAGCGAATGGACAGAAGGAGGAGAAAAAAGGTATATAGGCGAGACAGAGAACTTCCAGTTGAAGTCTGGATGGAATCGTCTTATCGCTTCGTGGGACTCTCCTATTGACCCGGCTGTAAGCAAGGTTAAGGTTAAGTGGTCTGACGACAATGCCAAGTCCGACTCTGTGTTGCTCGATAGAAGCATTACGTCCTATAACATCACGGGGTTGACAAACTCTTCTTATTCAGTGACCCTCACGGCAATCAGTGGTGAGGGAAAGGAGTCGTTGTCGTCTACACTCTATGCCCGTCCTTACACTGAGGAGCATGAGGTAATACAGTCGTTCTCGCGTGTCATTTCGTCTTATTACTTCATAGGCGACCGTTTGGCATTGAAGTTTCTTGGCTGGCAAGACGGCTTGACAAACGCAGTGCTCAAGTACACCAAGAAAGATGGCGAGGCAGACTCTCTTGTCATTACCCAAAACATGGCTGATGGCAACGAATTGTTTTGGACTTATTGGGACAAATGCCCCTACAAGCTCCTCAACGATGCGGTCGACAAGACCAAACCCATACGGCTTTACCGTACTGGAAGGGTGTCGGGATGTGAGGACTTGATCAATTTCCCCGTGTTTGAGCTTACGCCTCAAAAGACGTTCAGTTCTGACTTCAAGGAAGCTCTAAAGAAGGTTTATGGTGTTGGGTCTGATGTTCTCGATTCTGATGGCAATGTCAAAGACAGTTGGTCAGACAACGTGACCAAACTGTCCTTGGATGTTGACCTTACCAACTTCGATGACTTGTTCAATCTTCCTAAGTTGAAGACCCTTGTCCTTGGTTCGCACCGTTATCTTACCGATGCCGGCATCAATGACACCGAGCGTGGTCAACTGAATGTGGCTGAGGCTGTGCCGAGCAAGTTCGTGCTGAATACGATGCACAAGCTCACGGGGTTAACCGTGGAGCGCTACAACAAGCATTATTCTTCGCTGGGCAATTTGTCTTACATGAAAGACATGGGCAAGCCAGAAATGCCAGCCTATAAGTTCTACGATTTGCGCGATGCTTCCATTTCCGTGACACCCAAGGACGAGAGTGGTTACAATTCTCATCCGGAATATCTGCTCGATGGCAACGCTGAGAGTTGTTGGACACCGCTCAATTCGCAGTCAAGCGTGAACTACACTATCGTGGTGGATCTCAAGAGTGAGAAGATGGTTAGCGGAATGGAGCTTGTCCAAAAGAACTTCGGACAGTACGATCAAGATTATGACTATGCTGTCAACAAGGTGGAAGTGTCCACGGCCGACAAGTCAGGTGTGTTCTCGCAAGCTACCAATTTGGACGAATGCTATCTTGGCAAGAGCGCGGGAGAAATCAATATCATCCCATTCACCAAGAAACGTAAGGTAAGATATGTTCAGTTGAAGTTCCCTGCCAACGCTTATCACGGATTCTTTGCCGTGACATTCGCCGGGCTTGGCTTCTACGAGTAATCATAATCCTAATTAATCCAGCAAATGATGTTTAGAAACAATATCATCCTATCGGCATCGTTGGCGCTTTTCAGCGTCAGCGTTTCCGCCCAGGTCTCGTCCGACAAGTTGCTTGGCATCTTGAAGACGGAGCTCGCGCACAACTACGCCGAGCTGCAGAGCCAGCAGGTGAAGCCATACTTCATGAGCTATCGTGCCGACGACGTTTACAAGCACGTGATAAGCAGCAGCTTCGGCGAGACGAATGCCGACAATGAGAGCCGCCGCCGCTACGTGACGCCACAGATACGCTTGGGCGACAAGAAGTTCGACAACTTCAAGTACAACTCGCAGTGCATGCCAAGTCGTGACGGAAGGTCAGCCATGACTGTTACAATCCCCTACGACGACAACGCCACCGAGGGTATCACGACCAACATCTGGACGGCGACGCGCACGCGCTACGACTATTCACTCGCGGCATACCAGCAGGCCAAGAGCAAGGCTTCCACAAGCACGGCTGAGGAAGACAAGGCTCCTTGCTTCTCCGACGCGCCAGTGGAGAAATATTATGAGAACCCTTACGACCTTGCCAAGGTTAAGATAGACGGCAAGGCATGGCAAGACAGGCTCAACGCCATCTCAGCCGTGTTCAAGGCCGACGCGAGCCTCACGCAAGGCTCCGTGTCGCTCGACTACG
>DAINOS010000107.1:0-8722 GCA_036743855.1 Prevotella sp. | reverse complement strand
CTGGTGACATTGATTTATATCAAGATAGTATCATTAACTAAAAATATAGTATCATCTCATGTCATTGTTTTGCAATAACTTTGCAATCGAAACCCATGAAAACCATCATGACTCCTTGGAGCGATGATACAATATATATAATAAATACATAAAAAACAAAACTTTTAAATCAATCACCTTATGAAAAAAGTAGTGATGCTCTTTTTGGCTCTTTTGATCACGAGCCTATCATTCGCGCAGACGAAGGTGACCGGAAACGTGAAAGACGATACCGGAGAACCCATCACTGGTGCCACTGTGACCGTAAAGGGCTTGAAAGGTGTTGGAAGCGTTACCGACTTGGACGGTAACTTCAGCATCAGCGTTCCCAAAGGCGCGAAAGAAATTGTAGTCACTTACATAGGCTATGTGACGCAGACCGTCAACGTGGATGGCAAGACCAGCGTCAACGTTGTCATTCACGAAGACAACAAGACCCTTTCCGAGGTCGTTGTCGTGGGTTACGGTACGATGAAGAAAAGCGACCTCGCCGGAGCCACGGGTTCCATGGACGAGAAGCAACTCAAGGGTTCCATCATCACCAATGTAGACCAGTCGCTTGGCGGTCGTGTGGCAGGCGTGACATCCATGGCCACTTCCGGCGCGCCGGGTTCATCCACGTCGATTCGCGTGCGTGGCCAAGCCACCATCAACGCCGGCGCAGAGCCGTTGTATGTCGTGGATGGCGTCATCTGGAACAACTCCAACACGTCTGGTTCCTCCGTTGGCTTGCGCGATGCCCTTGGCAATGGCGCCGTGTCAACCGTGTCACCACTTTCCACCCTCAACCCTTCCGACATCGTGAGCATGGAGGTGCTGAAAGACGCGTCCGCCACTGCCATTTATGGCGCGCAGGGTGCCAATGGCGTGGTGCTCATCACCACTAAGCGAGGCAAGGCAGGCGAGGCCAAGTTCACCTACGACGGCATGGTAGCCGCCCAGCGCCAGACAAAGCGCATCGACATGCTCAACCTCCGCGAGTTTGCCGAGTACTACAACGACATGGCCTCACAAGGCCTGGTAAGCGCCGACGACCATTTCAGCGACCCTTCCGTGCTGGGCAAGGGAACCAACTGGCAGGATGCTATCTTCCGCACGGCATTGCAGCACCAGCACCAGGTGAGCGCGCAGGGCGGCACCGACAAGGTGAAATATTATGTGTCGGGCAACTACATGGACCAGGACGGTACCATCATCGGCTCGGAGTTTAAGCGCTATGGCGCGCGTGTCAACCTCGACTCTCAGCTCAAGAAGTGGTTGAAACTCAGCTTGAGCGCCACATACAGCAACACCGACCAGCGCCTGCTCAAGGCCGACCAGGAAGACGGCGTAATCACCTACGCCCTCACCACGAAGCCCGACATCCCAATCTACGACATCGACGGCAACTACACTTCCATCTCGCAGCAGGGCGTCACCAACCCTAACCCCGTGGCGCTCGCCCTCATGGACGACATTACCTATAAGCAGAACCTCCTCACGGGCAACGTGTTTGCCGAGGTCACTCCGATAAAGAATCTCGTGTGGCACACCGAGCTCGGTTACTCCTTCACTTGGGATCGCGCCGAGATCTTCAGGCCGACCGTTTCGCTTGGCAACTGGACAAGAACCAAGAACGAGAACTCCATACAGAAGTCTACGGGCTCGTTCATACAGTTCAAAAACTATCTCACCTATACCGGCAACATCGACAAGCACAGCTTCACAGCCATGATTGGCCAGGAGTGCTGGAAGAGCAAGTGGGACAACGCCCGCACCGAGGCGCAAGACCTGCCCACCAACACCATCCACAACCCATCGCTTGGCGACCCTACCACGTTCAAGATCAGCAATGGTTTCGGCACGTCTGCCATGGCCTCCTTCTTCACCCGTGAGACCTACAACTACGACGACCGTTACCTCTTCACCTATACCTTCCGTCGCGACGGAAGCTCAAACTTCGGTCCCGACCACCGTTGGGGCTCGTTCCACTCAATGGCAGCAGCATGGCGCTTCTCCAACGAGAAGTTCGTGCAAGCCCTCATGGGCAAATGGCTCACCAATGGTAAGTTGCGCATTGGCTGGGGCCAGACAGGTAACTCGAATATCGGCGGCGGCAAGTGGTCGTCTGACATGCAATCCATAGGCACGGGTCTTGGCATCTCTTACCGTCCGTTGCGCATCGCCAACCTCGACATCCACTGGGAGAAACAAGAGCAGACCAACATAGGTCTTGACCTCGGCGTGCTCAACGACAAGATCAGCCTCACGGTCGATGTCTACAAGAAAGTGTCCAACGACATGCTCATGCCCATGCAGCTCCCCTCATACATGGGAACATCGGGCAACGCGAGCTCCGCTCTCGCCGCGCCTTACGGCAACTTCGGTTCCATCGAGAACAAGGGTCTCGAGATCTCGCTCTCGGCTCACCCCATCACGTCAAAGAACTTCTCTTGGGATTCACAGTTTGAGATTTCATGGAATAAGAACAAGCTCACTAAGCTCTCCGGCACGTCAAACGCCGCCATCCTTGGCACGGGCCAGTGGAGCGACGTGGTGAGCAAGAGCGACGTGGGCCAGCCACTGTTCCAGTTCTACGGCTACGTCACCGATGGCGTATACACCTCTTACGAGGACATAGAGAAGTCGCCGAAGCCCGTGTCGTATAACGGCTCAAACGGCTACAACCACTACAACACCGTGTGGGTGGGCGACGTGAAATACAAGGACATCTCCGGTCCTGACGGCAAGCCCGACGGCAAGATCGACGAGAACGACCGTACCTACATCGGCAACCCGATGCCTAAGTACACCTTCGGTTGGACCAACACCTTCCGCTATAAGGACTTCGACCTTTCCATCTTCGTCAACGGCTCGGTGGGCAACAAGGTGTTCAACTATCTCCGCATGAAGCTCGACAACATGAAGTCGGTTTGGTCGAACCAGGCCTCCACGGTGAAAGACCGCTCAAGAATCACCGCCATCGATCCCAACAAGGACTACACTGGCGGCTACTTAGGCCACAACTCAGGTCTCGTTTACAATTGGTATGATGACATCGACAACGTTCAGGTGGCCAACCCGACATCACTGCCCGCCGCCCGCCTCAACGACCCTAACGACAACGCGCGCATAAGCGACAGATACGTGGAGAACGGCAGCTACCTCAGAGTGAAGAACATCACCCTCGGCTACACGTTCCCGAAGACATGGATCAAGCACATCGGCCTGGAGAACCTGCGCATGTATTGCAACATCCAAAACCTCTTCACCATCACCGGCTACAAGGGTTACGACCCGGAGGTAGGAGCCTCCACGTCCGACGCCAACGGCTACGTCTACGGTCTCGACAACGGTCGTTACCCATCGCCTACCGTTTACTCTTTCGGACTTAACGTTACATTCTAAAAACAGCAGAATCATGAAACTCACAAATATAAAGACCGTGGCATGCGCAGCCTTCTTGTCGGTTATCACATTCTCTTCTTGTGACAGTTACCTCGACTGCCCGACAGAAGATGCCATCAACACGTCAAACTATTATGAAACCGCTGAGCAATGCCGCGCGGGCGTGAACTACCTCTACAACTCGCCATGGTACGACTTTCAGCGTGGATTCTTCAAGGTGGGCGAGGTGCTCTCGGGCAACTACTATTGGGGAGCGTCGCCATATCTCACGTTCACTCTCAATGGCTCCGATGAGGACTTGGCCAACATGAGCGCGTCGCTCTGGTCGGTCAACACCCATGCCATCACGGTATACAACAACCTGAAAAACTCCACCAAGGCCCCCGAGGACGTGAAGAGATACTGCATGGGCGAGGCCCTCACGTGGAAAGCCTTTGCCTACTTCTATCTCGTTCGCTCGTTTGGCAGCGTGCCAATCATCCACAACCCCATCGAGCTAATCAACCAGCAGAAGAGCAGCGACGTGCGCAAGGCCAAGATAAGCAATGTCTACGACTATATCGTGAAAGTGCTTGAGGAAGCCATCAGCCTCCTGCCAGAGCGCGACGCCACGGGCAAGGGCCGTCTCGACAAGTATTGCGCCGAGGCCTTGCTCGCAAAGGTATACCTCACGAAGGCCGGCTTCTCAGAGGAGAACACCAAGTACAACACCGGCTCTTACAGTTACATCACCTGCACGCCTCACCAGCGCAACCAGGCCGACCTCGACAAGGCCGCCGAGCTCGCCCTCGACGTGATCGAGCACAGCGGACGCTCATTGGAGCCAGTGTACTCTGACCTCTTCCGTGGCGACCACAACGTGTGCGGCGAGAACATGATTTCATGGGCTTGGAGCACGCAGGGCAACTGGACGATGCAAAACTCCCTGCAGAGCGACCTCGCCATAAAGGGATTCGACGAGTATGGCGATTGCTGGGGTGAGTGGAACGGCCCTTCGGTGGACCTTCAAGACGCCTTTGGCGAGAACGCCCTCAGCAGCAACCGCATGAACGTTGACGACCGACGCAAGGCCACGTTCATGCTCCCGGGCGACAAGTACGATTATTTCTATACCGACTGTGGAGGCTTCGACTACCTCAAGTTCTTGTACAACGGCTACGAGGACCACAAATCACCAGGCGAGCTCGACAACGCCACTGGCGCGGGCGAGGTGAAGCACCTCTATGGCGACAACGCCGACCACTTGAAGTATTTCAACATAGCCGCCTCGAAGCAGAAGTCGGCTCTCTATACCCATATCCTTCGCCTTGCCGACGTGTATCTCATCTATTGTGAGGCAAAGATTGGCAACAACGGCTCAACGAGCGACCCCAAGGCTTGCAACCTCTTCTATCAGGTGCGCCACCGCTCGGTGAAGAGCTACGACAAGGATCCGTCGTCGATCACCTGGGAGGACGTTTGGAAAGAGCGCCGTCTGGAGCTCGCTTGCGAGGGAGACCGCTGGTACGACTTCGTGCGCCGCTACTATTACGACCCCGAGGGAGCCATCAATGAGCTCAAGTCGCAGCGCAGAAACACCTACAACGACAAGGACATGCTCAACGAGCTCTACAAGAACTACTATGAAAACGGCACATGGTCTGTTCCAGCAGGCCTGAAGTATGATGACTCAAAGGCCGCGCCAAACGTGACGGACCGCAGCTTCACGTTGCCTTTGCCATCATCAGACATCACTTACAACCCATTGTTGATGGAAGCACCTGTCGACTATGACTTGAGTGACATAAAATTCTAAAACTTATAACGAGACAATCACATGAAACGCAAAAATATATTCCACAGCTTAATGTTGGCGGCGATGGTCGCTTGCGCCGGCCTCACCATGCAGTCGTGTGAGGATGAGCCCGACAAGTTTGAGTTGACAAGCGGCTCTCCGACAATCTATTATATCCGTCCTGCCAATGTCCTGTCAAAGGACAGCTTGATTACCGCCTCCAATCCCTCGAAGGCCATCTGCATCGTGGGCAAGAACCTGACAAGCATCACCAAGATGCTGTTCAACGACCAGGAGGCCGTGCTCAACACCAGCTATATCACCGACAACACCTTGCTCGTGGACGTGCCAAAGGACATCCCCAACAAGGTGACCGACAAGATATACATGATTACCCAGGGCAACGACACCGTGACCTACGACTTCCACGTTATCGTTCCGGCGCCTGTCGTCGATGAGATGTCGTGCGAATATGCCAAGGCCGGCGATGAGGTGACGCTCAGCGGCAACTATTTCATCGATGACCCATCGGTGCCCATCACCGTGACCTTGCCCGACGGGCAGGTGGTAAAGAACTTCACCAAGAAGACCCGCAGCTCCCTGTCGTTCACGTTGCCAGAGTGCACCAAGGAAGGCCCGATGACCGTGACATCAATCTACGGCACCACCAAGTCGAAGTTCCATTACCTTGAGAGCCGCGGCATACTCTTCGACTTCGACGGCAAGACCGGCTTGGGCAACCACGGCTGGCACGACGCCACCATCAAGTCGGACGATACCTCGCTGATGGGCAACTACTTGCAGCTCGGCGACGGCAATACCGCACTTGAAAATGACACATGGGCGGAAGGCACCTTCTCGTTTGAGTATTGGCCAGGCGAGTGGACGACACCGGTCTCCTATGTCAAGGGACAAAGCGAGCCCCTCAATGAGCTCGTGGACTTCTCCAACTATGAGAAGATGGCCATAAAGTTTGAGGTTTGCATACCTTCGAGCAACCCATGGTCCAACCTCGCCATGCAAATCATACCGAGCGCGCTGACCGACGTCACGCTCTCTGGCGCTGGCAAGGACGTGTATGGCAACGACGTGCCAGGCAGCAACAACACATATTTCCAAAACGACGTGTTGCCTCGCGCCCTCTGGCGTCCATGGCAAGCCACTGGCAGCTACGACACGGGCGGCAAGTGGGTGACAGTGACCATCCCGATAACCGACTTCAAGTATGGCACGACAGGCGTGGCAGCCACTGGCCAAATCTCAGCCAAGTCGTTTGCCGGACTGGAGCTCTTTATCATGGGAGGCGGCATCACGGGCAAGACCTGCAAGCCAATCATCAAGATTGACAACATACGCGCGGTACCAATCAAGTAAACCAACAAAAACTTTGAAACCATGAAAAAATATTTCAATATATTCATGCTCGCCGTGGTGGCCCTTCTCGGGCTCTCACTGACGGCTTGCGACAACGACGACCTCAACACCGACCAGTATGGGTCTGATGTCAGGGTGCAGGCTTTCGGCCCATGTCCGGTCTTGCGTGGCGGAACGCTGTTCTTCTATGGCTCGCACCTTGACCAAGTGAGCGAGATAGACCTCCCTGGCGCTGACCCCATCACGTCCATCGACGTGTTGGAGCAAGGTGAGCACAGCAAGATTTCCATCCAGGTGCCAGCCGAGAAATGCGACACGGGCATCGTGGTGCTCAAGACCCAGAAAGGCGGCGAGATACGCACCGTTACGCCAATCACATATCGTGAGGACGTGAAGTTGGGCAAGTTCTACGTGGGCACGGAGGGCAACCTCTCTGGCAAGCCTGGCGACGAGCTCACCATCAAGGGCGACTATCTCAACCTGATGCACGGCGTGATATTCGCCGACAACGATACCGTGAAAGAAGACGCGTTCGTGTCGCATGACCGTTACACCATCGTGGTCCGCATTCCCGAGACGGCGCGCACTGGTGTCATCAAGGTCACCGACCTGGCCGAGGAGCCTTCCGTGCTTGAGTCGGAAGACGCTCTCGACGTGAAGGGCGCGTCCGTGGCAAGCCTCGCCCCGGCCAAGCCCAAGGCAGGACAGACCGTGACGATAAAAGGCGCGATGATGCAACTCGTGCAGGCCGTTGAGCTAAATGGCGCCACTGTCAAGGCAGAAGACTTCACCAAGAGCGGTGACGGCGAGATAGCGTTTACACTGCCAGCCGAGGCCACCGACGGAGAGGTGACGTTGCTCTTGAAGTCGGGCGTGGAAGTCCCAGCCGGAAGCATAGAGACCGTGGTGCCAACAAACCTCAAGGCCACACCATCGCCCGTGAAGAACGGTGCCACGCTGACCATTACGGGCAATGACCTCGACTTGGTGACAACCGTGTCGTTCCCGTCAGCCGACGGCACCGTGGAAGCGGAGATTTCCTCAAAGAGTGATTCGGAGCTGAAAGTGAAAGTGCCAGAGACGGCACAGGGCGGCAACGTTACTCTTGCTCTCGCCAACGGCAAGCAAGTCACGGTGGCGTGCGTTGTGAAGGCCGCTACTGTGTCATCAGTGTCGCCTCAGTCGCTCATGGCAGGCGAGCGTCTCGTGATTCGCGGTGCCGACCTCGACCTCGTGGCCTCCATAACCTTCCCGACCGACCAGACCGTTGAGGCCAAGGACATGAAGGTGACATCTCAGACCATCGTCGTCACCGTGCCTTCGGGTGCCGCCGGCACTGGCTTCGTGATGACACTGAAGAACGGCGTGAAGGTGGAAAACAAGACCCTCGTGGTTCGTCCTTCGACCGACCCGACGCTGACCAATGCTCCTTCTGGCAACCCAGGCAAGAGCGTAACCATAGAAGGTGCCAACTACAACAGCGTGGAGGCCATATACATCGGCTCGACCAAGGTGACAAAGATAACCGACCGTACCGACACGAAGATGACGTTTGTCATTCCTTCAAGCGTGGAGGCAGGAGAGTATAACCTCACCCTCAAGACCGCGGATGGCGGCAGCTACAACGTGGGCAAAATCACCGTGATTCCTAACGAGATAGACCTCTCCGGCAACCTCGTGCGCACAGACGACGGCACCACGAAGGTGAGCTTGCCACTCTCATTGACATGGGGCGACGATGGCCGTTTCTACGTGTTGAAGACAGGCACCGTGGACGTGTCGAAGTACACTTGGACGCCAGGCAAGTCAAAGTTCCGTATGTATGTTGACCCGTCAATCGGCGGCAAGGCGCAAATCAACGACTACAACTGGGGCAACACCTTCTATCTTGAGGACTATGACGGCAAGCCTTACGTGGAGTTCACGCTCACGGCTGCCCAGATAGCCTACTTCACAGGTGCCGCTGATGGTTGGAACCGACTCTTCACCATCCAGGGCGACCAGTTGAAGGTGACCAAGATAGTGGCAATACCATAAAAGCGACTTTCGACGTATGAAGAAACTATTTATGACATTGCTTGTCGCCCTTGGCGTTTTCGTCTCGGCTTCTGCTTCAGATGAGGCGTTGAACCTCAAGATGAAGGACGG
>DAINOS010000106.1:0-8737 GCA_036743855.1 Prevotella sp. | reverse complement strand
AAACCCTTTGCCAATTCAAAGAATGTGAGTACCTTTGCAGTCCATTTCAAAGACATGTTTAACAATTGTGGAAGGATTTGGCTGCTTGCAACCACACAAAAAAATGCTAAAACTGGGAAATGTCCCTCAGATTTCACAGTTACTTGCGTTGGTCCACGTAAAAAAGTAATGCAACAATGAGTTATTTGTTTTCTTCAGAATCCGTGTCAGAAGGTCACCCCGACAAGGTAGCCGACCAGATTAGCGACGCGCTTCTCGACCAGTTTCTTGCCTACGATCCACAGTCGCACTGTGCCATCGAGACATTCAACACCACCGGACAGGTCATCATCATGGGCGAGGTTCGCTCAAAAGAGTATATCGACCTGCAAACGATAGCCCGCAAGACCATCAACAAGATTGGATACACCAAGTCGGAATACCAATTCGACGGCAATTCCTGTGGCATCCTCACCGCCATTCACGAGCAGAGCGACGACATCAACCGTGGTGTCTCTCGCCAAGAAGAGGACGACCAAGGCGCCGGCGACCAGGGCATGATGTTCGGCTATGCCGTCAACGAGACGGAAAACTACATGCCGGCCACGCTCGACCTCGCCCACCTCATCGTGCGCACCCTCGCCGACATCCGCAAGGAGGGCAAAGAGATGACATATCTCCGCCCCGACTCAAAAAGCCAAGTGACGATAGAATACAGCGACAACGGCGTGCCGCAGCGCATCGACACCATCGTGGTGTCAACCCAGCACGACGACTTCGTGAAACCCGCCGATGACACGCGCGAGGCGCAGCTCAAGGCCGATGAGGAGATGCTTGGCAAGATTCGCCAGGACGTGCTCAACATCCTCATGCCACGCGTAAAAGCCCAATTGGGCGAGAAAGTGCTCGCCCTGTTCAACAACGATATTAAATATTACGTCAACCCCACGGGCAAATTCGTCATAGGAGGTCCCCACGGCGACACCGGACTCACGGGCCGCAAAATCATAGTGGACACCTATGGAGGCAAGGGAGCCCACGGCGGTGGGGCATTCTCGGGCAAGGACCCGTCGAAGGTGGACCGCTCGGCAGCCTACGCCGCGCGCTACATAGCCAAGAACATGGTGGCTGCAGGCGTGGCCGACGAGATGCTCGTGCAACTGGCTTACGCCATTGGCGTGGCAGAGCCCGTGAGCGTGTATGTGGACACCTACGGCAAAAGCCACGTCGACATGAGCGACGGCGAGATAGCACGAAAGATAAAAGAGATGTTCGACCTGAGACCGCACGCCATAGAGCGCGCTCTCAAACTGAGGCAACCCATGTATCTCGAGACAGCCGCCTACGGCCACATGGGAAGGAAAAACGAGGTGGTGGAGAAGACGTTCACCTCCCGCTACCATGAGACGAAGACCATGAAGGTAGAGCTCTTCACTTGGGAGAAACTCGACCAGGTGGACAGAATAAAGAAAGAGTTTGGCTTGTAAGCCAGCCAGCGTCTGCGGACAAATAGACAAAGATGATAACAGAGCAAGACTCAGCACAAGTGGCCATGCAACCAGAGGCACACTCACGGAGCACGGCTTCGACCCACCACGAGGGATGGCACTCGCCGGCGCAAATCCTCTCTTGGTTGCCAAAGACGGCCACGCCTTGGCAGCAAGACTCGGCGATAAGGGCCAACTACAAGTTCGTGGAGAAAGACTGGCTGCACATGCCCAACCCCATGCGCACGCCAACCACGAAGGCAGACCCGAAACTTACCGGCAACTTCACCAAGCCGCTCTATCACAGCCACTCGCTCGTGCAGCCCGACTCGATATACAGGCCGGAATACGCCATATATCGCCGTGGGGTAGCGGGCGACCCTGTGCCATACACCATAGCCGGCGACTCGCTTATCACGTCGGTGCTGCTGTTTTGCTTTGTCATAGCCACCATCACGATAGCCCAAGCAGGACACTTCCTGGAACGGCAACTGAAAAGCTTCTTCCGCACGCAAAGGGAGGGCACGACGGTGATAACCGAAACCAGCAGCGAGATGAGGTTCCAACTCTTCCTCGTGGCGCAGACATGCCTGCTGCTCGCGCTGATACTTTTCATCTATTCGCACGACTTCGCCAAGGAGTCTTTCTCCATCGCACATTACCAAATATTAGGCCTCTTCACCGCAATCAACGTGGGTTATTTCGCCGTGAAATTCCTGCTTTACAGCGTCGTGGACTGGGTGTTTTTCGACAAGAAAAAAAATATACAATGGATGAAGTCGTTTCTCTTCATCATATCGATGGAGGGCATACTCCTTTTCCCTATCGTATTGCTGTTCGCCTTCTTCCACATAAGTGTAGGCAGCGCGGTCATTTATACCCTTTTAGTGGTCTTGATTTCCAAGATATTGTCTTTTTACAAGACATATATTATCTTTTTCGCGAGAGAGGCGGCCATTCTGCAAAGTTTTTTGTACTTTTGTGCACTTGAACTGATGCCGTTAGGCATACTTTGGGGTATAATAATGGCAACCAGTGACTATTTAAAGACAATTTTTTAGGACAAAATAGGATAATTTTTAGGATTCAAATTCAAGATGATAAAGAAGATTCTGATATCCCAGCCGAAACCGACAAGCGAGACCTCACCTTACTTTTCTTTGGAGAAAGAATATGGGGTAGAACTGGTGTTTAGACCATTCATCAAGGTGGAGGGTCTTACCAACTTGGAGTTCCGCCAGCAGAAAGTTAGCATTCTCTCACACACAGCTGTGGTGTTCACCTCACGCCATGCCATCGATTTCTTCTTCAAACTGGCAAAGGAGTTGCGACTCAACATCCCAGAGGAGATGAAATATTTCTGCGTCACTGAGACAATCTCACTTTACATCCAGAAATACGTGCAATATCGCAAGCGCAAGGTCTTCTTCGGCACCACTGGCCGCATTGACGACCTCATCCCCTTGATGGTCAAGCACAAGACAGAGAAATATCTCGTGCCTCTGAGCAGCGTGCACAACGACGACATAGCCAAGAAGCTCACCGCAAAGGGACTGCACTTCACTGAGTGCGTGATGTATCGCACGCTCTCCGATCCGTTCACCGAGGATGAGATCAAGCATTTCGACTACGATATGCTTATCTTCTCCACGCCCACTGGCGTGAAATACTTGACACAGGCTTTCCCTGAGATGAAGAAGGACCAAGTGAAGATTGGCGTTTTCGGCCCTGTCACGGCAAAAGCCGTCAAGGACGCTAACC
This sequence comes from Prevotella sp., assembly GCA_036743855.1. Lineage (GTDB taxonomy): Bacteria > Bacteroidota > Bacteroidia > Bacteroidales > Bacteroidaceae > Prevotella. Next base: position 5,510 of record DAINOS010000106.1, on the reverse strand, counting down.
TCAACGTAGACCTCATGGCCGGCACGCCGGAGTACCCATCGATGATCAGCGCGCTGAAGGATTTCCTCGCCAAGGAAAACGGCAAGAAAGCATAAAGCCAACAAGCCATGGGTAACACATTGCCAAAGACCGAGCGCCTGTACCACAAGAAGCTCATAGACAGCCTCTTCAAGGGCGGCAAGAGCAGAAGCATGACAGCATTTCCGCTCCGCTTGGTGTATATGCCCATGGAGGAAGGCAACTGTTGCGAGATGCTCATCTCGGTGCCCAAACGCAACTTGCACCGCGCAAACAAGCGCAACCGCGTGAAAAGACAGGTGAGGGAGGCTTACCGCAACCACAAGGACATCGTGGGCGACAAGCACCTTGCCATGGCTTTCATTTGGCTCGACACCAAACTGTGGGACAGCGCCGACGTAGAGCAACGAGTGGTAAACTTGCTCAACAGGGTAAAGGAGAAGGCTAATGAAAACGGCTAAAAAGGTTATCGAGATAGTAAGCCGCGCCTTGTCGTGGTTGCTCGTATTACCGATAATCTTCTACCAAAAGTTCATCACTCCGTACACCCCGGCATCATGCCGATTCACGCCCACTTGCTCGGAATACGCGAGGCAGGCGATAATGAAGCACGGTCCCGTCAAGGGTCTCGCACTCGCCATCTGGCGCATATTGAGATGCAATCCATGGGGAGGCAGCGGCTACGACCCAGTGCCATGACAAGGTATCATGGAAACACAGGCAAGCCACTACGACACATAGCTATTAAAGACAAATCCCGCCTCGCGAGGGAGGGAGCATAAAGAAAAACCCATAATCAATGAAAAATTTTGTTGAAGAACTGAAATGGCGCGGCATGCTCGCACAGATAATGCCAGGAACCGAGGAGTATCTGCAAACTCATCTCGTGTCTGCCTATCTCGGCACTGACCCTACCGCCGATTCTCTTCATATCGGCCACCTGTGCGGCATCATGATGCTCCGCCACTTGCAGAGTTGCGGACATAAGCCTTACCTTCTCGTGGGTGGCGCGACGGGCATGATTGGCGACCCCTCGGGCAAGAGCCTGGAGCGCAACCTGCTCGACAGCGACACGCTTTATCACAACCAGGAGGCGATAAAGAAGCAAGTGTCGAAGTTTCTCGACTTCGATAGTAATGAGCCAAACAAGGCCGAGCTCGTAAACAACTACGACTGGATGAAGGACTACAAGTTCCTCGACTTCGTGCGCGACGTAGGCAAGCACATCACCGTGAACTACATGATGGCGAAGGAGAGCGTGCAGCAGCGTCTCAACGGCACGGCTCGCGACGGCCTCTCGTTCACCGAGTTCACCTACCAACTGCTCCAAGGCTACGACTTCCTTTATCAATACCAGCACTATGGCGTGCGCCTCCAGCTTGGCGGCAACGACCAATGGGGCAACATGACCACCGGAACGGAGCTCATACGCCGCACGCTTGGCAACGAGGCGGAGGCCTTCTGCCTTACCTGTCCGCTCATCACTAAGGCCGACGGAAAGAAATTCGGAAAGACGGAGAGCGGCAACGTGTGGCTCGACCCGAAGCGCACCACTCCATACGCGTTCTACCAGTTCTGGCTCAACGTGAGCGATGACGACGCCGAGCGCTACATCAAGATTTTCACGGATCTCGACCAAGACACCATAAAGCAACTCACCGAGGAGCACAAGCAGGATCCAGGCCGCCGCATACTGCAACACCGCCTGGCTGAGGAGGTTACCACGATGGTACACTCGAAGGAGGCTCTCGACATGGCTATCGCCGCGTCAAACATTCTCTTTGGCAAAGCCACGAAAGACCAGCTGGCAAGCCTCGACGAGGCAACGCTGAACGACGTGTTCAAGGACGTGCCCCACTACGACCTGCCAAAGGCACAGCTTGGCGGCAAGGCCATTGACCTCTTCTGCGCCGATGGCTTCAACATCTTCCCTTCAAAGGGCGAGATGCGCAAGCTCGTCAAGGGCGGCGGCGTGAGCCTCAACAAGGAGAAGCTCACGGCGTTTGACCAAGAAATCACGTCGGAAGACCTCATCGACGGAAAGTACCTCCTCTTGCAGAAGGGAAAGAAAAACTACTTCCTCATCACTGTGAAGTAATTATTACCGTGAAATAATCATCACCATGATCAAAAAAGCCAACCATCTCGTTTAGGGTTGGCTGCAGACATAACCAAAACAGGGCGACCCATCACGGGCCGCCCTGTTTTGTTTATATTCTCTCAAATTGTGTGTGTTAAATGTTCGCGACTATTTAGAGTTGGAACTTGTAACCAATGGTAATCTGGAACACGCTGTTCTTGCTGTCCAAACCATCGAAAGCCTTTGTCACGCCCCAATTGTAACGAGCGTCGAGCACCACGTTGCTAATCTCGTAAGAGAGACCCACAGGGATAGAAAGAGCTACCGACTTGATGCCGTCATAGTCTTTCTTGCTTGAGCTTGTGGTGTTGCCATTCACTGTCACGCTGTTGCCAACGTTGAAACCAGGCTGCACACCTACCTTCACGGCAAGACCCTTGGTGAGGTAAACATTTGCCAAGATTGGCACATTGATATAGTCGAGCTTAATCTTATCGTCAGAGTTCTTCAGCTTGAAGCCCTCTTGAGAGTAGTTCACGCCAAGAGAGAGCGAGAAGATGTCTGTGGCCTGATACTCACCCTCAAGGCCACCCACGAAACCGATGCGACTTGTTGTGCCCTGCGTGTCGGTCATGTCAGCAATGCTGATACCAACCTTTGGTTGCAGTGAGAAAGAACCTGCTGCGTGCTGTGCGAATGTCGCGGTTGATGCTGCAAGGAGCATCAGAGCGGAAGCTAAAAACTTTTTCATAGTCTTGTCTCCTAAATTTTTAATTACGTTTTGTTTATATTCTATTCTATTATCGCGTCGTGCTTGATACAAGCTGTTCGCGTTGTCTCTTTCTGAAAGACGATGCAAAGATATATCCAAAACATGACATGCGTGGTGGGAAAACCCTACTCGGCAGTTGGGGTTTCCCTATTTGGGCAGATTCTTGCTTTATATCAATTATTTTTACATACAAAGGTTTCTCACGTCGTCCTCAAAAGTTTCCTTGTTGATGGCCTTTGCCTTTATGGCAGAACGATAGTTGTAGATGGTGCGGGGCGTGCAAAACAGGAGGTTGGCAATCTCGCTGCTTTCTTTCACGCCAAGGCGTATGAGTGCGAACAATCTCAGTTCGGTGGGCATATTGCCCGACTTTAGGCTTACCGCGTTGCCTGGGGCAAGGAGCTTGTTGAACTCTTCCACGAACGAAGGGTACAAGTCGAGAAAAGCCTTGTCAAAACCATGGAGAAAAGATGCCGCATCCTCATCAGACAGCCGTGAGGAAGTGACGGCGTTTTTCAAGTCGTTGATTTGATTGACCTTCACTTTCCTGTACACAAACGTCTGATAGCTGTTCAGCCGGTCAATATACTTTGAGCAAAGGTCTATGTAGAGCTTGGCGAGCTTTTCCCTCCTTTGGTTGACGTCCACGAGGTTCTCATTGCGCATGGTGAGCTTGCCATTCAGCTCCGACAGTTCCTCGTTAAGGCCTTTCAACAAATTGTTTTGCGCGGCAATTTCTTTCCGGCGTTTTGTCAACAAGCCATTTTGCCTGACGATGAACGTCGCTGCCACGACAAGGGCCAACAACAAGAAGAGACCGCCCAAAAGCGCCAGCCGGAGCCTCTTGTTCTGACCGTTTATCTTCGCCTTGAACCTGCTTACTATCATTGGCAACTTGTCGGTGCTGCTGATTATGCGGAGCCTGTTGCTGTAAAACTTAGCGTCGTCTATCGACAATGACATATACGTCTCCGCCCTCCTTATGTCGCCATTGGTGCTGAAAAGCCACACGGCTACCTTGTAGAGCGAGAGGTTCTCCTTGACAGGGGTCATGATGTCGGTAATGGCGGTCTTGACCATGTAGCTCTCGTATTTGCCATATTGCTTGAGATGCTCATAGCAACAAGCTGCGGCGAAACACGCCGTGGAATAGAGACGAGTGTTTTCAGGTTCCAACGACAACACCTTATTATAATAATGTAATGCCTTTACATGGTTGTTGTCGACATACATTTCATATTCGCCCAACAGGTAGTAATAGTCGTTGGGCCTGTCTTTGGCCAAGGCTATGGTCTTGCGAAGATATTTCAACTTTTTCTCCCAATAATATGGTCTGTAGTCGCTATTGTCGGCATAGTCGCTCCAATATGTGTAAAGCCAATAGAGGGCAAGGTTATAATCGTAGGCAAGCCCTGGTGAAAGAGGAGCGTCATCAAGTTTGTCGAGCAACGTGAGAGCCTCGCTGTAAAGTCCAGCCGAAGAGAGAAGCGTTGCCTTGTGGATGATGTTGAGCTGCGTGTAATATGAATCGTGGGATTCCCTTGCCAACCTTATGCCCTTGTCTACGTACACCATCGCGGAGTCGAAACGGAAGTAATGATACTCGTTGAAAATGTCGTCATAGAGCTTCAACAGTCTTTCCGCGCTTCTTGTAAAAGGTATGGATTTCTTCATCTGATTGATGTGTCGCTCCTTCTCCATCGTGAATGACGCGCTTGCGGCAACAACACTGTCAAGCCGCTTGTAGAGATTGGAATTGTCGGCAAGCGCAACGGTAATTGACAAGCACGACAGCAATAAAAGCAGGACATATCTCATAATATTAAAGCCTTAATCATTGTTTTTGCAAATATAGGTAAAAACTTGCAAATGCCAAAATGTACTTAAACTATTTTTTACTATATAGTTATTTATCTGATAAATAGCACATTATGCGTATTATTAAAAAAGCGTATGTACTTATAGTGTACTATGGAGAATACCTTATCAAGAAATTATCTATCTTTGCCAACAAATCTTAAAAGACTAAAAGGCAAAGACCGAAAGGCAACCTATACGATTATTATTTAATACAATCAACTAATAAATTCGACATGATACCAATTGAAAGAAAAGACTTCAAACGTCGGTTTATGCTATTGGCATTGCTGATGTTTTTCGGATTGGCAGCATTAGCCCAACAGGTAACCGTCAGCGGCAGGGTGACCGACCAGTCTGGCGAACCTTTGATAGGCGTGACCATCAAGGCAGACAACGGTGGCAAAGCCGTCCAAAACACTATCACCGACATGGACGGAAAGTACACCGTCAACGCTTCCGCCTCTTCCAAGCTTGTGTTCTCCTACGTGGGATTCCAAACCGCCACTGAGATGGTTAACGGTCGCTCCGTCATCAACGTGACACTCAAGGAGAAAAGCGATGAGCTCAACGAGGTGGTAGTCATCGGCTATGGAACGATGGACAAGAAAGAACTGACATCAGCCATCTCACACGTCAGCGACAAGAACTTCACTCAAGTGGCAAGCGTTGACCCCTCGATGATGATACAAGGCAAGGTGCCTGGCGTGAGCATCACCAACACGGGTGCTGGCGACCCAAACACTGAGGCAAGCATCCAAGTGCGTGGCGTGTCATCGCGCG
>DAINOS010000105.1:3062-8774 GCA_036743855.1 Prevotella sp. | reverse complement strand
CAGCTCGCCCGTGACCCTAACGTGGGTAACGCCCTCTCCGGCAAGATTGCCGGTGTCTCCGTGGCCGGCAACGGCACAGGCTCGATGGGCTCGTCGCGTGTCGTCATCCGTGGTAATGCCTCCATCTCCGGCAACAACCAACCTCTCTACGTGGTCGATGGCGTGCCAATGGACAACACCAACCAGGGCTCAGCCGGTCAGTGGGGCGGCAATGACATGGGCGATGGCCTTTCCAACATCAATGCCGACGACATTGAGAGCATACAGGTGCTGAAAGGCGCCGCGGCTTCAGCCCTCTATGGCTTCCGTGGCGGTAACGGCGCAATCCTCATCACCACAAAGAGCGGTCACAAGGGCAAGCCCATCTCCATAGAGGTGAACGAGAACCTCACCGCAAACACCATCTACGATTATCGTGACTTCCAAAAGGAGTTTGGCCTTGGCACCGAGGGCAACAAGCCCACGTCGGCAGTTGACGCCAAGAAGGGCGAGTCAAGCTCATGGGGTGGCTACCTTGATGGCAGCGATGCCGTCAACTTCAAGGGCGACACCTACAAGTATGCTTACCGCGACATTTGGAAGCAATTCTATAAGACTGGTTACACCACCAACACATCAGTGGCCTTCTCCGGCTCAAACAAGGACGTGACATACCGCTTCGGCGCTTCTTACAACAAGGAGAAGAGCATCCTGCCAAACTCTGGCAACCGTCAGCTTGGCTTGAACATGAACACCACATATCAGATTCTCAAGAACCTGTCGGCTACCGTAACCGCCAACTACACCTTCGACCGCTCCAACGGCCGTTCCAACCTTTCGGATGGCAACGGCAACACCAACGCCTCGTTGCTCTATCGCGGCAACTCATTCGACATGAACTGGCTGAAGGGCACTTCCGCCGGTTGGGGTACCAACGAGGACGGCACCGAGATGATTGGCGGCACAAACGTATACTTCAACAACCCATACTGGTTGCAATATCGCAAGACCAACACCTTGAGCCGTAACCGCTTGATTGGTTCTGTCACGTTGAAATACGACATCACCGACTGGTTGTATATCCAGGGTGCCGTGCAGCACGATGGCTACAACCTCGAATACAAGCAGGTGCAGCCTATTGGCGCAGCCGCCGACCCGAAGGGATGGATGACGGAATATGAGAAAAACTTCGCCGAGAACAACTACAACTTCCTCCTCGGGTTCAACAAGGAGTTTGGCGACTTCAGCGTTGGTGCCACATTCGGCGGCAACAAGATGTACAACGAGTACAGGATTTACCAGACCTCCGATGGTGGTCGTCCATTCACCGTGCCAGGATTCTGGTCGGTAAACAACATCACGGCTTCGGGCCAGAACCCAAAGAAGCAAGTGGTGCGCTATCAGGTCAACTCTTTCTACGGCACCGTGGATCTCGGTTGGCGCAACCAGTTGTTCTTGAACCTCACCGGACGCAACGACTGGTTCTCCACGCTGTCACCAAACCACAACAGTTATTTCTATCCATCGGCAACCCTGTCTTGGGTCTTCACCGACTCGTTCCGCAAGTCATTGCCTCAATGGTTCGATTTCGGTAAGTTGCGCGCTGGCTACGCTTTCGCCTCCAACGGCACGTCGGCCTATCAGAACCTCTTGCTCTACAAGCTCCGCAACTATACCGTCAACGGCATACAGACGGCCACGCAGAACAACGACAACACTTATCCTAACGAGAACCTGAAGCCTATCAAGATCACGGAGTTTGAGGTCGGCTTGAACCTCGCGTTTTTGCAGAGCCGCTTGACATTCGACATGGCCTACTACATGAAGAAGACCACTGACGATATTCTTTCTGTGTCTACGTCATCAGCCTCGGGCTATTCGGCAATGAAGGCCAACATGGGCGAGATTCAAAACTCTGGTTTTGAGTTTATGGTCGATGCTTATCCCGTGCGCAACAGAAACTTCTCTTGGAACTCCACCTTCAACATCGCCTACAACGACTCTAAGGTGAACAAGCTCAGCACGGGCACAGACCGTATCACCGTAGACGGCGGACAGTCGCGCAATGGCGACGCTACCATCTACCAGATCGTGGGCAAGCCATTCGCCGAAATCGTGGGCTACCGCTACAAGCGCGACGCTGAGGGCAACTTGCTCTTGAAGAAGGGTCTGCCACAGCATTCTGAGAGCAAGGACGTGCTCGGCAACGCTGTCTACAAGTGGACAGGCGGCTGGCGCAACACGTTCACATACAAGGGCTTCAACCTCGGATTCTTGCTCGACTTCAAGTTTGGCGCCAAGCTATTCTCTGGCACCAACCACCAACTCTATCAGAATGGTTTGCAGAAGAACACACTGCTTGGCCGTACAAAGGACAATCCTGCTGGCGACATCTGCATGGCTGGTATCGACGAGGAGACGGGCAAGGCCAACACCACGCACGTCACTTCTTACGACTACTTCAAGGCCATTGCCAGTGAGAACATCGCTGAGGAGTTTGTTTACAGTGCCGACTTCATCAAGCTCCGTGAGTTGTCGTTTGGCTACACCTTCCCGGCAAGCATGCTCGCAAGGACAGGATTCATCAAGGGGCTTAGCCTCTCGCTCGTGGCTCGTAACCTCTGGACCATCATGAAGCACACTCCGAATATCGACCCAGAGTCGTGCATCAACAACACCAACGCACAGGGCCTTGAGCTGAATGGCTACCCAGCAACTCGCAACATCGGTTTCAACTTGAATGTTAAGTTCTAAAAAATCTCGAAAAAGACACAACAATGAAATTATATAGTGTATTGTTAGCTTCCGCTCTCACTTTGGGAATGACAGGTTGCGGCGACTTTGGTGACCTCAACAACAACCCTGAGAGTATAAACAAGGGCAACGTGCCCACCGAAATGCTGTTCTCCAACGCGGAGCACCAGTGCCTGGGTTCCGACTGGGACCAGTGGCGCACAGGGTGCATCTATTCCTCGCAGTTTGTGCAACAGATGGTTTCCATCAACTGGTGGGACAGTTATGGCCGCTACCTGTGGAGCGACGGTTACTCTTCGTCGTTCTGGGGCATCTTCGATAGCGATCGTGGCGCCCTGCGCGACGTGACCACCGTTTACGACAAGTGGAAGGATGAGGATGGCATGCAGCTCGACTGGAACATAGCTCGCGTGTTGCGTGTCTACGCCTTCAGCAAGATGACAGACCTCTATGGTGACATACCTTATAGCGAGGCAGGTCGTCCCGCGGAGTATCCTTACCCGAAATACGACACACAGGAGTCTATCTACAAGAGCATGCTCAAGGAGCTCGATGAGGCTCAGGCCAACCTCTCAAGCGGAACAGCCAACATGAAGACGGCTGACCTTTATTTCAATGGCGACGCCGCCAAATGGAAGAAGTTTGCCAACAGTCTCATGCTCCGTCTGGCAATGCGTATTGCCGACGTGGACAAGGCCACGGCTACCGAGTACGCCAAGAAGGCGGTCGCAAACGGCTTGCTGACAGGCAACGACGACAACGTGATGCTCAAGCATTCTGCCGACGCTCCCACGACAAATGACTCTTGCGAGCCGTTCGCAAAGATTATCGCCCACGAGGACCGCGAGTTCTTCCTTTCCGACTTCTTCGTGGACATGCTCAAGAGCACCAAGGACCCACGCCTGTCGCTCATAGCCACCATCGCCCCATACGCGAGCAGCGGCCAGTATACCGACATCCAAGGCAACACGAGTGGTGTGTGGACAAGCAACGACTATGGAGACATGTCGTTCGACGATCAGCAGGGCATGCTACATGGAGGCTACAGCGATGGACCTAACAGCCAGTACTTCATAGGCAAGAGTCCTGAGGCGCAGGTGAAAGGCTCAATTTGGGCAAACTTCAACGATGAGAAATGGCGTGCCGACTACGCTAAGCATTTCTCTTCACCCAACCGCTGCACATACGCAGACCCGACTACTCCGACATTCATACTCACCTACGCGCAGCAGGAGTTTCTTCTTGCCGAGGCCGTGGTGCGTGGCATGATTTCAGGCGATGCGAAGACCTACTACGAGAACGGAGTGAAGGCCGCCTTCGAGCAGTTCACCCAGTTCCGCAATGGTGCCGCAGCCATCAAGGTGGTGACCGACAAGTATGGCTCACTCGCCGAGGCTGCCGACAAGTATCTTGAGGCAAATCCTTACGACGCGAGCAAGGCACTGGAACAAATCAACACCCAATACTACATCAACTCATTCGGTGACGAATATGAAGTGTTCTCCAACTGGCGCCGTTCGGGCTTCCCGAAGCTCACGCCTAACGTGAACGCCGCCAAGGATGGCCAGTGTGCCACAAACGGTGGTTCCATCCCACGCCGCTTCCGTTATCCTGTCTCTGAGGGTCAGGTCAATTCCGCCCACTACGAGGAGGCCGTGAAGCGCCTGTCAGGTGGTGACCGCATGGATTCCCGCGTATGGTGGGACGTTGAGAACAAGGGCAAATAACCTTAATAGATAAACTACGGAAAAGCGAGGCTCCCGACATTGGGAACCTCGCTTTTTTTGATGATGAGCCTTGCCTGGAGAAGTACTGCCGTTGCTGGAGTTCTTTCAGGATTCTTGGTTGTTTTTTTAGGTTCTATGTTGATATGAATGGGTGAAATGAAATGTGTGAAATTAAAGTAGCCACACGAATCAACATAGAAACAGAATATGTTAAATTTTTGTTTTTACCTTGTCTTTTGTGAAAATTGTCATACCTTTGTGAAAATTCTATACGAGAAGAGAAAGGCATTTCTCATGCAATCTGCTTGAAAAGGCTTAAGTGCCGTGTACAGGAAAATATTAAAAGGCTTTTTTATTATCAACTAAAATCATAACTTATGTCAAAACGAGTACTGACAGTCAGTATGTTGGTAGCTCTCGCCGCTGCTAATGTTGGAGGGGGTAATCTAACTTATGCTGGAACGAAGACTACCCCTGCCGTAGCACAGAGCGCGCAACAGGATGGAGACTGTAAGGGCGTCGTGTTGGATGCCAAAGGTGAACCAATGATTGGTGCCTCCATAACAATTAAAGGCAAGACCGGCGTTGGAGCAGTTACCGACATTGACGGTAAATTCTCGCTCAAGAATGTAAAAAAAGGAGATGTGCTTCGCATCACGTCTATTGGCATGGCCCCAGCTGAGGTCACATACCAAGGCAAGGAGCTCAAAGTAACACTTGAAGACGACTCAAATGCTCTCGATGAGGTCGTGGTGACGGCCCTCGGTATCAAGAAGGACGCCAAGAAGCTGGGCTATGCGGTAAGTACCATCGGTGCTGCGGACCTCACCAGGACTGGTTCGAGCAACATCGCCGCAGGACTCTATGGCAAGGCTTCCGGCGTGCGCATTCAGTCGGCCCCAGGTGGCGGCACGTCCGCGGTGTCCATATCTGTCCGTGGCCTTTCCTCTATCTCTGGCAACACTCAGCCTCTTATCGTGCTCGACGGTGTGCCTATCCACAACGGCAATGCCAACAACAACGGCTATTGGGACAGCCAGCGCATCGAGTCAAACGGTCTCGTGGACATCAACCCTGAGGACGTGGAGAACATCTCCATCCTTAAAGGTGCTGCCGCGTCGGCGCTTTATGGCTCAGAGGCCGCCAACGGCGTTGTGATGATTACCACGAAGAAAGGTCAGAAGGGCGGCGGCACACACGTCGACTTCAGCGCCAACGTGAGCATCGACCGTGTGGCATACATGCCTGAGAT
>DAINOS010000105.1:0-2962 GCA_036743855.1 Prevotella sp. | reverse complement strand
ATGATGGGCGGCTTCACCGACGTGAAGTACATCCGCGAGCACACCGTGACAAGCGCTGGCTACATGAACTCCGTTGCCTTGATAAACGGCGGTACCGACCAGACGATGACTCCCGATGAGCAGTTCCTCTATTCCCCGATGGGTTCCACCTCATTGGTGAGCGAGTATTTCTGGAACATCTTCGGCAAGACCCAGGAAGAACAGCACAACCGTTTCATCGGCTCCGTGAACCCGACATGGCAGATTATCCCGGGCTTGAAATTGAGCGCGCGTATTGCCGCTGACCTCACGACCGACAAGACCGAGAACAAGAACAGCGCTGAGAACGCGCACTCGTTCTCTACCGACGGTCACTACACCGACTCTTACGGTCTGCAGAACTACCAGTACAAGATTGTATACGGCGATGCCATGTTGATGTTTGACAAGACATTTGCCGAGAAGCACAACATCATGGCCAACTTCGGTTGGAACGCGCGTCAGGAGAACCTGTATCAGAGTGCCGTGAGCACACAGAACGGCTTGTTGCAGGAGAACTGGTTTGACCTTGCCGCCTCAGTAGGCACAAAGAACGCCAGCATGAACAAGCAGGAGCTGCTCCGCACGGGTATGTTCCTCACCGCAAGCTATGGCTATGACAACTGGGGATTCCTTGACGCGTCACTGCGCCAGGAGAAGACTTCCACACTCGCTAAGGGTCACAACTCATTCTGGTATCCATCAGTAAGCGCAAGCATCCTGTACACGGAGCTTCTCAAGGATAAGCGCCCGAAGTGGTGGAACTATGGTAAGATTCGCCTGTCTTACGGTGTCGTGGGTAACGCCCCTGAGATTTACAAGGCCAACCTCGTGTTCAACGCCGAGACGCTGAACCGCGACAACTCATACACATACATATATGTACCGACAAGCGTCGGCAACGAGAGCCTTACTCCTGAGAAGAAGCGCGAGTTTGAAATCGGTATCGAGAACAAGTTCTTCAACAACCGCTTGGGCTTCGAGTTCAACTTCTACAGCAACGACATCAAGGACCAGATCCTTGAGACTTCGGCAGCCGCCTCAATGGGTGGTCGCAGCATGTGGATGAACGTGGGCGACTTGACCAACAAGGGTATCGAGTTCAGTGTGAACGGCACTCCTATCGTGAACAAGGATTGGCAGTGGGACGTCCGCGCCAACATCGCTTGGAACCAGAACAAGGTGAAGAAGCTCGCCGACGGTCTTGACCGTCTTGAGCACTGGAACACCGACGGTGCCGTGCGCCTTGAGTCGCACGTGGGTGAGCCTATGGGCGACTGGTACGCATGGTCTTGGAAGAGGGACGAGAAAACTGGCCAGTACCTCATCGGCTCCGACGGTCTGCGCATTGCCGACAAGACCGAGATGCACAAGGTGGGCAACGCCATGCCTAAGTTCACCGGTGGTTTCGGCACAAGCCTCAGTTACAAGAACTGGAGCCTCGACGTGAGCTTCGACTTCCGCATTGGCGGTGACGTGCTCAACTTGCCATGGCAGTATATGATGTCAGCGGGTAACATCAAGGAAGCCGTTGGCGTTCGTGACGCCAAGACAGGCGGTATCTTCTATTACAGCAAGACCGACAAGGTTACCGACAAGGCCAGCCTCGTGAGAGTGACCGACCAGAACGTCATTGCCAATTATCAGCGTGGCAAGACCATGATTGACGGCCACTATGTATGGGACAACGGTCTCATCCTGCCAGGCGTGAAGGAAGACGGAACGCCAAACGACATCATCGTTACACAGTTTGAGGCTAACGACGGTCTTTACGGTTGGGGTTCAGGCGCCACGCAGAGCTACGAGGATGCCATACAGAAGAACTCTTACGTCAAGTGCCGCGAGATCAGCTTGGCATACACATTGCCGAGATCGCTCACCAAGAAGTTCGCTTGCAACAACCTTACGATTTCAGCATTCGCGCGCAACCCGTTCTATATCTACCGCTCAATGAAGTTGTTCGACTCTGAGACAACAGACGGTACAAACTGGATTTACCAGTCAATCATCGGCGGTTCTACGGCAAGTGCCCGCACGTTTGGTATCTCACTGCGTGCAAACTTCTAAACATAATATGTATCCAAAAGAGACATAAAACAAGAAAACGAAATGAAAAAGAATATATTTTCATCAATAGCGGTGGCGGGATTGGCTATCCTTACTCTTGGTGCTTGTTCTGATTCGGACTACACCGACAAGTACCAAAAGCCATCCACTACGAAGACTGCCACCGTGCCCGACGTATTCACAGCCGTGCTCGCCAAGGGCAACACATGGATGAACCCTATTTATTACCGCTATTATTGCCAGATGTCAACATCGGGAATGTACTCGGGCATCTTTGGCAGTTCAAACGGCAAGGGCCGTTTCATGGGTGCCGGTGAAGCACGTTACAACGACCGTTGGAAGGAGTTCTACGACATGCTCACACAGTATCGTCTACTCCAGAAGACTTACAACGAGCTGAGCGATGAGCAGAAAGCTAACAATGAGGTATTCCTCGTTCTTTCGCGCACGTTGATTGACGCGCAGCTTCACGAGATGCTGTCGCTTTTCGGCAGTGTTCCTTTCAGCGGCTCTGGCACGCTTTGGGAAAACAGCGACTACGCTGGCTCAAAGGAGAAAGACGTGTATGATAGCGACACAGAACTCTACAAGCAGATTCTCGCTGACCTGAAAGACGCTGGCGACTACTTCGCAAACGGCGGCCCCAATGCTGTGGCAAAGGCAAGTCTCAAGAACAAGGACTATACACATGCTGCCGGTGACGTCACGTTGTGGCAGAGATACATCAACTCACTGCGTTTGCGCATCGGACTTCACCTTGCCACAAATGGCGACCTTGTGGCAGAGGGCAAGGCGGCAATAGCCGACGTGCTCAACAACCCGAGCAAGTATCCTGTCATCGAAAGCAATGACGAGAACATGGGTGTTGACGCTAACA
>DAINOS010000104.1:0-8865 GCA_036743855.1 Prevotella sp. | reverse complement strand
GATTCTAACAAATACAGATATGCGAGACTCCATGTCTAAAAATGCAAGGGGAATGATAGCATCACGCTTTGACAAGAATTTTGTTCAAGCATGCCAAATAGAATTTTATAAAGAAATATTGATGAAATAACATAACCATGTATAGACATATTATCAAACGTATACTTGATTTCATGCTTTCATTAGTCGGGTTAATCTGCCTTTCACCTGTTTTCTTGGTGATATGCATTCTTGTACGCTTCAAATTGGGCTCACCAGTTTTCTTTAAGCAGACAAGAATAACAAAGGATGAACGTCCGTTCAAAATCATTAAATTCCGCACAATGACAGATGCGCACGACACAAATGGCAACCTGCTTATAGACAAGGAACGTTTCACCAAGTTTGGCAACTTTCTGCGCAACTCAAGCCTCGATGAACTGCCAGAATTGCTGAATGTTCTGAAAGGTGACATGAGTCTTGTGGGGCCACGCCCTCTATATCCTATTTACCTGCCATATTACACTAAAGAGGAAAACATTCGGCATAGCGTGAGAGGTGGAATAACAGGCTTGGCCCAAATTCACGGTCGCGCGCTTTGCCGTTGGAATGACCGCTTTGCTTATGATGTAAAATACGTGAAAGAGATGTCTTTTGTAAATGACGTAAAGATTCTTTGGCGAACGTTCTTCAAGGTCGCAAGCGAATCGGACATTGGTATTCCTTCCGTTACAGACGAAGGCGGTCTTCATATCGTTCGTAAAATTCAACAGCCAGAAAAAGTTCAGGTGGTTGAAAACATAATGAAAAATTATAAATAACGGTGGACATGAAAGAGATTGGCAGCACTTATTGGTTATCCCATAATACAATTGAAAACTTACCAGAGAATAGCAATAATATACCAGCCATCTTCGATGGGGCTTCGTATGTTTCAACATGTCGTAGCGCCATTGGAATTGTCCTCGATGCATTGCCTAACATAAAACGCAAGGTTGCTCTTCTGCCAGCTTTCACCTGCGAATCGGTATTGATATCTTTTTCATACAGAGGCTATGAC
The DNA here is from genome assembly GCA_036743855.1 of Prevotella sp. GTDB lineage: Bacteria > Bacteroidota > Bacteroidia > Bacteroidales > Bacteroidaceae > Prevotella. The sequence goes on along the minus strand of DAINOS010000104.1, from coordinate 7,826 downwards.
ATATACCCATATCATATCCGAAAAGATCTGACTATCGACTGGGAGTCGTTTCGTAGCGATCTATTGCTAATTAAACCATCAGTGATCTTAGTTCACTCATATTTTGGTTTTGACACGATAAAGGAATTGCGTCCACATATTTTAGAATTAAAAGAACACGGAATCACGGTCATAGAGGACGAGACACAAAGCATGTTCAGCTGCAAATCACTTATCAATGCAAACTACTTTGTAGGGAGCATACGCAAGTGGATGCCATTACCTGATGGCGCATTCGTAACGGTACCAATACACTTGGAGGAAGAAGACAGAGAACTTGTAGCAGCCAAAATGAAAGCACTAATCATGAAAGGAGACTGGATATTAAATGGCATAGGAGAGAAGCGAATGTTTCAGCAGGCTTTCAGAAATGCTGAAAACATACTTAACAACCGCAAGCAAGCGTTTAAGATGTCATCGGAATCTCAAAAACTCCTTAGCGAAACAGATTTATTAAGGATGAAATCCACAAGGCGAGACAATTATAAAACTCTCATCGACGGCATCTTAAACGCCCCCACTCTATCCAACGAATTACAATTACCCATTTCCGAAATGGAAAAAGACGACTGCCCATTCCACTTACCTGTATTGGTAAAGGACGGTCGTAAGGATTTGCAACAGTATCTTGCGAAAAACAACATATTTGCGACCATCATTTGGGCGTGTCCCGATGCTTACAAAGAAGTCATAGACAACGATTCTAAGTATATATATGACCACATTCTTTGCTTCCACATCGACCAAAGGTATAATCAAAGCGACATGATTCGCATCATCACAACATTAAAGAAATATTATTCTGCATAATCAATAAAGACAATGGAAAATAAACGCTTGATGATATTAGGCACCAACGAATATCAGAATCCCGTTATCATACGTGCCAAAGAATTGGGGTACGAAACCCATGTGTATGGCCTGCATCGAGGTGAGATTGGCGAGAGAACTGCAGATTTCTACCATGCCGTAGACGTGTGCGATTTTAAGAGAATGTGGGAAGAAGTGGAAAAGCTGAATCCTTGCGGAATCGTAAGCATTTGTTCTGAACTTGTAATGCACACTATGAACTACCTTCTTCGTCGTCGTGGCATTCCTTGCAACAGCGAATGGACTGAAAAAATATCCACAGACAAATACCTTATGAGGAAAGCAATGAAGGAAGGAGGTGTGGACAGCCCTAACTTCATGTTGGTTACAAACAAGATGTCAATAGAGGAGATAAATGCCGCGACAAAGAATTTTACGTACCCTCTGATATGCAAACCAGTAGACTTAAGCTCAAGCCGCGGCGTCTTCAAGATTGAAAGTCAGATCAATCTGAAAGAGGCATTAGGCTATGCCTTGGATTGGTCTAAGAAAAAACAAGTCATACTTGAAGAATTTATTGATGGTCCTGAATACAGTGGTGAAAGCATTGCATACGAGGGTAAATACAAACTGTTGGCCGTTACAGAAAAGCATACCACTGGAGCTCCTCATTTTGTAGAGACAGGACACCACCAACCCGCGTCTTTGACACCAGATATGTATCAAAAGGTAGAGCAGACCCTGTATAAGGCGTTTGCCGCAATGAAAATTGAATACGGCGCCATTCATCCAGAGTTTCGCATTACGAAAGATGGCAAAATCTACTTTATGGAGATTGCGACAAGAATGGGAGGAGACTGTATCGGAACAGATTTGGTACCTCTTTCGAGTGGTTACGATTTCATGGGTATGGTAATAAATATTTGCCAAGGCAAGGCACCTGGCTTTACCAAGATTCGCAAACCCAAAATCGCCGAGATTCACTATATCATCACCCAAGCCGACCTTGATGAATATGAACGTGTGAAACGAGAGGAGCCTGATACCATCTGGCGCGTGAGCGAGATTAAGCCTATCTGTGATAGCCCCGTGCTGAAAAGCGCAGACCGAGCAGGGTACTATATTACAGTAAAAGAAAGCAATAACTAACAACAATATTTTCGCATGAAAACTATTTTAGTTACAGGTATTGGTGGCTTGACACCACGTTCAATCACCACCATCATTCGAGAAAATCATCCTGATTATAAAATCATTGGTTGTGACATGGAGAAGAAGGCCATGGGGTTCTTCATGAAAGGGCTCGTGGATGAATACTACGTCTGCCCTCGCTGTGACACTCCAGAATACTTTCCCTGGATAGAGACGCTTGTAAGTGAGAAGAACGTCGATTACGCTTTCGTACAACCTGAAAGCGAAATCGTGGAATGGAGCGACTATTTTGAGAAACACGGGAAGTTCCCTTGCCCCGTATTTATGGGGTGTAAGGCTCTTAACGTCTCTTTGAAAGATAAATCCATCATGGCAGAACTGCTTGAAGGAACGGAGTTTATCCCTAAGACTATTAAGGTGACACAGGATAATCCTCGCTATGAAGACGTGGAAAAGAAAATAGGTTTCCCATGCTGGATTCGTGCGACAAATGGCACTGGTGGACTTGGTTCTTTGCGCTTGGACGACATGAGCAGCTACAAAAGTTGGCTGTTCATCAATAGTACGATTCCAGAGTTTACCGTAAGTGAGTTCCTTACAGGTCGGCACTTGGCCAATGAGATGCTCTACTATAAAGGTGAATACGTAAAAGGGGCTGCCCTTGAATGCGTTGAGTATGTAATGGCAAACACAGCACCGTCTCATGTGACAGGAAACACACATTTCGGCCGATTCCTAAATGAGGACAGAATAAATAGGTTCTGCGACAGTTGCATCAAGTACTTGGAAAGAAAACTTGGTATCACTGCCCACGGCATCCTTTCATTCGACTTAAAGGAAGACAGCAACGGCAACCTTAAAGTAACGGAGGTCAATATACGTCATATGGCATACGTTGGAGTGATGTCACATGTTGGTTTTGATTTGGTAGAAGATACTATCAAGATAATGGAAGATGGCAACTGCAACCGTGTAGAACGTGCTCCATACTATCACTACGATAAGCCTTACGTTTTCTTGCGTGACGTGGATGTTGAACCAATCATTTTAGAAAGCGAAGAGATATTTAACGACCCCAAACACAAGCTCGAATTAAAGAAATGACTGAACACATTGATAATGAAGAACAACTAAAACGCGCGGCAGAATATGTCGCCATGCAAAGCACTGGATGCCCCGACTCTCCGCGAATACTCGCGCTGAAGGCTTTTGAGGTGATGAAGGCGGCCAAGGAGAAAGGTGAGAACCCATACAAAGCGCTAAACGACTTTATGGGCACAAGCGTGCCGGAAGAGACGCTTAAAGAGGTATAAAAAACAAAGCATAGCCCAATCACATTGGGCTGTGCTAACATACTTATATCACATAGAGTTGTTTCTAAGCAATAATTTACTGATCTTGGTCTATGATTTCCACCATTTGTGCAGCTGTCACAACTTTGGGAGTGTGCGGGACCGTCTAACTTCTCGTATCTCCTCATTGATTTCGTCTAATGTAAGCTCAGGTGTATCTCCTCTTTCCGCTGCAGCTCTGACACGATTGAATGCTTCACGTGCCATAAATGTACCTTCAACATCCTCATTGACTTTAATGGAGAAAGGTATGCTCTTACTACGTATGACAGCTTTTACGAATATGTTGATAGCTGTATTTGCACTCATACCAAACTGTTCACAGAGCTGGTCGAACTGTACTTTCTGTTGGCTGTCCATTCGGACTGTCATTGCCGTCTGTGCCATAATGATTAATTTTTAATATTATATATAGCAATGTACCATATATTTGAAAGCAAAAATAAGGCATTTCGACGTAATATGCTGTTATAAACAGGAATATTTTGCATAATTTAATATTTGTAATGTAGTCTCCACTTTATGACATTATAGTATCATAGAAATGTCATGGGCGAATGGATTTTCAAACAAATTTGCTAACTTTGCACTCCGTATTCGGTTCAGCCGACTTTATTAAAAAACATCCACGATAAAATGAACAAACGTTACCTTTCGACAATTGCCATAGCCCTTGCCTTCGCCATGCCAACAATGGCGCAAGATGGTCTGCTCAAGAAATACGCACGACTGCTGACAACCCCGCGCCATTATGTGTGTTACCGCACCAACGAGAAAATAAAGATTGACGGCAAGCTCAACGAGAAGTCATGGGCAAAGGCCGCCGAGACGGAATCGTTTGTAGACATCAGCGGTGAGGGATTCCCCCAACCTAAATACGATACCAAAGCCCGCATGATGTGGGACGATGACTATCTGTATGTGGCTGCCGTGTTGGAAGAGCCCAATATCGTGGCTAACCTGACACAGCGCGACACCATAATATATCACGACAACGACTTTGAGGTGTTTCTCGACCCCACGGGCGACGGGCAATGCTATTTCGAGATAGAGAACAACGCTCGTGGCGTGGTGTTCGACTTGATGCTCGACCGCGCTTATCGCTCAGGCGGCAATTTCTACGTGCAATGGGATTGCCCAGGATTGAAACTCGCGGTGCATCATGATGGCACGCTCAACAAGCAGGGCGATCGTGACCGATCGTGGACCGTGGAAATGGCAATACCACACAAGGCCATAACCCGTAACTTCACCAACCCGCTGATGGCCGGAAACACATGGAGGATAAATTTCTCGCGCGTGGAATGGCTGAAGAAAGGCGGGCCTGAGGAAAACTGGGTATGGACGCCCACGGGCGAGATAAACATGCACGCTCCAAACCAATGGGGCTTCTTGCAATTCTCTGACAAAGCTGTGGGAACTGGCAAAGACGAGTTCCACTATCCTTACAACATGGAGGCTTACAAGCTGCTATGGGCTCTGTTTCACGCGGAGTATGACTGCCACGGAAAGACAGGAGCCTACACCAGTTCATCATCATTGCTTGGAATGACCGAAAACGACATCTCCACATTGCCAAAAGGTAGCAATGTGGAGATAGAGGCTACAGCAAGCCAGTTCACCGTGAGCGTTCTCGTAGGTGGAACAGGCAAGCGTTATGTAGTGGACCAAAACGGCAAGTTCAACTGCTATACTTCAAAAAGCAAATAAGCTTAGGTGAGCCCTGTGGATTAATTGCTTTCGATGACCTTGCCAGCACCACGGTAAAGCTTTATCGGGCCGTCGAGCAACACGGCGACAACGGTTATCATGGGGTCGAGTGAGCGTTCTGGCACGTCAATATACAGATTGCCTGGCACGTCGCTCCAATAGTTCTTGTTGTATACCTTCCAAGGAATGATCTCGCCATCGCCTACGACCCAGACGCGATTGACCTTGTTCATCAATCCCTTCACCTCTATTGGGCCATTGGGTTTATAAGGCAAATAGAGATAGAGTATGTCGCCAGCCTTGTTGAGCGTGGTGTAACCCTGGAAATGCTCGGCAGGTATTCCGGCGCGAGTGTCGTATATGGCTTCCTTGTGCTTTTTTGTCCAGCGCCCAAACTCCTTGAGTATTGCCACTTCTTCCTCAGGTATGGTGCCATCTTCCTTTGGGCCAATGTCGAGCAACATATTGCCACCCATAGAGAGACAATCGACGAAAGTGCGCAGCAAGATATACGGTGACTTGAAGTTGGTGTCGGCATGTTGGTAGCCCCACGAGTCGTTCATGGTCATGCAAAGCTCCCAATGCTTGTCTTTCGGACGCACCACTGGCACGCCCTGCTCCGGCGTGGCGTAGTCGCCATAGCCCTGTATGCGCGAGTTGATAATGACATTCTTGTTTGCCTTGCGAAGAAATGCAGACAAGCCCTTGGCGTTCCATGTTTCGGCGGTCTGCTCCCAGTCGCCATCAAACCAATAAAGGTCTGGCTTGTACTGGTTGAGCTCTCCAAGCTGGTCGAAGTCGAACTTAAGAAATTTCTTCCATCTCGCTGAGTCGTCCTTCACGCTGTAGCGCGTATCCGTACGAGTGAAGTTGGGATAATCTGGGTTGGACCAATCAATGAGCGAATAGTACAAGCCGAGTTTCAGCCCATGCTTGCGCACCTCTTTCACGAAAGGTGTCACGATGTCACGTTTAGCAGCCGTAGCCTTCACGGTGTTCAGGTCGCTATACTTGGTGTTCCACAGAGCTACGCCGTCGTGATGCTTCGTGGTGAGCACGGCATATCTTGCACCACTCTCCTTGATGAGGTCAAGCCAAGCCTTAGGATCATAGTTCTTGGCCGTAAAGCCCTTGCATTGGCTCATATACTGTTCATAGGGCAAGTACTTGTTGTAGAACGACCAGCTCTCCGCAACGCCATTTACAGCGTATATGCCATAATGGATGAATATTCCTAACTTGGCGTGGTCGAACCACTCCATGCGCTTGTCTTTTTGCTCCTCTGTCTCGGCATTGGACGCGACAGTTTGGGCTGTAACGCTCGTCATGGTCGCCGCACACAGCAAAGAGCACAATAAACGATTGATTGTCATAAATGCTTATATTTGTTCAAGAGTTAATTTGTCGTATATACAAAGGTAACAAATTATACCCATGTGGCAATGTTTTTTACCCTTTTTCTTGCTTTTGGATAGCTAATATTTCGTTTTTATTATTGATTATTCAAAATAGTCTATTACCTTTGCATTAGGAAAATAACAAAGACAAAATAACATTACTAAACTAAGCATCATGAAAAAAATCTTTTTAACCCTCGCATTGGCATTAACAGCCATGCTCGCCGGAGCGAAAGGCAACAAGATTCCAGTTTACGCATGGACAGGCATTGGTCACGACACAAATGAAAAGAGCCTTACATCCGACTTCAAGGCATGGAAGAAGCATGGCGTGACTGGCGTATGCGTCAACGCCGGCATGGACATGGACAAGATACGCCTTGCCTCAAAGATAGCCAAAAAGGTTGGACTGGAATATCACGCTTGGGTGCCTACCATGGTACAAGGAGGAAGACCAAAAAGCTGGTACACGGTAAATCGCCTTGGAGAATCAGCTTATGAGAAACCTGCCTATGTGTCTTATTACACCACGCTCGACCCACGCAATGAAGAAGTGAAGAAGTTCTTGAAGGAGAAGTTTGAGGAGATTGCCTCAATACCTGAAGTTGACTACGTTCAACTCGACTACATACGCTACGCTGACGTGATTCTCGCTCGAGGACTTTGGAACAAGTACGACCTAAACATGAATGGAGAATACGCCAAGGCCGACTATTGCTATTGCCCAAACTGCGTGGAAGCATTCAAGAAACAGAGCGGAATAGACATAACAAAAGTAACCGACCCATCAAAGATAAAAGAGTGGGCACAATTTCGCTGCGATGCCGTGACCGACCTTGTGAACAGCATAGCGGATGCCGTTCACGCAAAGGGAAAGAAAATCAGCGCCGACGTGTTTCCTGGTCCTAAAAGCTACGCTGAGTGGATGGTGCGCCAACAATGGAACAACTGGAAACTGGATGCAGTGTTCCCGATGAACTACAATGACTTCTACATGGAGCCTGCCGCATGGGTTGGCAAGGTGACCAAAGAAGAGGCAGAATCCATCAAGGGAAAAAACACATTATTATATAGCGGCCTATTCATTTGCCGTGACTGGAAAAACAAGGACAAGGTGGTAGACCCAGAAAACTCAGGTCTGCTGCCCTCGGAAATGGAAGAGGCCGTGGAATCGTCAATGGCCGCAGGCGCAAACGGCATTAGCATATTTACGCCTCACGACATGACAGAAGAACATTGGGCTGAGCTTGAGAAGGTTCTCAAGAAGTTTGAGAAATAACAATTCTTAAGCGTAGACTCTCTTGAAACGCCACCACATCATGATGCCAGCCGAGGTAAGCCCAAACGGAAACGCCATCCACACGCC
>DAINOS010000103.1:8054-8943 GCA_036743855.1 Prevotella sp. | reverse complement strand
GTTAGCGCAGAGAAACTTAAGGACTTGGTTGACAACCCCGCTCTATATTTGGATCCAGAGCAGTGCGACTTATCAGAGTTTTATAGCGACCGAGTAATAGAGATAGGCTTGTATAAGCCAAAGGTTTACCCTTTCATTTCTCCTTACAAGTCAACATGGATAACCCCGACCTATGAAATTGAGGATAGAGTAAACGGAACGACCAAGATATCCTTTAAGGATGAAGCGGAAGTCGATGACTTTGAGAATAAGACACGACTTGCCATCGTTGATGGAAAAGCAGCAATCACTTATAAGAATGTAACGCTGAATGTTGACGACGCATTGTCCATCATCAAGGATGCCAGGGAAAAGTTTGCCAAGAAGAGCGAGAAAGATGAGAAAAAGGTTCTCATCGTGGAAGAAAACACGGAGGAGCTTGGCTACAAGGTAGACTTTTCACAGCCAAAGAAAGATGAAAAATATGTTTTCCATCCAATTACGGGATTTAAAGAAGGAATCTCACTCAAGTCTCATCAGATAGAGGGCATCGCTTGGTTGCAGCATCTCGTGGAGGAAAAGGCGAAAGGCTGTCTGCTGGCCGATGATATGGGACTTGGAAAGACGCTGCAATTTCTATCACTTATTGACTGGTATGACAAGAATGGCTTGAATCACGACAAGCCATACCTGATTGTGGCTCCTGTTTCGTTACTTGAGAACTGGGAGAATGAATACGTGAAATTCTTCGACAAGCCAAGAATACCTGTACGAATTGTAACGTCTAAGGTCGCCAAGCACTTTACTAAGGGTGTAGACCGTAATTTCATCCAGTTCTTGCAGCATCACCATATCATCCTTACTAATTACGAAACGGTAAGGTCCTATCAGTTTAGTTTCTGTGCCACAA
>DAINOS010000103.1:0-8044 GCA_036743855.1 Prevotella sp. | reverse complement strand
TTTGCTATCGTTGCATTGGACGAGGCTCAGAAAATCAAAACGCCTGGCACATTGGTGACTAACGCCGTCAAGGCATTAAAGGCAGACTTCAAAATAGCAATGACGGGTACGCCTGTAGAAAACACAATGGTTGACCTGTGGTGCATTATGGACTTCTGTGTGCCTGGGCTCTTAGGCAATTGCAAAGAATTTGCCCAAAAATATCAGTCACCTCTGAGAGATAGTGATACAGATATTATCGAATTAGGAAACGAAGTGAGAAAGGCAATGGGGCAATATTTTCTCAGACGTCTCAAAAGTGATGTGGCAAAGGAACTTCCCGAGAAGCATATCAAACGCCTTGAATATGAGATGCCCAAAGTTCAAAGGGACTGTTACGATGAAACTGTAAGACAGGCTATCCAAGATCGCGACAGTGCTGAGCCACCAAAGGGGTATATGTTGATGTGCATCCAACGTCTGCGTGAAATTTCAGACCATCCTTATTTGGGATCAGCCGACATTGATGCATACTCTGTTGACGAGCTTATTGGTTCATCCGCTAAATTGCAGGCAATAATGCCTATTCTTGATGGTATCAAACAGAAAAAGGAGAAAGTAATCATCTTTGCGGAACGACGAGACACGCAATCCATTCTTAAACGTATCTTGAGATTGCGCTATCAGATCAATGCGCATATCATCAATGGAGATTCGCCGACAACCGCAACCAGCATATTTGGAAACGGGAAGCTGTCTCGACAGCAAGCCATTGATGACTTTCAGGACAAGAATGGATTTAATGTCATCATTATGTCACCTATAGCAGCCGGTATGGGCTTGAATGTGACAGGGGCGAACCATGTCATCCATTATTCCCGCCATTGGAACCCAGCCAAGGAAAATCAAGCGACAGATCGCGCTTACAGAATCGGCCAGGATAAAGACGTCTACGTCTATTATCCTATTGCCGTTTCAGATGGTATGATAACTTTCGACCAAACGCTTGACAAACTCCTTGAGCGTAAGTCTCAATTGGCGAAAGCTACACTATTCCCTTCAGCCCGCATTGAGGTTAACAGTGAGGAGCTATTCAATACGCTAATGGAGGGAAGTGCATCTTTGGCAGGTTTACCTGCCCATTGACAAATGTAGCTATAACCATCCCATCCGAAATTTACTGTAAATTTACAGTAAATTTCGGATAGGGTACCTTGAAAGGGTCTGTGTGTGGGATTGTGCTATCCGCTTTTCGTTGTATACGTTGCGCCACGGATTCTTTTGTTATTGTTGTTTGAAAATTATTGGGCAGAGCCTTGCTGTTTTGATATGCCTCTGCCTTGATGATTTTCTTCAGCGCATTCACAGAAAGATGCTCTTCTGCACAACGATGGATGTAGTAAAAGCGTTCATTCTGTTCTTTAAACATTCGCCAACACACCCGATATGCCCAAAGCCTTCTTGATAACATAATCTTCTATTGCCTCTCTCACATAAATTGTATAAACAGACCATGCTCTTCAACGTTGAATTGTAAAGTATTATTGCCGGAATTTAACACTTGGAAACTGGCAAATCCAGAACGGAAAGAGCGTGGACAGCAGCTCTTGGGCAACACAAGACGTGGGTTGTGGGTGCTAAGTTTTTGCCATCACGTCATAAAGCCACTGCCGTTTAAGCTATATGGCGACACGGTTTAGCTTAACAGACTACGCGATACAAGTGTAACGATGACGCGATTCAAGCGTAAAGGCAACGCGATTCAAGCGTAAAGGCAACGCCTTGAAATCGCCCAAGAACCACAAGCGTGTCAACTTGCTGATATTCAGACGTCTATTAACACTACGAAAAATGGCTTCTTTTCAACCAATGGACAGTTTGATTGAAAAGAAACCATTCTCAGAAGACCTTTTGTAAAGTGTTTTTCGTTGTATGCGTCGCGCCCGAGGTTACAGGGCGAACTTGTAGCCGAACGTGAATTGGAACACGCTGTTCTTGGAGTCGGCGTCGTCTGTGAGCTTGGTCAAGCCAAAGTTGTAGCGACCGTCTATCACGAAGCGGTTGAACTCGTAGGATATTCCTATGGGGATGCTGAAGTCGACGCTCTTGATGCCGGGGAAGTTGGCAGACACGTTCACGCCGCTCACCGATACCGTGGCCTTGTGTCTCACGTTGAAACCTGGCTGGATGCCGAGCTTGACGGCAAGGCCCTTTGCCACGTAGACGTTGGCGAGGATGGGCACGTTGATGTAGTCGAGCTTGGCGCTTGCCTCTCCTGTATAGCCATCTTCGGTTTCACCGGTTCCCTTGCATCCCTGCATGGAGTAGAGCGCGCCGGCAGACAGGCTGAAGATGGGTGAGAGCCTGAATTCAAACTCAGCGCCCGCGGCAAGACCGACGCGGGCATCGGTGCCATCGCCATCGGTGACGTTTGCCACGTTGAGGCCAATCTTTGGCTGGATGGTTACGGAACCTGTCCTCCATTGCGCGAACGATGCCACGCTTGTGAATAGTGCCATTACGGCAATGATAAATACCTTCTTCATGATGTGAATTTATGGATTGATGTTATGGTCTCGTTTGCGTTGTTAGTCTCGAAAAAGAGTATGGTTGTTTCTACTGGTGCAAATTTAGGCAAAAAGCGCGTATGCTCCAAGCGTTGAGGCCATTAATTTCGCGGTTTTTGGACCAATCGTCAATGCGCTTCGAGCCAGTTGTCGCCCCAGCCTGAGTCTGCCGTGAGAGGCACGTTGAGCTTGGCGGCGTTCTGCATCTCGTGCATCACTATTTCCTCTACCTTTTTCTTCTCGTCGGGATAGACGGAGAAGTTGAGCTCGTCGTGCACCTGGAGAATCATCTTTGAGCGGAGCCCCTCAGCCTTGAACCGCCTCCATATCCGTATCATGGCAATCTTGATGATGTCTGCCTCGGAGCCTTGTATAGGCGCGTTGATGGCGTTGCGCTCGGCAAAGCCACGCACGGTGTTGTTGCCCGACTTGATGTCTGGCAGATACCTGCGCCTGCCAAACATGGTCTCGGCATAGCCTTTCTCTCGTGCGCTCTCCTTGGCTTGCTCCATGTATTGATGCACCTTGGGGAAGGTGTGGAAGTAGTCGTCGATGAGTTGTCTTGCCTCCTTGTTGCTGATGTCCATCCGCTGCGCGAGACCGAAGGCGGTGATGCCATAGATGATACCGAAGTTGGCTTGCTTGGCCTTCTTGCGCTGTGCGTCGGTCACGTCTTGCATGGGTTCCTTCCATATCTTCGACGCCGTGGCGCGGTGGATGTCGAATCCCTCGCGGAATGCCTCAATCATGTTGTCGTCGCCCGACAGGTGAGCCATGATGCGGAGCTCAATTTGCGAATAGTCGGCTGAGAACCACTTGCAGCCCTCGTCGGCAATGAAACATTTTCTTATCTCCTTGCCGTCATCATCGCGTACGGGTATGTTTTGCAGGTTGGGGTCGCTGCTCGACAGTCTGCCCGTGGCGGTGATGGCCTGGTTGAACGACGTGTGTATGTGCTGGTCTTTCTTGTCGATAAGTTTCGGCAGCGCCTCCACGTAGGTACCCAGGAGTTTCTTCATGCCTCGGTAGTTGAGAATGTCGTCCACGATGGGCGCCTTGCCTCTCAACTGTTGCAGCACCTCCTCGGAGGTGACATACTGTCCGGTCTTGGTCTTCTTGGGCTTGTCCACAAGCTGCATTTTGCCGAAGAGAATGTCGCCAACTTGTCGAGGCGAGGATATGTTGAACGGCTCGCCCGCCTCCTCGAAGGCGTGGCTCTCGTATTGGTTCATCCTGTCGGTGAATACCTTTTGCGTCTCTTTCAACTGGTCGGTGTCGAGGCGCACGCCGTTTATCTCCATGTCGGCAAGCACCTTGACCAGCGGCATCTCTATGTCCTCGAAAAGTCTGCGGGCGTTCACCTCGTCGAGCTTTTGCTCCAAGACGTTTCTCAGTTGCAGCGTGATGTCAGCGTCTTCGGCGGCATATTCATAAACCTCCTCTGGCTTGAGGTCGCGCATGTTTTTCTGGTTCTTGCCTTTCTGCCCAATGAGCTCTTCGATGTGCACGGTCTGATAATTGAGCAGGGTTTCTGCCATGTAGTCCATGTTGTGATGCAACTCCGGATGCCATACATAGTGGGCGAGCATGGTGTCGAACATTTGGCCTTGGATGTCAATGCCATAGTTGCGCAGCACCTCATAGTCGTATTTGATGTTTTGGCCAATCTTTAGGATGTTGTCGCTTTCATAGAGAGGCTTGAAGATGTTGACCATCTCTTGCGCCTCTTGTCTTGCGGCAGGTATCGCCACGTAGAAAGCCTCGTGTTCCTTGATGGAGAAGCTCAAGCCCACAAGTTCCGCGTCAATGGCATTTGTGGAATTGGTTTCCGTGTCGAGACTGACGAATGGGCTTTTCATCAGCTTGTCGCACAATAGCTTTGCGTCTTCTTGGCTGGTGATAAGCTGGTAATGGTGCTCCAAGGTGTTGATGCTGGTGAGCTTCAATGGCGCATCGGTGCTTTCACTATTGTCTTGCTGTGCGTTTGCGTCGTTGTTCGTTTGAGCGTTTGTTTCGTTGCGCGCAATCGTGCTGTTTCCGAAAAGGTCAGGTTGTTGTGGTGCCTTTGGCTGTTGCTTGCCAAGAAAACGCTCGGTGAAACGCTTGAACTCCAGGTTGTTGAATATTTCGCGGAGCTTGTTGGCGTCTGGTTCCGACACTTTCAACTCGTCGAGGTCAAGTTTTATGGGCACGTCGGTCCTTATGGTCGCGAGAAACTTCGACATCTTGATGTCTTCTTTGGCATTCTCCACCTTTTCCCTTATCTTGCCTTTTATTTCATCTGTGTGGGCCAGAAGGTTCTCGGTGGTGCCAAACTGGTTTATGAGTTTGGCAGCAGTTTTCTCACCCACGCCAGGACATCCTGGGTAGTTGTCGGCAGAGTCGCCCATGAGCGCGAGCAAGTCGATAACGCTCGATGCATTGGGTATGCCATACTTCTCCTCTATGTCCTGTTCGCCAATCTTGTCGTAACCGCCGCCGTGCCTCGGGCGAAACATGAACACGTTTTTCTGTATGAGTTGGCCATAGTCCTTGTCGGGCGTGAGCATATATGTCTCCACCCCGGCTTGCCCGGCTTGAGTGGCGAGCGTGCCTATCACGTCGTCGGCCTCAAAGCCCTCGGCTATGAGGATGGGGATGCGCATGGCGTTCAATATGTCTTGAATGATTGGCACGGATAGTTTTATGTCCTCGGGTGTCTCTTGGCGTTGAGCCTTGTAAGCGGGGAAGGCCTCGTGCCGGAACGTCTTGCCCTTGTCGAAAGCCACTCCGAGGTAATCGGGTTTCTCCTTGTCGAGGACTTCTTTCAACGTATTGCAAAATCCCAATACAGGAGACGTGTTCAGGCCCTTGGAGTTGATTGTGGGACGTTTGAGAAAAGCGTAATATGATCGGAAAATGATGGCGTAAGCGTCAAGCAGAAAGAGTTTGCCCATGATAGTGTGATAATCAAAATATACGTGAACTTCTATTTTTGTGTAAAATTACGAAAAAGTTGCCACTGACGCTCTACTATATCGTATAAAATAAGTAATTTTGTGGTAAATATCTCATTCTGATGGATTATATCTCATTAATTCGGCAACCAATCGCCTCTGAGTTGAACGATTTCAAGGATTTGTTCGACCGCAGCCTTTCTCACTCTGATGGATTATTGTCTCAAGCATTAACGCATATCCGTCAGCGTGCCGGCAAGCGCATGCGCCCCATGCTTATCCTCTTGCTGGCCAAGTGTCATGGAGGCATCACGGATGTAACCCAGCACGCGGCTGTTGGCCTTGAGCTTCTGCACACTGCCTCGTTGGTTCACGACGACGTGGTGGACGAGAGCGAGGAGCGCCGCGGCCAGGCAAGCGTAAATGAGGTGTATGGCAACAAGGTGGCTGTGCTCGTGGGAGACTATATACTTTCCACGGCGTTGCTTCACATAAGCTATACTCACAATGAGACTATAGTGCGCTATCTCGCTGAACTCGGCCGTACGCTTTCAAACGGTGAGATATTGCAGTTGCAGAACGTTCATTCAAAGGACTTCTCTGAGGAAGCCTACTATCAGGTGATAAAGCAGAAGACCGCCGCCCTCTTTGAGGCTTGTGCCGCCATGGGCGCGTTGAGCGGTGGGGCAAAAGAGGAAGAAATAGAATATGCCAAGCAGTTTGGTTGCAACCTCGGCGTGATATTCCAGATTCGCGACGACATCTTCGACTATTATGATCAGTCGGAGATAGGTAAGCCAACAGGCAACGACATGGCAGAGGGTAAGCTTACCCTGCCAGCCCTCTATGCGCTCAACAGCACGAAGGACAAGGACATGACGGAGATAGCCTATAAGGTGAAGGACGGCACCGTGAGCAAGGACGAGATTGCGCGGCTCGTGAATTTCACCAAGGCAAACGGTGGTATCGACTACGCCGAGAAGAAAATGTGGGAGCTACACGCCTCTTCCATGGCGTTGCTCGACGAGGAAGTGGAAGACGGGCCTGTAAAGGACAGTTTGAAGGCTTATCTCGATTACGTGATTGAGCGCCAGAAATAATCTCTCCCTATATGCAGAATAGGTAATATTATTAATCAATATAAACAAATAAAGGGTGGCCTTAAACAGACCGCCCTTTAATGTTGTTTGTAGGCTTGATTTTAGAACCACTTTGTTTCCTTGCCGAGAATTTCACTCAGGAGCAAGTTGGTCAAGCGGCTCGTGCCCAAGCGGAAAAGCTCGTTTGTAAGCCATTTCTCGCCGAGCACTTCTTTCACGATGGTGTAGTATATCACCGCGTCCATGACCGTGTTGATGCCACCGGCCGGCTTCAGGCCTATCACGATGCCCGTCTCATCATAGTATTCCTTTATGGCCTTGCACATCACGTAAACGGCCTCTGGTGTGGCGCCAGCTTTCTCTTTTCCGGTTGATGTCTTGATGTAGTCGGCACCACTGTACATGGCGAGGATGGCGGCTTTCTTCACGTCGGAAAGGGTAGGGAGGTCGCAGGTTTCGAGGATGACCTTCATGGGCACCTCGCCACACGTCTGCTTCAGCTCGTTGATGTCGTCTGCCACGCCCTCGTAGTCCTCAGACAGGTATTTGCCCACTGGGAGCACGATGTCAACGTTTGTGGCACCATCTTTTATCGCGAGTGCCGTTTCTGCCACCTTGACCTCGATAAATGTTTGTGAAGAAGGGAAAGAGCCTGAGACAACGGCTATCTCCACGCCATCGACCTCAAGTGTGTTGCGCACCAAATGGGCGAAGTTGGGGTATGTGCAGATGGTGGCGACGTGTGGCAGGTCGGGGTATGCGCCCTCAAACTTGTTTACCTTTTCCACCAAGGCGAGGATGCTTTCCTCGGTGTCGGTGGTGTGCAGGGATGTAAGCTCGACAGAACCCAACAGAAACTTCTTCACGTCGAGATTGTCGTTTTCAGGCACCTTTTCGGCTATGACGCTTTTTACCTTTTCCCTTACTTCCTCTTCGTCGACGTTGAGGTTATACTTGGCAAAGGCTTGGTCAATCTTGCTGCTGTTGACTATGCCCTGGCTACGCTGCGCCTGTATGTCCTTGGTTATTTTCTCTTTTATTATTCCCATGATTCTTTTCTTAATTTTGGATTGTTCTTATGTCTTTCCTTGTCTCGTTTTGTCTTCTTGTCGATGCTTTTCTTGAACTCTTCTGTTATGTCGATGCCTGTTTGGTTGGCTATGCAGCAAAGCACCCAAAAGATGTCGGCTATTTCCTCGCCCATGTTGTCTTTCTCGCCAGCCTTGAAACTTTGGTCGCCATATTTCCGCGCCATGACCCTTGCCAGTTCGCCCACCTCTTCTGTAAGTACGATCATGTTGGTGAGTTCAGAAAAGTATCTCACGCCATATTCTTTTATCCAATCGTCTACGGCGTATTGTGCTTCTTTTATTGTCATCTTATGTTGTATTTTGCAAAGATAACGCCAACGAGCGCAATGAAAGCTTGCTTTCAAATTGCCGAGTGCAGCTTATCTTATGCA
>DAINOS010000102.1:4839-9083 GCA_036743855.1 Prevotella sp. | reverse complement strand
GTAAAGGCAATGCGATTCAAGCGTAAAGGCGACGCGATTCAAGCGTAAAGCCGGAATGCCATGCGTGGGGGGGGGTATTGCTTTGACTTGGGTGCAAAGTTAACGAAAACGCTGGAGTTCACAAGCTTGTGGACCACAAGTTTGTGAACTCCAGCGTTTTTATCGTCATTAATGATTGAATACACCTTGTCTTATGTGAAAATATCATCTTTCAATCCCTTTTCCAATTCCTCAATAGTAGGCATGGAAGACTTGAAGTCTTTCGGGAAAAGTTTGGATAGTTGATATTCTGATATTCCCATTGGTTCCTTGTATGAATCCAAGGCATATTTCGCCACCACATTATCCTTGTCTTTGCAGATGAGCAAGCCGATGGTAGGGTTATCTATGTCGGTCTTGAACTGATGGTTGATGGCTGACACATAGAAACTCAGTTGCCCCAAGAATGATGGATGGAACGACTGGGCTTTTAGCTCAATGACCACATAGGCATGGAGATGGGCATTGTAAAACAACAAGTCGGGGAAGAACTCTTGCTGTCCTACCTCCAAGCGAAACTGTCTGCCCATATAGGAAAATCCCTTCCCAAGTTCCAAGAGAAAACGAGTCACGTTGTTCACCAACTCATCCTCAATCTCACGCTCGTCGTATTCCTCCCTTAGGTTAAGGAAGTCCAACTGATAAGGATCTTTGGTTATCTGTTGCGCCAAGTCGCTCTGCACGGCTGGAAGCGTAGATTGGAAGTTAGTGATAGCCTTGCCGTCACGCTCATACAAGTCGGTATCGAGCCAATTGAGCAGAGCATCACGTCCCCAATTATTCTCCCAAGTCTTCCTTACAAAGAAGAGGGCTTTGTCCATATCGCCCTTGCATCTATCGATGATACGGCGATGATGATCCCATGGAATCATAAACAATAATTTGAAATCGTCAGCAACCTGTTGACGATTTTGAATTTTGTCTGCAACCAGTTGTATATCAGTGTTATATATACCATCTGTAAAATCGTCCGCAACCTGCGGACGATTTGCTGACAGTGGAGCATAGAGCTTATAAAAATAGCTCATGTATTTCAGATTGGTTGGCGAGAATCCTCTTACCCCAGGCATTTCATTCTTCAAGTCCTGACTGAGATTCTTGTAAAATCCAGAGCCATAAGTATTAGTATATTGCTTGGCTTCGATGTCTCGTCCCAACTTCCAATAGAAGTCCAACAAGTAACCATTGATGGCACACGACGCTTTGAGGCGATGGCTGTAGAAACGTTCCTTGAGTTCTACAAGCCAGTCTTTATAGTCGCTGTCGTCATGAAGGACTACAGATAAGTCTAAGTTTTTCTTAGCCATTGCCACATTTTTAATTTATGGCACAAATATAATATTTTATCGTGATAAACCATCATTAGCAAAAAACTTTTTGAATGAGAAGACAACTATTTATTTTGAGTAACTCAACGACTGCCACAACCACTTGAAACTCAAAATAAAAGCATCATCTTGCTATTTTTTGCTTTTTTAGGCGTTATTTTCCACAAAAATATTTGTGGCTACGAGAGAAAAAGCGTATTTTTGTCAGTAAAACTAAACTTTTTCAATCTAAATCTTTGCTTATGAAACTTTTGCACGTCAATGCCTTGCGCGTTACCCTCGCGACGCTCCTTGCCCTTGTCGTGGCTTCCTGCCAACGCTTATCAAACGATGACCCCGAGCAGCCAACGGTAGGAAAGTCGATGGTCAACTTCACGATTAGCCAGTTTGAGACCCTTCCTTTTTCCACGAGTCCGTCACGTTCCCAGCCTGTCTATGATTTGTGCAAGCAGATAGACCTTGCCGTGTTCCAAGGTGGAGAGCGCGTTGGGAAGGTATCGCAAAAACGTGGCGACAAGGACTTTGGCACGCTGTCCGTGGCACTTAAACCAGGAACTTACAAAGTGGTGATTGTAGCCCATAACCAAGACAAGACCCCCACGATGACCAATGCCGAGAAGATAACGTTCAGTGGCGACTTGTACGACACGTTCTCGTGGAGCAAGGACATCACTGTAAGCGAGGGCAATGGTCTTGACGTGGATGTCAGCATGCGCCGTGCTGTGGCTATGGTCAGGTTCATCACCACTGATAATATACCCGATAATGTCTCGACCCTGCAATTCTATTACACGGGAGGCAGCTCCACCCTTGACGGCGTGACGGGTGACGGCTGCGTCAACTCTCGCCAGACGGTCAAGTTCGCCATAACCGACGACATGAAAGGCAAGACGGCGACGTTCGAGATTTACACTTTCCCAAAGAGCGACAGCAAAGAGTTGAAGATAGAGTTTACGGGGCTCGATGCCGCTGGCAAGACAGTTTATAGCCGCACCTTCGAAAAAGTGCCAGTCAACCGCAACCAGATAACCCAATTCACTGGCGCGCTCTTCAGCGGCAACCTCGAAACAGGGGACGCGTCTTCCAAGTTCAGGCTTACCACCGATGACGAATGGGTAACTGTTGACAAGAGCTTTTAGTACGTTGCGTAAACGTTTGCATGATTTATATCAATGTTATTGCTTGTTTTTCTTTTCGTTGCACACTAAAAGGCCTAAATTTGCACTGCAACAATCAAAACATTGAATTCCTGAAAGCTGTTATTAAATGGCACATTCTACTATAACAATGAGAGACATTGCCGAGGCCATGGGCGTTTCCGTGGCCACGGTTTCACGAGCGTTGAAAGACAGTCCGCGGATAAGCGCGGAGCAGCGCGAGCGCATCAAGGCTTACGCCAAGGAGCACGATTATTTTCCCAACGTGCTTGCCGAGTGCTTGCGCAGCAACGTGGCAAGGACATCAAAGGCCATTGGCGTCATCGTGCCGCAGTTTGAGCATTTCTATTTCTCGTCGGTCTTGAGTGGCATCAATCAGGAGGCCATGTCGCACGGCTATACCATGATGGTGAGCGAGAGCCTTGACGAATATGAGGCAGAAACGCTCATTTGCAAGCGTTTCCTTGAGAACAGGGTGTGCGGCGTCATCGTCTCCGAGGCCAAGAACACTGTGCGCTACGAGCATTTCAAGCACATCATCGATAGCCATATGCCTCTCGTGTTTTACGACCGCATTTGCACAGGCATCAATTGCGACCGTGTTGTCGTGGACGATTACCAAGGTGCTTTCAATGCTGTCAACTACATGGTGGAGCGTGGTTGCCGTCGTGTCGCCTTCTATGGGTCGCCAATGACCATGGAAATAAGCAAGAACCGCTACAACGGCTATCGCGACGCCTTGTTGCACAACGGGTTGAAACCCGAGGAGAGGTTTTTCCGCATCTGCGACAATCGTTCCGATGCCGAAGCCATCACGCCGGAGATATTGTCGCAAGAGGAGGTGCCAGACGCTTTTTTCGCCGTCAACGACGACACCGCCATTGGCATACTCTATACCGCCAAGCGCATGGGCTATCGTGTGCCGGAAGACATCAGCATCTGCGGGTTCACCAATGGGCAGCGTGCCGTGGCCAGCGATCCCATGCTCACCACTGTGGAGCAGCGAGGCGTCAGGGTAGGCGAGGAGGCCGCCAACATCCTTATCAGCAAGGTGGAAGGCGACTTGCCATTGGACAAGATAGAGAAGAGGATCGTGAGGACGCGCCTCGTCATCAGGGGCACAACGCGATGACCAACAAGTTGATACAACAAGAAAAACATTAAATGCGATGAATACTGAATTGAATAAAGAAACACCAACCATGTTGAAAGAGAAGCCGGACATGTCGTTTGGGGGATTGTGGAACCTCAGCTTTGGCTTCTTTGGCGTGCAGATTGCTTACGCCCTCCAGAGCGCCAACATCTCGCGCATCTTCGCGACCCTCGGCGCAGACCCGCACAACCTTAGCTATTTCTGGATATTGCCGCCATTGATGGGCATCCTCGTGCAACCCATCGTGGGCTCTTGCTCCGACAAGACGTGGTGTCGCTTCGGTCGCCGCGTACCATATCTTTTCGTAGGCGCGGCAGTGGCAGTTCTCGTGATGTGCCTGCTGCCAAACTCAGGCTCTTTCGGCATGACCGTGAGCACGGCGATGGTCTTTGGCCTCATTGCCCTGATGTTTCTCGACACCAGCATCAACATGGCCATGCAACCTTTCAAGATGCTTGTGGGCGACATGGTAAACGAGAAGCAGAAAGGTCTCGCTTATTCCATCCAGAGCTTTCTGTGCAACGCCGGCTCATTGGTGGGCTATGTCTTCCCGTTTGTCTTCGCCGC
>DAINOS010000102.1:0-4739 GCA_036743855.1 Prevotella sp. | reverse complement strand
AAGAACCGCAAGGTGGCTTATTCGCTCAGCCTCGTGCTTGGTGGCATAGGCTTCGTGGCATGCGCTTTCATCCACGACCAATATGTTCTCTTCCTTCCGTTCCTGCTCATCGGCTGCGCGTGGGCTGCCATGCTCGCCATGCCGTTCACCTTTGTCACCAACGCCCTTCAAGGCTATGGTCACATGGGAGCTTACCTTGGCTTGTTCAATGGCACCATCTGCATTCCGCAGATCGTGGCGGCTGCCGTGGGCGGCGTAATCTTGGCGCTCGTGGGCTCCGTGCAGAGCAGCATGATGATAGTGGCAGGCGTGAGCATCTTGCTCGGCTCCGTGGCCGTCTTCGCCATCAAGGAAAAATAAAAACAGATAAAAAACAAAAGCGATAATGAAAAGACTGTTCCTGACTTTTTCATTCATTCTTGCCATGACCATGATAAACGCAGCCAATGCCTTGCGTGTGGATCCCGCCAATTGGTTCGCGGGCATGAAAGACCCCTCGCTCCAGATAATGTTCTACGGCAAGGGCATACGCGACGTGCGCAACGTCACTACCGATTATCCTGGGGCGAAGGTTGATTCCGTGGTACGCCTCGACTCACCCAATTATCTTTTCGTGTATCTCAACCTCAAGGATGCCAAGGCCGGTGAGATGACGTTGAGGCTCGACGGGAGGAAGATAAAATATGAGCTCAAAGAGCGGCAGATGCCTGGCGAGGCCCACAAAGGCTTCACCAATGCCGACGTGCTCTATCTGCTCATGCCCGACCGCTTCGCCAACGGCAATCCCAAAAACGACGTGGTGAAAGGCATGCGCGACCAACTGTGCGACCGCACCAAGCCGTCGCTCCGTCACGGTGGCGACCTTGAGGGCATACGCCAGCATCTCGACTATTTCAAGCAACTTGGAGTGACGGCACTGTGGTTCACGCCCATTCTTGAGAACGACTGGCCCAATGAGGGCGTGAACTCGTCGTACCACGGCTATGCCACAACCGATTACTACAAAGTGGACCCACGCTTTGGCTCAAACGAGGAGTATCGCGACTTGATAAAAGAGTGCCATAAGCAGGGACTGAAAGTGGTGATGGACATGATTTTCAACCATTGCTCCGACTATCACATCTGGAACCGCGACATGCCTTCGAAAGATTGGTTCAACAACCCTGGCTATGGCTTGCAGACAAGCTACAAGCTCACGCCTGTGCTCGACCCTTACGCTTCGAAGGTCGACTTGAAGGAGACCACAGACGGATGGTTCGTCAAGTCGATGCCAGACCTCAACCAGCGTAACCCTCATGTGATAAAGTATCTCATACAAAACAGTGAGTGGTGGATTGAGACCGCCGACATCGACGGCATACGCATGGACACTTACCCTTATGCCGACCGCAACGCCATGGCTCAATGGATGAAGACCATAGACACGGAATATCCCAACTTCAACACCGTGGGCGAGACGTGGGTGACGGAACCCCAGTATACCGCCTCGTGGCAAAAGGACTCGAAGCTGTCAAAAGTCAACAGTTACCTGAAGACGGTGATGGACTTCTCCTTCTTTGACAAGCTCAACCAGGCAAAGCGCGAGGAGACGGATGGTTGGTGGAACGGTCTCAACCGTGTTTACAACTCGCTGTGCTACGATTATCTCTATCCCAACCCGTCGTCGGTGTTGGCTTTCATAGAGAACCACGATACCGACCGCTTCCTTGGCAACACCAAAGACTCGACCATGCTCAAGCAGGGCTTGGCATTGCTGCTCACCATCAACCGCATACCACAACTCTATTATGGCACCGAGGTGCTGATGAACGGCACAAAGGAGGTAACCGATGGCTACGTGCGCAAGGACTTCCCTGGCGGATTCCCAGGCGACAAGCACAACTGCTTCACAGCCGAGGGTCGAACCAAGGCAGAGAACGAGATGTTCACGTGGCTCAGCCGCTTGCTGCATTGGCGCCAAGGCAACGAGGTCATCAGCAAGGGTTCGCAGACTCAGTTCATACCTTATAATGGCGTTTATGTCATCGCTCGCCAATATGGTGGCAAGACGGTGATGACCATTCTCAACGGCAAGCGCTCAGCCAACGAGCTGAACGTGGCTCGCTATGCCGAGGTCATCAAGGGCAACAAAACCGCCAAGGATGTCATCACAGGCAAGACGGTGGACATTTCCAAGAACGTGCCTCTGACGCAACGCGAGTCGCTCATCATAGAGTTTTGACACCATGCTGGAGCGCTATTTATAGCGCATCCATTTTATTATCTCCTTTATGCTTGGCTTCTTGCCGTACATGAGTATGCCGACGCGATAAATCTTACCGCCAATCCACACCATGATGAATGCGGAGGCGTAGAGCAACACGATGCTCAAAGCCTCCTGCCACAACGGCACGCCAAATGGTATGCGTATCATCATCACGATTGGCGAGGTGAGGGGGAACAGCGATGCCCAAAACGCCAAAGGACCGTCGGTGTTGTCGATGCTGTACATAGCGGCGTAAAGGCCAAAGAGGGTAATCATCGTTATGGGCACCACAAACTGGTTGGCGTCCTCCTGCTCGTTGATGCTGGCCCCCGTGGCGGCGAAGAAGCTGGAATAGAGCAGGTAGCCGCCAATGAACATGATGATGAACATCAAGCCTATCTCCACATAAGGCAGGTTGACAATGGCGGTGAGAAGCTCTTGCGTGTCTTGGCTCAGTGGCACCATCGGCGACGGTGACATGGGCGGCTGACCTGCCGCTATCGATGGCGCTTGGCTGATGCCGAAGACCACTGATGCCACGGTCATTATGATGCTGAGCATCACGCCCCACAGTGCCATTTGCGCTATGCCCACGAGCATCACGCCAATGATTTTGCCCATCATCAGCTGGAAAGGCTTGACGCTGCTCACCAAGAGCTCCACTATGCGGTTGGTCTTCTCTTCTATCACGCTCTGCATGACCATGCCGCCGTAGGTTATGACGAAGATGTAGATGAGGAGCGTGAATATGCCACCCACTATTATTGCCACATACGTGCTGGAGGCTTGCTCGTCGCCTTCCTTGCTCCATTTCACGGTGTTCATCTTCACGTCGCGTTGCACGTTGTCTATTATCTTGTCGAGTCCGGCTATTCCCGTGGCTTCGAGCTTTTGTTTCTGCACCGTCTCGTTGAGCTTCGATTGTATGTAGTCGAGCAGGTTGCCCGGTATCTCCTTGTGGCTGTATATGGTCACCTTGCCGTTGTTTTTCACCAGGTCGCCCGATATTGCCACTACCGCGTCGAAAGGTGATTCTTCCGAGCGCATCTCCTTGGTTATGGCTGGTTGGGCGGAGAACGCGAACGCCTTTGACGCTCCCAATGCCTTGACGTAAACGCCAGTCGGGTCTATCACCGCCACGTGTTGCTGCTCGTCGTTTTCTATCGACGAGAGCCATAGTGGCACGAAGACGAGAGCCGCCATGATAAACGGCATGGTGATGGTGAGGATGATGAAGCCTTTGGTTCTCACGCGCTTGAGAAACTCGCGCTGGATGATGATCAGTATCTTGTTCATTGCTTGTTTTCTATCTGCTCTTCGTTCCACTTGGTGTCCTTGCCTATCACTTTCAGGAATATGTCGTTCATCGAAGGCACGTGTTCGGCAAAGTATTTCACGTCCGTCATCTCGCTGAGCGTGCGCACGAGCTCGTTGCCGCCGATGCCCTCGTTGGCTTGCAGCAGGTATCGCTCAGTGCCATGGTTGCTTTCATGCTCCGTTATCTTGTATGGCAGGCCATCGAGGTCGGGCAGGGGAGTGTTGGTCCTCAACTCGTATAGCCCCGTGCGGAAACTGTCCTTTATGCCTCGCATCTCGCCTTGCATCACTACCTCGGAGTGGTTTATCAAGGCTATGTCGTCGCAAATCTCCTCCACGCTCGCCATGTTGTGTGTGGAAAAGATTATGGTGTGGCCTTGGTCACGCAGCTGGAGAATCTCTTGTTTCAACTGTTCGGCGTTCACTGGGTCGAAGCCAGAGAACGGCTCGTCGAAGATGAGCAACTCCGGCTCGTGGAGCACCGTGATGATGAATTGCACTTTCTGCGCCATGCCCTTCGACAGTTCTTCGAGCTTGCGGTTCCACCATGGCATGATGCCAAACTTGTCGAACCATACACGCAGCCGGCTTTCGGCTTCCTGCTTGTCCATGCCTTTCAGCCTGGCGAGATACACGGCTTGCTCGCCAACCTTCATCTTGCGATAGAGGCCACGCTCCTCGGGTAGGTAACCTATTCGGGTCACGTCGCCTGGCTCCATGTGGCGACCGTCGAAAAATATCTCACCGCTGTCTGGAGCCGTGATGCGGTTGAGAATCCTTATCAGCGTTGTCTTTCCGGCACCGTTTGGCCCAAGCAGTCCGAATATCCTGCCACGGCGTACCGATACCGAAACGTTGTTGAGCGCCACATGGCGCTCAAATCGTTTGGTGACGTTCCTGACTTCTATTAAGTTGTCCATATCAATTTATAGAGTGTGCTGTAAAGGTAGCAATAATAATGAAAAATCAAGGCTCGTGGAGCCTTGATTTAAGCTTTTTTTGTTATAAAAAATAAGGCAACGGCTCTACACTGTAAAGCCGTTGCCTTTTCAGCGTGATCGCGTCGCCTTTTCAGCGTAGAGCCGACGCGATGTGCTGGGTCTTATTTTTGAATGTGTTTTTTGCCGTTCTCGATATACACCGTACCCTTTATGGGCGTGGTTATCTCTCGACCGGA
>DAINOS010000101.1:0-9084 GCA_036743855.1 Prevotella sp. | reverse complement strand
TCCCGACTGAAAGAGTCGAAGGCAAAAAGCAAGGTCGTGATACTGCTTACCGATGGTTCAAACAACATGGGCGACATCTCGCCAATGACTTCGGCACAGATAGCCAAGTCGCTTGGCATACGTGTCTATACCATCGCGGTGGGCACCGACAAGGTGGCGCCGTACCCGATGCCCGTGGGTGGAACAGTGCAGTATGTCAACATGCCTGTTGACATTGACACGAAGACGCTTAGCGACATAGCCGCCACGACCGACGGCAACTTCTACAGGGCCACCAACACGGCGCAATTGAAAAGGATATACAAGGACATCGACAAGCTGGAGAAGACCAAGATGGACGTGAAGAAGTTTTCCAAACGCTACGAGGCTTATCAGCCATTTGCCCTTGCCGCCGTACTGTTGCTCCTCTTGGAGATACTCCTCAGAAACACTGTCCTGCGACGCTTGCCGTAGCGTGCGAGAGGAAACGTCAGTGTTCGGCTTCACATTTGTATGAGAATAAAAACAGTGTAAGAACTTAACGATATGCTTCGATTTGAAGATCCAATATATCTGTTGTTGTTGTGGCTGATACCATTGCTGGCATTGGTAAGGCTTGTCATGTGGCGACAGCGCAAGGCAAAGTTGCGCAAGTTTGGCGACCCTGCCTTGGTGAAAGAACTGATGCCCGACGTGTCAAAGTTTCGTCCGTCGGTGAAGTTTTGGCTGCTCAATGCCGCCCTCGCCATCCTCATAGTCATGCTGGCACGGCCGCAGATGGGCGCGAAAATATCACACGAGTCTCGCAATGGCATCGAGGCGATAATCTGTATGGACATATCCAACTCCATGCTTGCCCAGGACGTGGCTCCCAGCCGCCTCGACAAGAGCAAGATGCTCGTGGAGAACCTTGTTGACCACTTCACCAACGACAAGGTAGGCTTGGTGGTCTTTGCCGGTGACGCTTTCGTGCAATTGCCTATAACGAGCGATTATGTGTCGGCAAAGATGTTCTTGCAAAACATTGACCCCTCGCTTATCCAAACCCAAGGCACCGACATCGGCAGGGCCATAACGGTGGCCATGCACAGCTTCACGAAGCAAGACAAGGTAGGTCGCGCCATCATCGTCATCACCGATGGCGAGGACCACGAGGGCGGTGCCGAGGAAGCGGCGGCGGCGGCCAAGAAGCAGGGCATCAACGTGTTCATCCTCGGAGTGGGAAGTCCGAAGGGCGCTCCCATACCATTGGGAGACGGCAATTACATGAAGGATGCCAGTGGGCAGACCGTGATGTCGGCTCTCAATGAGCAGATGTGCAAGGAGGTGGCAAAGGCCGGCAGCGGGACTTATATCCACGTGGACAACACCGCCGACGCGCAGGAAGAGCTGAACGACCAGATAACGAAACTGCAAAAAGGCGATACCGACTCCGTGATATACAGCGAGTATAATGAGCAATTCCAGGCTTTCGCCATGTTCGCCTTGCTCATTCTCATAGTGGAGGTGTGTGTCTTGGAATCAAGAAACCCGAAGCTGAAAAACATCAAGTTGTTTAAGAAAAGGAAGTAATATGAGGTTCTATAAATATATCTTGTTGTTGGCCATGTGCGTGTTGACATTCGTAGACGTCGACGCGCAAAGCGACAGGCAGTTTATCAGGAATGGTAATCGGCTGTATCGTCAGCAAAACTATGCCAAGGCTGAGATAGAATACAGGAAGGCGCTGAGCAAGAATCCGTCAAACCCACAGGCTTTGTACAACTTGGGCACGGCATTACTCATGCAGCAGAAAGACAGCGCGGCGGTGAGTCAATTGCAGAACGCAGCAAAGTGTGAGACTTCCAAGCTCAGAAAGGCAAAGGTGTGGCACAACATTGGCGTGGCTTGCCAGAAGCACAGCCTTTTCGCCGATGCCATCAAGGCTTACGAGGAGAGCTTGAGAAACAATCCCAAGGACAACGAGACAAGATACAATCTCGCACTGTGCATGAGACAGCAGAAAAATCAGAAGAACCAAGACAAGCAACAAAACAAGAACAAGGACAAGCAGAAGCAAAAACAAAACAAGAACGATAAGGACAATAAGAATAAGAACCAAGACCAGCAGCAAAAGCAGAAGCAGCAGGAGAAGATGAGCAAGGACAACGCCGAGCAACTCCTCAACTATGCCGAGCAAGAAGAAAAGCAAACCCAGCAGAGGCTCAAGAAGCATGAGATACAGCCTCAGCGGAGACGCTTGGAAAAGAACTGGTGATGGCACCAAGCCGCTTGTATGGATTTTAAGGAGTTAATGATTAAATAATATATGGCGCAACGTTTACTCTTATATATCTCGTTTATCATAGGCTTTCTGGTAGAGGGCGTGGGCGATGCCAACGCTCAAATATCGGTGTCGGCACCATCCAAGGTGTCGGCGGGCGAGAACTTCCGGATAGCTTATACCATAAACACGCAAGACGTGGAGGATTTCCGCGCGGGTAACATTCCTTCAGGGCTTGAGCTCATAGCCGGTCCGTATACCTCGCAGCAGAGCAGTTACCAGATGATTAATGGCCACACGTCGAGCTCATCGTCTATCACGTTCACTTTCACGGTATTCGCCGCGAAGGATGGCGTATATACCATCCCCGCGGCGCACGCGCGTGTCAGGGGACACAACATCGCCTCACGCCCGGTGCGCATTGCCGTGAGCGGACGCGCAAGAAGCAATGGTGGCGCCCCGCAGATGCACCAAGACGGTGGCGGACAACAGCCAAGGATGGCGCAGGCTGGTTCGGCAATCACGGGCAAGGACTTGTTTATCAAGGTGACAGCCAACAAGCGACGGGTTCACGAGCAGGAGCCAGTGCTTCTCACATACAAGGTTTACACTCTCGTGGACCTTACACAGCTGGAGGGCAAGATGCCTGACTTGACAGGATTCCACAGCCAGGAGATTCCATTGCCGCAGCAGAAGAGTTTCCACATGGAAAGGGTTGACGGCCGTCCGTACCGTTGTGTCACTTGGAGCCAGTATCTGATGTACCCCCAGATGACAGGCTCGCTGCAGATACCGTCAATCACCTTCAAGGGAATAGTGGTCCAGCAGAACCGCAACGTTGATCCTTTCGAGGCGTTCTTCAATGGCGGTTCGGGCTATGTGGAGGTGAAGCGCAATATCGTTGCCCCTGGTTTGTCTGTCCAGGTGGACCCATTGCCCGCGAAGCCATTGGGATTCTCAGGCGGCGTAGGCAAGTTCAATATCACGGCAAGCCTCAGCAGCAAGGAGGTCAAGGCCGGCTCGCCCATCACGCTGAGGGTCGTCGTTGGCGGCACGGGCAACCTGAAGCTCATAAAGCAGCCCGTGGTGGAATTCCCGAAGGGTTTCGACAAGTATGACCCGAAGGTGACAGACAAGACGAAACTCACCAATGCGGGAGTGGGAGGAAACATGGTCTACGATTTCCTTGCCGTGCCTCGCAACCAAGGCAAGTACACCATTCCTGCGGTGTCATTTATATATTATGATGTTGACGCAAACGCTTACAAGACATTGCACACCCAGCCGTTTGTCGTCAACGTGACCCCTGGTGATGGCAAGGGCTCGACAGAGAGCTTCGACAAGATTGCCGACAACGATATTCATTCCATCAAGAATGGGCCGTCTGCTACATCCAACGCGGGCAAGCTCTTCTTCGACAGTGCGGCATATTGGGTTTGCTTGTTGTTGCCATTGGTGGCTTTCGTGATACTTCTCATAGTGTTCCGTCGCCGTGCCATAGAGAATGGCGACATTGTGAAGATGCGTGGCAAGCGCGCCAACAAGATCGCGCGTAAGCGCTTGAAGAGGGCGAGCAAGCTGATGTTTGAGCACAATACGGCTGAGTTTTATGATGAGGTGCTCCGCACTTTGTGGGGCTATGTGAGCTATAAACTTAACATGCCAGTGGAAAGCCTCTCTCGCGACAACATAAAGGAGAATCTCGCAACGCGTGGAGTGGGCGAGGACGTTATCAGCAAGTTCATGTCCGCCCTTGAGGAATGCGAGTTTGAGCGTTACGCGCCAGGCGACGAGGCCGGCAACATGGAAAAGACGTTCCAGTCGGCCATGACTGCCATTGTGGACATAGAAGACGTAATGAAGAAAAGAAAATGATAAAGCACCATTTCAATATATTTGTCATCTTGCTTTTGGTGATGGTCATTAGCCCGTTATCGGGATTCGCCATCACCAAGGAGGTAGCGGACTATTACTATCGCCAAGGCAATTACCAACAGGCAATTTCTGATTACAAGACATTGCTACGGCAAGGAGTGTCGGCTGACTTGTACTATAATTTGGGAAACGCGTATTATCGTTCCGACAGCATTGCGCAAGCCATACTTAATTATGAGCGAGCCTACAGGCTCTCGCCGAGTGACGCTGACGTGAGGTTCAACCTTCAGTTCGCGCGTTCCAAGACCATAGACAAGATAGCCCCCGAATCAGACAACTTCTTTGTGGCTCTATATCGTAGTGTCGTTTCTTTCGCCAATATAGACACGTGGGCTTCTTGGAGCGTAGGCAGCGTCATCGTGGCGCTCATCCTCATGCTCTGTTATCTCTTTGCCGCGCCGTTGTGGTTGCGCAAGGTAGGCTTCTTTGGCAGTGCCGCTTTCTTGGTGGTGTTCGTGTTTTCCATGCTTTTCGCTTGGCAACAGAAATACTGGCTCCAGCACGGTTGTGGTGCCATAGTGATGTCACCGTCAATCAGTGTCAAGTCAACCCCTGAGGATAAGAGCCCCGATGCTTTCGTTATACATGAAGGCACGAGGGTGGACGTCATAGACGATGGACTGAAAGGCTGGAAGCAAGTAGAACTTGGCGATGGAAGGGAAGGCTGGATTAAGTCTGGCGTGATAGAAAAGATTTGATGATGCTTGAGAGTTTTTTGTCGGCAGACCTGTCATTGTTGCACTTGTTTAATAGCGGCAACTCTGTTTATTTCGACGCGTTAGTCCCGATGTTGACATCAGGGTTGACGTGGATACCTCTTTATCTTGCCTTGTTCTACCTTGTCGTGAAGAATCATGAGACGATGGCGCAGATAGGGCTGATCGTTGGCGCGGCATTGGTTTGCGTCTTGCTTGCCGGTGGCGTAGGAGACTTCATCGTCAAGCCGATGGTCGGGAGGTTGCGTCCATGCAATGACCCAATGATCAAGATGCAGCTTAACCTTATACCTGGCACGCTGAGCGAGAGCTATAGTTTCTTCTCGTCGCATGCCGCCAACACGTTCTCGTTGGCGATGTTTTTCAGCTTGCTCGTGCGCGACAAGCTTTTCACGACGGTAATGTTTCTTTGGGCATTGCTCAACTGTTGGACGCGACTCTATTTGGGCGTTCATTACCCTTCCGACATCCTTTGCGGCATGCTTTATGGCTCTTTCGTGGGAGTCGTGGTCTACTTGGTGTTCTACAAGCTGTTTTACAAGTTCAACATTAAATTTCAATACATTTCATCACAATACACCGCGTCGGGCTATGCCAAGGCCGACATCGACGTCGTGGTGGCGACTTTGGTGATCACCATCGCGGCGGTGACGCTATTGGCGTTTGGTGAAATCATGGTATGAAAAAAAACATATAATCGAATGGATACAAAACATATAAGAATAGACGATTATAACTATTGCCTTCCAGATGAACGCATAGCGAAGTTTCCTTTGAAGGAACGTGACCACAGCAAGTTGCTGGTATACAACAAGGGCAAACTGTCGGATGACATCTTCTATAACCTCCCACAGTATCTTCCGAAGGGAGCTTTGATGGTTTTCAACAACACAAGGGTCATCCAGGCGCGCATGCATTTCCGCAAGGAAACCGGTGCGCTGATTGAGGTCTTCCTCATGGAGCCAGCGCAGCCAGCCGACTACGAGCAGATGTTCCAGTCGACATCTCGTTGCAGTTGGCTCTGCATGATAGGCAACCTTAAGAAATGGAAGGATGGCACTCTGAAGAGGGACTTTGAGATTAAAGGCCACAAGCTCACCCTCTCGGCCACTATGGACAGAAGCAAGACCATAGAAAAGAGTGGAGGCACCAACTATTGGGTCGACTTCGAGTGGGATGCCGATGAGGTGAACTTCGCGGAGATTCTCGATGCCGTTGGCGAGCTTCCAATCCCTCCATATCTCAACCGCAAGACGGAGGAGAGCGACAAAACCACTTACCAGACGGTTTATTCCAAAATCAAAGGCAGTGTGGCGGCTCCAACTGCTGGTCTGCACTTCACCGACAAGGTGCTGAAAGACATAGACAACCACGGCATCACTCGCGACGAGGTGACGTTGCACGTTGGCGCTGGAACGTTCAAGCCAGTGAAGACAGAGGAGATAGAGGGCCATAAGATGCACTCGGAGTATATTGTGGTGCATCGCCATACTTTTGAGCGTCTCCTGCAACACGACTGCAAGGCAATAGCCGTTGGCACCACGAGTGTCCGCACGCTTGAGAGCCTGTATTATATCGGTGTGAGGATTCTTCGCAATCCCAATGCCAGCGAGGAGGAACTGAGTGTGGAGCAGTGGGAACCTTACGACTTGCCTCACGATGACAATGGTCTTGTAATAATCGACGGCAAGCCCGTACAAGTGAGCGATTCGATAAAGGCGATACTCGACTATCTCGACCGCGATGGTCTTGAGGCGCTTCACACGTCCACGCGAATCATCATAGCCCCGGGATATGTTTATAAGATAGTGAAGATTCTTGTCACCAATTTCCATCAGCCCAAGAGCACGTTGCTTTTGCTGGTGAGTGCTTTCTTGAAGGGCGACTGGCGTGTGGTCTACGACTACGCTTTGTCCCACGGCTTCCGCTTCTTGAGCTATGGCGACGCCAACTTGCTTATACCATAACTTGCTTATACCACAATAAGAATAAAGGACAATAGTATGAAAATAGGAGATAAAGTCAAATTCCTTAGCGAGACTGGCGGCGGAAAGATTGCCGGTTTCCAAGGGAAGAACATAGTGTTGGTGGAGGATGAGGATGGATTCCAAATACCCACTCCCGTCAATGAGGTCGTAGTGGTGGAAAGCGAGGATTACAGCACTGCCAATGTCATCAACCGTCGTGCGGAGGCACAGGAGCAGAAAGCCGCGGAGACACCGCTATTGCGAGGCCACCGCTCGGTGAAGGCCATGATGCAGGATGGACAGGACGAGGAGGTTGACATGTCTGCACCCGACACGGTTGACCTCTCCAAGGATGTCACCTTCCGTCCCAAGGCTGAGGAGCGCAAGGGCGGCAATCAGTTGTCGGCTTATATAGCCTTTGCGCCTACAAGCGACAGCAGTCTCGACACGCCGCACTTTGAGGCTTATTTCGTGAACGACAGCAACTATTACTTGCGCTATGTCATCCTCTCGATTGAGGGCAACAGTTGTTCCATCAAGACAGAGGGAGAGGCTGAGCCCAATACCAAGGTGTTTATCGAGGAGATGAACGCCCAGGACATCAACCACGTGGGTAGGCTCGTGGTGCAGCTCCTTGCTTACAAGCGCGACAAGAACTTCATCATGAAGGCTCCCGTCAACGTGGAGCTGAGGCTTGAGCCATTGAAGTTTTACAAGACCCACACTTTCGAGGACACGCCTTTCTTCGAGACTCCCGTGTTGCTGTATACCATCATTGAGAACGACAAGGCCGTCAGGCCACTCGTGGTGGATGCCAAGGAACTGAAGAAGGAAATGTACAGCCATGCCGCCACACAAGCCCACGACGAGGCCACTGCCGACAAGAAAAAGCAGCTCGTGCGCCGTTACGAGGACAACCAAAGCAAGGGCAACGTCAAGAACGCGCCGTATATCCGCAACCGTGGCCTCGATGACGCCATTGTCGTGGACTTGCACGCCGAGACGTTGCTCGACACAACGCAGGGTATGCAGGCTGGCGACATACTCGAATACCAGATGAAGGTGTTTCGCGACACCTTGAAACAATATGAGAACAAGAAAGGCCAAAAGCTCATCTTCATCCACGGCAAGGGTGCCGGGGTGTTGAGGCGCGCTCTCATCAATGAGCTGACCTATAAACACAAGTCTTACCAGTGGCAAGACGCGTCGTTCCAGGAATACGGATATGGCGCTACTCAAGTCACTATTAGATAAAAACCTATATGAAGTACGGATTTGTTAAGGTGGCGTCAGCGGTACCCACGGTGAAGGTTGCCGACTGCGTGAGCAACATCAAGGAAATAGAGTCGCAAATAGCCATGGCCGAGGGGCAAGGTGCCGAGATAATCGTCTTCCCTGAGCTCAGTGTCACGGGCTATACTTGCCAAGACCTCTTTCGCCAGCAACTTCTCTTGGACGCTACGGAGAACTGCGTGATGCAACTGCTGGAATTTAGCCGTCAGTTGGACATCATCTCCATCATTGGCGTGCCTTTGGTGGCTGGCGACCTGTTGCTCAACTGTGCCATTGTCATTCAGCGTGGCAAGATTCTCGGCATCGTGCCCAAGACCTTCCTGCCCAATTACAGCGAGTTCTACGAGAAGCGTTGGTTTGCCTCTTCGCAAGACCTGCGCCCTCAGGAGATTCGCTATGCCGGCCATCCCGTGTATATCACGCCCGCCCCACAACTCTTCCGTACTGGCGACGGCGTATTGTTTGGCGTTGAGATTTGCGAGGACGTGTGGGCTCCCACGCCTCCGAGCAACCACCTCGCCTTGGCTGGCGCCGACATCATCTTCAATCTCTCGGCGAGCGATGAGCTCATTGGCAAGCACGACTATCTCAAGAGCCTCCTCTGCCAGCAGAGCGCGCGCACCATTTGCGGTTATGTGTACAGTGGCGCGGGCTTCGGCGAGAGCACGCAGGACGTGGTCTACGGAGGCAACGCCTTGATTTATGAGAACGGCCAACTTCTTGCCGAGAGCGAGCGTTTCGCCATGGAGAGCCAGCTCGTCTTCGCCCAAATCGACGTGGAGAAGCTCAACTCCGACAGGCGGAGCAACACCACTTTCGTCAACGCCCAGCGGCGCATGATAGGCGAGGAGATACATATAGGACGTGCCGAGGCCGCCGCCGTGCCTCACGATTTCACGCTTGAGCGCCATGTGGACCCGCATCCGTTTAT
>DAINOS010000100.1:0-9221 GCA_036743855.1 Prevotella sp. | reverse complement strand
GAGTTCTACTCTGTGCTTGAGGCGCGCGACACGCAGGTCATGAAGCTCAACGAACAACTCACAGAGAAGAGAAAGCAGTTGAACGAGAAGAACGCTCAGTTGAATGAGAAGAACGCTCAGCTGAACGAGAAGAACGCTCAGTTGAACGAGAAGAACTCTCAGATTGCCCAGCAGAGAGAGCAGATAAGGAATATGGTCAAGGCCATGGTCGACAGCGGAATGCCAATAGCTATTGTGGCCAAGACGATGAACAAGTCGGTAGAGGAGATAAACGAGCTGTTATAGACCGACAACGTATAGATACAACGAAAAGCAGCCAGTCGTCAGTCGGCTTTTCTACAGTTGTCCGGCTTCCACTTGTCTCACTATGCGTTCCGTGATGCGGTCGGCGCCGTTGGGGTCATACGACTTCTTCAGCGATGCGCCGAAAATCCAGGCAAACGACTGGTAGAAGCCAGCTCTAATGGGACCGAGAAATGCCTTTATCAAGTCGTAGGAAGAGTTGTTGCATTCGCGGTCTATGAGCTTGATGAGCAGCTTGCCTTGCGAGTAGGTGAGCTTCTTCACGCGTGGCGTGTATTCCCTTTTTATGTCTTGCTCCACCACTTTCATGTGTGCGTCCTTGGCTTTCTTGTTGGGCAGCAGTTCCAGGTATTCACCCGTCTCTATGATTATCCTGTCGCATTCCTTGGCTATTGGCAGCACGCGCTTTATGTTGTATATCAAACGGTTGTACGCGGCACGCTGACGGGCGTTTTGGAACACCGGTTGAGGATACACCCAAATGTTGTTGAGCTCCACATATTGTATGGAGTCCCTACCCTGCTTCACCTTGCCAATCTTTACCATCGGCACGAATGTAGGGTTGTCCATGTCCACTTCCATGTCCTCAGGGTTGACGCCGTTGTTGCTTTGCGCCATGGCGAGGAGCGGAAACACGAGGAGCAATATGATTATCAGTCTTTTCATTTTATTTCGCGCATCGTTACGCAAAGTTACAACCTATTTGCATAACGACTGCAAAAAATAATATTAAAAATTGCCACTTGGAGCAAAAACACGGTTTCATACCGATAAGGACATTATCGCGCCATGATATTGTGCATGAATATTAGAAATGTATGTATTGACACCGTGAATCTTGATTTGGTTAAATATGCTTAACCGAAGAATAAAATATCGTTTAACATGTTTAATGGTAATGAAAATTTCCCTATCTTTGTGAGTGTAACACGACTTGTGCTGTAAAAAAATAAAAACCAGATTAAAAACAATATCAAAAACAATTTACTTATGAACAAGAAGGTCAAGACTGCCGGCATGTTCGTGGCATTGTTGGCTGCTGCTTCGTTTAGCGGTGGACAAATGGCATACGCGGCTGGCGCAAACGACGCTACTCATCTGAGTTCTTTGCAACAGAACGATGGAGTGTGCAAGGGCGTTGTCAAAGACGCCACTGGTGAAGGAGCTGTTGGTGCCTCGGTTGTTGTCGAAGGGACAAGCCTCGGCACGGTGACTGACATTGAAGGAAATTTCTCACTGGGTGGGGTAAAGCGTGGTGCCACAATCCAGATTTCCTACATTGGCTATGTCACTAAAACCGTAAAGTGGACTGGTGCTCCATTGGACGTGACGCTTGAAGAAGACAAGAAGACCTTGGACGAGGTCGTTGTCGTGGGTTTCGGCACGCAGAAAAAGGTCAACCTCACCGGTGCTGTTTCCACGGTCGACTCCAAGGTGCTCTCTGCCCGCCCTGTCAACTCGGTTGTTGACGCCTTGCAGGGTGCCGTGGCTGGCATGAACTTCTCCACGCCAAGCAGTGGCGGTACGCTCAACTCCACCAAGTCGTTCAACATCCGTGGCACTGGAACCATTGGCGCTGGCTCTTCCGTGTCTCCGCTCGTGCTCATCGATGGCATGGAAGGCGACATGAACTCCCTCAACCCGCAGGACATCGACAACATCTCAGTGCTGAAGGATGCCTCGGCTTCATCTATCTACGGCTCGCGTGCCGCCGGCGGCGTGATTCTCATCACGACGAAGAGCGGCAAGAAGGGCAAGGCCTCTATCAACTACAACAACTCGTTCCGCTTCGATTCTCCGCTCAACATGCCGGAGATGATGGACTCATACACATGGGCCAAGTACATGAACGACGCTTCCGTGGGTTCGGGTGCCGGCGTTTGGTTCACCGACGACAAGCTCGCGCAGATAAAGAAGGCGCAGACCGACCCGTCGATGCAAAAGATGTTCAAGAACGGCAACAACCGCTGGGAGGTTTGGGACGACACGCCTATCCTGCCATTGGGCAACACCGACTGGCTCAAGGAGCAGTTCGG
The DNA here is from genome assembly GCA_036743855.1 of Prevotella sp. Lineage (GTDB taxonomy): Bacteria > Bacteroidota > Bacteroidia > Bacteroidales > Bacteroidaceae > Prevotella. Next base: position 6,882 of record DAINOS010000100.1, on the reverse strand, counting down.
CAACTCGTTCTCGCAGGAGCACACCCTCAGCCTCAATGGTGGCGATGACCGCATACAATATTATGTGTCGGCCAACTACCTTGACCGTGGCGGTCTTCTCAAGCATGGCGACGACAGCCAGAAGCGCTATACCTTGACAGGCAAGGTCTCGGCACAGTTGGCCAAATGGTTGCGCATGACCTACAACACTCGTTTCTCGCGTGTTGACTTCGACTCACCTACCGACCTTATCAATGGCACCGACGTGTTCTACCACAACATGTGCCGCTACTGGCCTATCGTGCCAGTTACCGACCCTAACGGCCACTACGTGCCGGAGTCGAACATCGCGCAGCTCCAGAGCGGCGGACGCGCCAAGAACCAGACCGACCGCATAGCGCAGCAGCTCTCGTTTGTGGCCACTCCGTTGAAGGGTCTCACCCTCAACGCCGAGCTCAACTACCGCATCATCACGCAGTTCAACCATCGCGACTGGCAGACGGTCTACGGCTACGACTGCGACAACAACCCGTATGTCATTGCCAACTCCACGTCGAGCGTGTATGAGTACTCTTATAAGTCAAACTATTTCAACCCGAACCTCTTTGCCGAGTACGCCCATTCATTTGGTGACCACAACTTCAAGGTCATGGGTGGTTTCCAGAGCGAGTGGTTCCGTTACCGCAATTTGACGGGACAGAAGGACGGCATCATGTCGGGTCTGCCCACTCTCAACACCACGACAACAAACCCGAAAGCCTCTGGCGAATACCAGTCATGGACGACGGCGGGCTTCTTTGGCCGCTTGAACTACGACTACGCCGGCCGCTACCTCTTCGAGGCCAACATCCGCTACGATGGCTCGTCACGCTTCCTCCGCGCCAATCGCTGGAACGTGTTCCCGTCGTTCTCCGCAGGTTGGAATATCGCGCAGGAGAAGTTCTGGGAGCCTCTCCAGAAGTATGTCAACACATTGAAGCTCCGCGCTTCTTGGGGTCAGCTCGGCAACCAGAACACCGACAACTGGTATCCCTTCTATCCTACGATAGGATTCAACTCACAGGCGGGCAGTTGGCTCATCAATGGTGAGAAGCCAAACATCGCTTCGCAGCCTTCACTCGTGTCGTCTTCGCTCACATGGGAGAAGAGCCGCACATGGGAAGTGGGTCTCGACTGGGGAGCGTTCAACAACCGCTTGACAGGATCGTTTGGCTACTTTCAGCGCAAGACCTACGACATGGTGGGTCCCGCTCCTGAGCTTCCCGACGTGCTCGGCGCCGCCGCGCCACGCGTCAACAACCTCGACATGACATCCAAGGGATGGGACTTGCAGATCAGCTGGCGCGACGTCATCGGCCAGTTCAGCTATGGCGCCTCTCTCGTGCTGAGCGACAACCAGGTCACCATCGACAAGTATCCTAACCCGTCGAAGAACCTCGGCTCTTATTATGCCGGCGCCAAGCTCGGCGACATCTGGGGCTACACCACCGTGGGCATTGCCAACAGCCAGGAAGAGATGGACGCCCACCTCGCCAAGGCAGACCAGAGCTCGCTCGGCAGCGGCTGGACGGCAGGCGACATAATGTATGCCGACCTCAACAACGATGGCAAGGTGAACAGCGGACAGTACACGCTCGCCGACCACGGCGACCTGCGCATCATCGGCAACTCCACGCCACGCTACAACTTCGGTCTCAACCTCGACGCCGCTTGGAAAGGCTTCGACATCAAGGTGTTCTTCCAGGGCACGCTCAAGCGCGACTACGCCGCCGGAGGCGCAGTGTTCTGGGGCGCTGTCGGCACGGGCAAATGGCAGGCCACGGGCTTCAAGTTCCACGAGGACTACTGGCGTGAGGACAACAAGGACGCTTACTATCCGCGTGCCAACTGGGGCGGCGGTCGCGACACCTACACACAGACGCGCTATCTGCAAAACGCGGCTTACTGCCGTCTGAAGAACCTCACCCTTGGCTACACCATCCCGAGAACCATCACGCAGAGGTTCTATGTCGAGAAACTCCGCCTCTTCGTTTCAACCGAGAACCTCTTCACCATCACCAACTTCACCGAGGCTGGCGATCCAGAGCTCATAGGCGCGGGCTACAATGGCGAGATAGGCAAGACCTACCCACTGTCAAAGACATTCTCGTTTGGTCTTAGTGTTACATTCTAAAGCATCATCAATCTTATAGATTATAGAAAGGAAACAAAGTATGAAGCTTAAATATATTTCAATGCTCGTGTTGAGCGCGTCGCTCGGCTTGACAAGCTGCAACGACTTCCTTGACAAGGAACCGGAGAGCAACGTCACACCGGCATCCTTCTTCACAGGCGAGGCCGACTTGGCTGCCTACACAGTGAATCTCTACGGATTCTTCTCGTCAATACCTCAGGGCAGTTATGGCTTGAGCACGTTCGCCGCCGACAACGCCACCGACAACCAGGCCGCCGTCAACTATTCGAGCCGTTGGGCTCCTGGCGAGTGGCAGGTCGGCTCCACGACATCCGCCAACTCGCGTGGCGCGGCTTGGAACTTCTACCAGATTCGCGATTGCAACTACTTCCTCGCGCAGGTGCTGCCGAAGTATGAGGCAAAGCAAATCACTGGTTCCGACGCCAACATCCGCCACTACATCGGCGAGGGCTACTTCCTACGTGCCTACGCTTATTTCGACAAGCTCCAGAACATAGGCGACTGCCCGATATTCGAGGGCGTGCTCAACGACAACTACGACGAGCTGCTCGCCGCCTCAAAGCGTGAGCCGCGCAACAAGGTGGCACAGTTTATCCTCGACGACCTCGACAAGGCTCTCGACTATCTCGGCACGTCAACGCCTGGCGGCAAGAACCGCATCTCTCGCGATGCCGCCCTCCTGCTCCGCTCACGTGTGGCTCTCTTTGAGGGAACATGGGAGAAGTATCACAAGGGCACGGCCTTCGTGCCTGGTGGCCCAGGGTGGCCAGGCAAGGCCGAGGACGTGCAGGGCTTCGACATCGATGCCTCTATCAACCACTTCCTTGAGGAGGCCATGAAGTCATCGAAGGAACTTGGCGACAAGCTCGTGGACAATCTCGTGCAGAACACAGACGCAGCTGAGGGCCAGGACGCAAGTCTCAACAGCCTCAATCCTTATTACACCATGTTCTGCGACAAGGACATGAGCGGCTACAGCGAGGTCATCATGTATCGCTCCTTCGACAAGGCTAAGGCCAACGTGACCCACAACGTGCAGATGCAGCTCCAGCGCAACGGCGGCGGCACGGGCTGGACACGCGGTCTGGTCAACTCGTTCCTCATGCGCAACGGCTTGCCTATCTATGCCGCTGGCTCTGGCTACAACCCTGAGTGGGAGAACGAGGGCGTGAAGGCCACCCTACAGAACCGCGACTCGCGCATACAGATCTTCACCAAGCAAGACGGCTCAATCGAGAACTACACCAGCGAAGGTGCCATCCCGACCGACCTCTCATGGACTGTGAAGGGCAACAACGAGACCCGCATGGTGACCGGCTTTGCCTTGAAGAAGGGCAAGAACTACGACTCTCAGCAGGGCTTGAACCACGACTACGGCGAGAGCGGAAGCATCGTCTTCCGTGGCACGGAGGCTTTGCTCAACTACATGGAGGCTTCTTGGCTGCGCAACAACACCATCGACGCCACTGCCGACAAGTATTGGCGCGCGCTCCGCAAACGCGCCAAGGTTGATCCCGACTACCACAAGACCATCGCCGCCACTAACATGGCAGAGGAAGCTAAGTGGGACTTCGGTGCCTACTCTCATGGCAAACTTGTAGATGCCACGACCTACAACATTCGCCGCGAGCGTCGCGACGAGTTCATCGGCGAGGGCATGCGTTGGGCTGACCTGAAGCGCTGGCGCGCTTGCGACCAGGTGAATGGCTACCAGATTGAGGGCATGAAATACTGGGGCACTGTGTACGAGGGCGCTTGGCTCGATGGCACTACCAACCTCGTGCAGGTGAGCGTCGCCGACGGTAAGGGCAACATGAGCGACCGCAGCATCAGTGGTGACTACATCCGCCCGTACCAGATTTCGAGCGTGAACAACTCCGTGTTCAACGGCTATCACTTCACCCCGGCTCACTACTTGTCGCCGTTGCCGCAGAGCACATTCCGTCAGACCGCCTCTGGCGACCAGACCGACCTCACCACCTCCAACGTTTACCAGAACCCAGGTTGGCCGATGATCGCAGGTCAGGGTCCTAAGGACGTTGAGTAAACAAGGTTGTTTGCGAGCTATTAGCAAGGCAAAATAAACATGAGACCGGTTCCGCTTCGTGTGGAGCCGGTCTTTTTTTGATGCGCAAAATTTGCCTTGTCTGCATTTTTGTAGTATTTTTGTAGTGCTTTATCACGAAAGCGCCATGAAAACGATAAACAATAAAATATGAACATTACCGAGAAATTATTATTGGGCTTGTGTCTTGTCGCGTCTCCGGTCGCGGCGTCTGCCCAAGGCAATAAGGGCGAGTTTCAGCTCATGCAGTTCAAGGTCGCCAATCCCGAGAACACTCCACTGCCCGTGTTCCCCGTGCCGAGCCGCCGACAAATGCTGTGGAACGAGACCGAGTTTTATGCTTTCTTCCACTATGGCATGGACACCTACACCGGCAAGGAGTGGGGCGACGGCACTGAAGACGAGGCCACGTTTGCCCCGACCCGCGTGCCCGACCCCGAGCAGTGGTTGCGCGTGGCTAAGTCGGCTGGCATGAAGGGCGGCATAGCCGTGGTGAAACACCACGACGGATTCTGCCTGTGGCCCACGGCCACGACCACCCATAGCGTGCTCCACTCTGCCACCGCCAACGCCCGCAAGACCAACATCCCGCGCGATTTTGCGCGCGCGGCGCGCAAGCTGAAGATGAAATACGGCTTTTATGTATCGCCATGGGACTTGAGCAGCAAGTATTGGGGCGAGAAGGACGCCGATGGCAACTATACCGACAACTATGCCAAGAAGGTGTTTTTCCCACAGTGCGTGGAGCTGGCCAAGTATGGCAGCGACCAGTTTGAGATGTGGTTCGACGGGGCCACGGGCGGCGACCACGCCGGCTATTACGGCGGAGCTTATGGCGGCAAGGGCACCACGGGGCACCGCACCATAGACAACGCCCAGACCTTCTACGACATACCCAACCTGCGCGACTCCATACACGCTCTCCTGCCAAACGTGGTGATGTGGGGCGTGGGAGGCGAAGTGCGCTGGATTGGCAACGAGGCAGGTCATGCCGGCGAGACGTGCTGGTCCATGGGCAGCGCCGAGAGCGGCAACGAGAATGGCTGGCAGTGGACCCCGGGCGAGAGCGACGCCAAGGCCACTACGGGTGGATGGTTCTGGAAGAAAAACGAGAAGGTGCTTTCTGCCGAGCGGCTCTTCCAGATGTATCTTGAGACGGTGGGGCGCAACGCCACGCTCATCCTCAACCTTCCGCCCGACATCAGTGGGCGCATACCCGATGCCACGGCGAGCCGCATGGCAGAGCTTGGCCAGATGCTCAAGACGCGACTGGGCCACGACCTTGCCAAGAAGGCTTCCATAAAGGTGAGCGAGGAGCGCGCGGCAGGAGCGCATGTCAACTACTCGCCAGCCAACATGACCGATGGCAAGAGCGACACCTACTGGGCAACCAACGACGGCACCACGAAGGCCACGATAACCCTCTCATGGGCTAAGCCTGTGACGGTGCGCTATGTGCAGCTCATGGAGCACATCAAGCTCGGGCAGCGCGTGAGGTCGTTCTCCATAGAGACAAGCGAAGATGGCGTGAACTTCACCCCGCGCGCCACCGACATAGCCACCACGACCATTGGCTATAAGCGCATCGTGCCCCTCAACGGGTCCACGGCAAGGAGCTACGAAGGCGATGGCTACAAGGTGCGCGCCCTTCGCGTGACGATAAACGACAGCAGGGCGTGTCCGCTGATACAGAGCTTGTCGGTGTTCTAAGACGCGGACGCGAGAATGAATCATGATGAATAAAGACTATAAAAGATAACAATGATGACCAACCATTTCAAGCATATCAGCAAACTATCCTTGTTGTCGGCGGTTATGCTCTTCTCCTTGTCGCTCATGGCGCAGACGGCGGAGCGCAAGCTGTGCGACTTTGAGTCGCCAGACTCCTACGCTTCCATTGGCGTGTACGACACGTGGGAGAACTCGCCTTTTCGCACTGGCCGCATGCCGGCAAACGTGAGGGTCGTGGCCAACCATCTCGTGGCTCCCGACTCCATTCGCGATTTCGTGCCAAACGCCTCGCGCAGGGTGCTGGCGTTGCAGCGTTCGCGTTTCGGCAGCAACACCTTTGGCGCGCTGGTAGGTCTCAAGGAGCCTTTTGCCCAGACCAAGAAGACGCAGTATGTGCACGTGAAGATATATTCGCCAAAGGCGTCGCCTGCCATGCTCATCGGGCTTGGCAACCGCGACGACCGCCCCGGGCAGTCGCCAATGACTGAGCAGTTTTGGAGCAAGTCAACGCAGCCGCTTGTCGCCGGACAATGGAACGACGTGGTGTTTCCCGTGTCTGGTGCCAATGGCGTGACCATACGCAATCTGCTTGTCGTGGCCGACGCCACGTCGCCACACAATCTCACGGCTGACTTCGCGGTTTATATCGACGACATAATCCTCAGCCCCGACAGTCGCCCGTTTTTCACGACAAGCGCCAAGCCATCGGTCAAGACCTTTGTCGCTGGCGACCATGTGAGCCTTAGCCGTGGCGTAGACGGACTTGGCGGCGGGCTCAACGGCGACATTCTCCTTGCCGACGGCAGTGTCGTCACGGACAAGACGGCGGAATATGGCAAGCCGCTACGCGTGAAGGCTGTGCCGGCGCCTGGCTTCCGCTTCTCGAAGCTCGTGATACGTCATGGCGGCAACC
>DAINOS010000099.1:0-9315 GCA_036743855.1 Prevotella sp. | reverse complement strand
CCGTGGGTCAGATTTCCGAGAACGACGTGATGCTCGCCTCCGCTTCCGATGCCATTATCGTGGGCTTCCAGGTGCGTCCTTCGGCAGACGCGCGCAAGCTCGCCGACCGTGAGGGCGTGGAGATCAACACCTATTCTATCATCTACGATGCCATCGACGACATCAAGGCTGCCATGGTCGGTATGCTCGACAAGGTGAAGAAGGAGGTCGTCACCGCCGAGGTTGAGGTCAAGCAGGTGTTCAAGATTTCCAAGGTGGGCACAATCGCCGGTGGTCTTGTCACCGAGGGCAAGGTCCACTCCAAGGACAAGGCTCATGTCGTGCGCGACGGAATCGTGGTTCACACCGCTCCTATCGCCGCCTTGAAGCGTTACAAGGACGACGTAAAAGAGGTCGTTACAGGCTTGGAGTGCGGTATCTCGCTCGTCAACTACAACGACATACAGGTGGGCGACATCATCGAGACGTTCACCGAGATTGAGGTGGAGCAGAAACTGTAAATCCACACACATTATATATATTAATCCGTTATGCTTTGCAGACAAGCAAGGCATAACGGATTTTTGCTTTATTTAATACAGAAATGCTTGGTATATTCAAATATAACATTTATATTTGCGCTTAGACCAATTGATTCAATGCCCTATTATAAAAAGAAGGACTTTTACTATCAACATTAATAAACCATTAAACTTTAAGGATATGAAACAGAAACTTATTACGTTGCTTTTAGCCGTCTTTTGTTTCATGACGGTCTTTGCTCAATCAAAGTATGGTGACCCACATTGTCTTGGTACTATTTATGTGGATGTTGACAAATCAGAGTTGTTGGGGCCTGGTAGTGAAATGTATCTGCAAGGACAGATACCTGATGGTGCGAGTACTTCAAATTTTAGCAAGTGGTCAATGCAGGGGCTGGGTTCTCCTGTATTGTATTCTACCAGTGGCATCTATTTTTATTTCTCCATCATGAAAAGTCATTTGAAATGGGAGTATAAATTAAATCCTAATGGAGTGTTCACGGCGGAACTCTACATTGGCAAGAATGTTCCTTATGCTGCTGTTCCTGGAGAGGCGTTTTATTATGTCCAATACCAGATAATTTGATTTTAGGCTGAACATGGGTGTTATGTTCACATTAATTGAGGGCGAGTGTTCTTTTCTCGCTCTCAATGATGATGTGTTTTACGAGTGTTTCTTATAAAATTTAGTTCTATGAAGAAGTCTGTAGTCTTTGTTTTGATGTTGGTGTTTTCTGTTATCGTGAAAGCCCAGACATTGCCGACAGAGAAAGTGTTCTTCGCCAGCGATAGGATGAGTTATCAGCTTGGCGACACGATACAGATTGACGGTTGGCTGACGAGGTGTGATAATATGACAGGCGCTCCATACAGCCGATACCTCTACATTGAATTGACAGACGACAAGGACAGCATCCTTTGTAGGCAAAAACTCGTTGTCGATGACCGAGGCGCCTTCCATACAGCCATGCCGATAGATTTCAGCGCGCCATACGGCATATATTATCTCCGTGCGTTTTCCAAGATGATGTGCAACTTCAGCGACATCACAATCCCTACATATCCAATAGAGATAAGCAAAGACGGCACCGCGACAAGAGAAGCCCTTGGCAGTCGTAGTTGCAAGATTTTTCCGGAAGGCAGCAGGCTCACGGCTGGCGGTAGCCAAAACGTGTCAATCTTCTTGACCGACGATAACGGCGAGCCATTGCAATCGCCTTTCTCGATAACCGACTCAAACGGAACCACGCTGCTGAGCTCCACGACGACGCAGGCTGGATGGCAGACGTTTGTCATAGTGCCAGAGCAAGGAGAGCATTATTACGTGAACGTGGGTGAAGACAAAGACCACAAAATATATGCGCTGCCAGAGATTGACAATGTTTCTCCCACGCTGCGCGTATCGCAAGGCAGGGGCAAATTCCAATTCCGCATAGACGGACAGATACCAAATGGCGCGAAACTCTACACATACCACAAGGCCCTCGGGCTTATGATGATGCCCGCGCGCCAAAATGGAGTGGTTGACGTTTTTAACGTCAATGATGGCATTATCTCCATCATGCTCACAGATTGTGACAACACCGTGCTGAGCGAGGTGCATCTGTGGAAGCCTACTAAGGCAAAGTCTAATCGTGACATCCAGATTTCGTATAAGGCGGGAGAGAATCTCACCAAGGATTCAATAATTGGGGAAGTGACAGAGGCATCGACAGTCCGCTTCTTTCCATACACAGAGACCATCAGTTCTGTCATAGGCCGCTTTGCCCCTACCGCGGAGGCTGCGGATTTTGAGTCGGATTTAATGTCAGAATTGCCATTCCCACGCGAAATGGCATCTGAGTCGCAAGCAGATCGTGTCGCGGACATCAACGGCTGGTTGCTTTCCGCTACATTTCAAAGGCTCGACATCGCCAAGGCAATGTCCGATGGCTGGAAGATGAAATACCAGCCAGAGGTGACCAATGCCATAAAAGGCACAGTTTGGGGAGAGGGAAAGAAATGGAAGCCCAAGGATGGCAACGTGGTGGCTTATCAGCGCAGCGATGCCGCCACGTTCACCACGGATATACAAAAAGGTGGCAAGTTTTTCCTGCCAATAGGCGACTATCGCCAAGGCGAGAGCTTCTTCGTGAGCGCGCATGACAATAAGAATGGCTCGGGACAATACGAATATGAATTCTATGGTGATACCATTCCTGCTATAAGGAATTACAGGAAAGATCTTCTTGGCAATACCAAGTCGATAGCGAGTGCTGTCGGTGGACGGCAGCAGTTCAACTGGCATGGGGTCAACAACTTGTCGGATGTCGTGGTGACAGCCTATGTGAAAAAAGATTATGCCAAGGAAGAGAAAGAGTTTTATGGAGACAAGCTCATTACGGAGGACGTGATGGACAAGCGCAACTATCAGACATTCCAGCAAATGATTTATCACTTCTCCACCTATATGAGGTTGGTATCTTCGACCAGTGATGATGACGAGGAAGTGGCGGAAAAGGGTGGTGTCGACAAAGCTGGTCCCATGAAATGGCATCTTTATCCTACGCGAGCGTCTACGCTAAGTGGCAAGTCTGAGGTGAAGATATATGTCGACGGAGTGCTGACAGATGCCACAAATGCCGTTAACCTTAACATGCAAGACATCGCCACGGTGGAGTATCTCACTCCGGCGCAATCCATCGCCCGCCATTCCATGTGCATAAACGGCTGTCTTGAGCTTACCACCAAGGGCTTCAAGGCAGAGGCGATAAAGAGTAAGGGTGTGATGTACACACCATCGCTTGGCATAGCCAATTGCGGAGTTGAGACACCGAAAACAGTCGTTGCCCCATCTCGTAAAGGAGACTATCTCATGGTCGTGGACTATTTGTCGGCCAATCATGAACCACACACCATTGCACGCAAAGTGAGCGTACGCTAATGAAGGACGACTGCTAGTGATGGCAGCTTGTAGGGTCGCTTGTAACGTTGCCGCTAAAAAAAGCGTTAATTTTTCGGTAAACAACCGCATTATTCGTAATTTTGCATTTTAAACGAGAGGGAGTATTGCGCCCTTTTATCTGGGTGGCAAATCACTCCAAGCAGAATAGAGAAATGGAAAATAAAGAAAAAGAAAATGCCTTTGTGCGCCAAGTGACTGAGCAGAAATATGAGTACGGCTTCACCACCGACGTGCGTACCGACATCATAGCAAAAGGTCTCAACGAGGATGTAGTGCGGCTCATATCCAAAAAGAAAGGCGAGCCAGAATGGATGCTCGACTTTCGCTTGAAGGCATATCGATATTGGAAGACCCTTTCCGTTCCCACGTGGGGACACGTGCATGTGCCCCCCATTGATTTTCAGGCCATATCTTATTATGCCGACCCATTGGCAAGCAAGCCCAAGAACAAGGAGATAGACCCTGAGCTTGAAAAGACGTTCGACAAGCTCGGCATACCCTTGGAGGAGCGGTTGGCCCTGAGCGGCACCGCCGTGGACGCCATCATGGACTCCGTGTCGGTGAAGACCACCTTCAAGGACAAGCTCCGCGAGAAAGGCATAATATTTTGCAGCATAGGCGAGGCCATCAGGGAGCATCCCGACTTGGTGCGCGAGTATTTGGGTACGGTGGTGCCCTATCGCGACAACTTCTTCGCCGCCCTCAACAGTTGCGTGTTCAGCGACGGCTCGTTTGTCTATATCCCCAAAGGCGTGCGTTGCCCGATGGAGCTAAGCAGCTATTTCCGCATCAACGCCCGCAACACGGGACAGTTTGAGCGCACGCTCATCATTGCCGACGACGACGCTTACGTGTCGTATCTGGAGGGATGCACCGCGCCAATGCGCGATGAGAACCAGCTCCATGCCGCTATCGTGGAGATTATCGTCAAGGACAATGCCGAGGTGAAATACTCTACCGTACAGAACTGGTATCCTGGCGATGAGCACGGCAAGGGCGGCGTGCTCAACCTCGTGACAAAGCGAGGCGACTTGCGTGGTGTCAACTCCAAGTTGAGCTGGACGCAGGTGGAGACGGGCTCCGCCATCACGTGGAAATACCCTTCTTGCGTGCTGCGCGGCGACAACTCCCAAGCCGAGTTCTATAGCGTGGCAGTGACCAACAACTATCAGGAAGCAGACACCGGCACCAAGATGATTCACATGGGCAAGAACACCAAGAGCACCATCATCTCGAAAGGCATCTCGGCAGGTCATAGCCAGAACTCATATCGCGGTTTGGTGCGCGCCACGTCGAATGCCGACAATGCCCGCAACTACAGTTCCTGCGATTCGCTGCTCTTGGGCAGCAACTGCGGAGCTCACACCTTCCCCTATCTGGACATCCACAACGACACCGCCGTGGTGGAGCACGAAGCCACCACGTCGAAGATTTCGGAAGACCAGCTCTTCTATTGCAACCAGCGTGGCATACCCACCGAGGACGCTGTCGGCTTGATAGTGAACGGCTATGCCAAGGAGGTGCTCAACAAGTTGCCCATGGAGTTCGCTGTTGAGGCGCAGAAGCTCTTGAGCGTATCGCTTGAGGGGACAGTGGGATAAGGATAGGCTTATGCGACACTCGACTCTCCATATCTTGGCTCTCTTGCTCTTTGTCTGCATGGGTGCGTCGGCGCAAAACGAAGATGATGACGCGCGCCGTTGGGCTATCGACGCGCAGATAGGCGGCAACATCGTACAGTCGGCGACATCGAACAACACCAATGTGCCGAAGTACCGTGATGGCTCGACTTCCAATTCGGGCTTGCTCACCAAGTTGCACGTGGAGTATTACCTGCCCAAGACCCGTTTCAGCCTGAAGGCGGGATACGAGCGCGAGGAGCTCAAATTCCTCAGGGGAGATGGCAACAATGAACTCAACCAACTGATGTTGGGTGGGCGTTGGAATCCAGCCCCGGCACATTGGAAGGTTGCACCCTATGTGGGTGCGGACGTTCTCTACGCCTTTGATGCCGACCGTGGCCCCTTTGAGATGTCATCCTCCATGTCATGGTCATACAGCCAAATGTCCAAGAAAACATATAGCTATGTGGCGCAAGGCATCGTCAAGGCCCCAAGGTTCAGTTTGGGTCCCGTCGTGGGTGCCGACATCTACTTGTTTTCCAGTGTAGCCCTGAATGTGGAATACGGTTATAGGTTTGGCCTTGACTCGCATTATCGCGTGAGTTACACCGAGGACGGCAGCGACCATGTCTCCGAGTATCACGGTCAGTTGCATCGGCACGTGTTTTCAGTGGGCTTGAAGATGACGTTCCCATTCCGTTGGACAAGCGAAGACTGGGGCGGACTGTTGCAAGGGTTGATTGACAACTTTTAGGCAGGAAGATAACAGGAAGATAAAAACAAGAAATAGAAACAAGGATTTTTTACATACATTATGTTAGAGGTTAGAAATCTGCATGCTTCAATTGCAGGCAAGGAAATATTGAAAGGCATTAACCTTACCATCAAGGATGGTGAGATTCACGCAATCATGGGACCCAACGGTTCCGGCAAGTCAACGCTGAGCGCGGTGCTCACTGGCAACCCCCTGTATACTGTGACCGAGGGCGAGGCCATCTTCAACGGCAAGAACCTCTTGGAGATGAAGCCTGAGGACAGGGCTCGCGCCGGATTGTTCCTCTCCTTCCAATATCCTGTGGAGATTCCGGGAGTGTCAATGGTCAACTTCATGAAGGCGGCAGTCAACGCCAAGCGTGAGTATGAGGGTAAGGAACCCCTCAAGGCGGGCGACTTCATGAAACTGATGAAAGAGAGACGCGAACTCGTGGAACTCGACCCGAAGCTCTCGCGCCGCTCCGTCAACGAGGGATTCTCCGGCGGTGAGAAGAAGCGCAACGAGATATTCCAGATGGCCATGCTCGACCCGAAGCTCGCCATCCTCGATGAGACCGACTCCGGTCTCGATGTCGATGCCATGCGCATCGTCGCCGAGGGTGTCAACAAGCTCTTCACCCCTGAGAAGTCTATCATAGTGATAACCCACTATGAGCGCTTGCTCGACATGATCAAACCGCAAGTGGTGCACGTGCTCTACAATGGCCGCATAGTCAAGACAGAGGGGCCTGAGCTCTCCAAGGAGATAGAGAAGCGCGGCTACGATTGGATCAAGGAAGAGGCTGACGAGAAATACGGAAAGTGATTACTTCCAAGAAACAAAACAGATTTCTTTATGTCAAGCGAAAAACAATATATAGAACTTTATGAGCAGTCGAGGGAGATGATCAATGCCCACTCCTCGGCTGTGATGAATGCCGTTCGCGATGCCGCCTACGAGGACTTCAAGCGTCATGGCTTCCCTTCGCGCAAGGTTGAGCGATACAAGTATACCAACATGGAAAAACTGTTCGCCCCTAACTACGGAGTGAACGTCAACCGTGTGGAGTTCCCCATTAATCCATACAGCGTTTTCAGTTGCGACGTGCCAAACCTGTCCACGTCGCTCTATTTCGTTGTCAACGACAGCTTCTACAAGAAGGCGTTGCCCAAGGTCGGCTTGCCTGAGGGCGTGGAGGTCATGAGCCTTAAGGATGCCGCCGATGAACGTCCCGACTTCATAGCCAAGTATTATGGCAAGCTCGCCAAGACATCGGAAGATGCCGTCGCCGCGCTCAATACCATGCTTGCCGAGGACGGGCTTTTCATCCACGTGGGCAAGAACGTAAAGGCCGACCGCGCGATTCAGGTGGTCAACATCCTTCGCTCCGACGTAGACCTCATGGTCAACCGCCGTGTGCTCATCGTCATGGACGAGGGCTCTGAGGCCAAGCTCCTCTTCTGCGACGATTCAGCCGACGACCGCAATTTCCTTGGCACGCAAGTCATCGAGGCTTATGTGGGCGAGAACGCTAACCTTGACCTCTACTGCTTGGAGGAAACCCACGACAAGAACACGCGCGTGAGCAACGTATATATTGAGCAACAAGCCAACAGCCGTGTCAACCACAACGTCATAACCCTGCGAAACGGCATCACCCGCAACCGCCTTGACCTCTTGTTCAAGGGCGAGGGTGCCGAGTGTTGGTGCAATGGTTGCGTCATCGCCGACAAGAGCCAGCACGTGGACAACAACACGTTGATAGACCATCAGGTGGGCCATTGCGATTCGCACGAGCTATACAAATATGTGGTTGACGACGATGCCGTAGGCGCTTTCGCGGGCCGCGTGCTCGTGCGCCACGATTCGCAGAAGACCACATCCGACGAGCGCAACCAGAACCTCGTGATGACGAAGAGGGCAAGGATGTACACCCAGCCCATGCTTGAGATCTATGCCGATGACGTGAAATGCTCGCACGGCTCAACGGTCGGACAGCTCAACGATGCCGCGATGTTTTACATGCAGCAGCGCGGCATAGACGAGCACGAGGCAAAGCTCTTGCTGGAGTTCGCCTTCATTGGCGAGGTGATTGACCAAATCAAGCTTGAGCCGTTGCGTGACCGTTTGCATCAGTTGATAGAGAAACGCTTCCGCGGAGAGCTTGGCAAATGCTCCAATTGCCAGATTTGCAAGTAATGGTATAATCCTGTTATAAAGAAAGGCATAATGATGTACGACATAGAAAAGGTGCGGGAGGATTTCCCGATATTGAGCCGCAAGGTTCACGGCAAGCCGCTTGTCTATCTTGACAACGCTGCCACGACGCAGAAGCCTCTGTGTGTTCTCGATGCCATGCGCAACGAGTATCTCAACGAGAATGCCAACGTGCACCGTGGCGTCCACTACCTCAGTGTTCAGGCCACAGAGCTGCATGAGCAGGCGCGCGAGACGGTAAGGCGCTTTCTCAACGCCGAGAGCTCGTCGGAGATAGTGTTCACCCGTGGCACCACCGAGGGATTGAATCTCATAGCCTCCACGTTTAGCGATGCCATGATGGAGCCAGGCGATGAGGTCATCGTCTCTGTCATGGAGCACCACTCCAACATCGTGCCTTGGCAGTTGGCGGCACGTCGCAAGGGCATCAAGCTACGCGTCATACCTATGAGCGACAATGGCATTCTCGACATGGAAGCCTACCGGTCTCTTTTCAATGAGAAAACCAAGATCGTGAGCGTGGCTCATGTCAGCAATGTCCTTGGCACGGTCAATCCCGTGGAGGATATTGTCAAGATTGCCCACGACCACGACGTGCCTTGTGTCGTGGATGGAGCTCAAAGCGCGCCTCATGTGAAGGTTGACGTGCAGAAGCTCGATTGCGACTTCTATGTTTGCAGCGGACACAAGATGTATGGTCCCACAGGCATCGGCGTACTGTATGGCAAGGAGAATTGGCTCGACCGTCTGCCGCCATACCAGGGCGGTGGCGAGATGATAGACCACGTGAGCTTTGAGAAGACGACCTTTGAGAAGCCGCCATTGAAGTTTGAGGCTGGCACGCCCGACTATATTGCCTCTCACGGCCTTGCCGTGGCCATAGACTATATGGAGCGTCTTGGCATGGACAATATAGAGCGGCACGAGCGCGAGCTCACCGCCTACGCCCTCCAGCGTCTCTCCGCCATTGAGGGAATGCATATATATGGGCCTCACGACCAACAGCATTCCCACGATGCCGTGGTCAGCTTCAACGTGGGCAACATCCATCACATGGACATGGGCACGCTTCTCGACCAGCTTGGCATTGCCGTGCGCACGGGTCACCATTGCGCGCAGCCGCTCATGGACAGGCTTGGCGTGCTTGGCACTGTCCGCGCTTCCTTCGCCCTTTACAACACCAAGCATGAGATTGACGTGCTGGCCGAAGGGATAGAACGGGTCAGCAAGATGTTCTGAATATGAGTCCAGTCTTTC
>DAINOS010000098.1:7071-9337 GCA_036743855.1 Prevotella sp. | reverse complement strand
CCTCGACGAAGAACTCCACGTCTTTCTCGATGCCCTTGAACTCGTCCTCGATAGCTATACGCTGTTGCTCAACAAGTTTCTTGAGGTTCTCAACCTGGTCTTGTGGCAAGGCGAGCACCACCTCAGCCTTGAATGGGATGGCGTTTCTCATGTTTCCGCCATGCCATTGAGCCAAACGCGCACCGGTTTGCGCCAACGCCTTGCGAACCAGACGAACCATCTCCTTGTTGGCATTGGCACGCCCCTCGTTTATCTCAAGGCCTGAGTGTCCGCCGCGCAAGCCTTTGAGTGTTACCTTCACGGCTTTCTCCTGGTCGTTGTCAACGGGCTTGTACTCAAGGGTAGACGTGACATCGATGCCACCTGCTGAGCCAATGACAAACTTGCCCCAAAGCTCCGAGTCGAGGTTCATCAGGATGTCGCTGTGAAGCTCACCCTCGGGCAATTCGTTGGCTCCGTACATGCCAGTCTCCTCATCGCGTGTGATAAGGGCTTCCACCGGACCGTGCTTGATGTTGTCGTCTTCCATTATGCCCATGATGGCTGCTACGCCCATGCCATCGTCAGAGCCAAGTGTGGTTCCCTTGGCGTGTACCCAACCATCTTCGATGTAAGTCTCTATCGGGTCTGTCTCGAAGTTGTGGTCGGAGTCGGGGCTCTTTTGTGGCACTATGTCCATGTGGGCTTGCAGCAACACGGTCTTGCGGTTTTCGAAACCAGGCGTCGCTGGCTTCCTCATGACGATATTGCCGGCAGGATCCTTGAAGGCCTCAACGCCTACGCGCTTTGCGAAGTCGAGAAGAAACTCTTGTACTTTCTCCACGTGACCACTTGGGCGTGGTATCTGTGTGAGGTCGTCAAAATTGCGCCAAATGGCAGCAGGTTGGAGGTTGCGGATTTCACTCATAGTTTTTGGTTATTAAAATGTTATAATGTTCTTGTATCAGTTCGCTTTCTTCGTGATCATCTTCTTCCTTTTCAATGTCAGGGCTATCCAGCCGTAGAATCCAAGCAGAAGCACAAGGAGAGTCTGCACGGTGTGGACTATCAGCACGAAGTACAAGGCATCGTTGGAAGCCACGCCATAGAGAATGAGCATGGTCTTTACGGCAAAATGCCAAGGGCCGGCCCCGTTAGGTGTCGGCACGATGACGGCTATTGAGCCCACGATGAATGTCACCAAGGCGCAAGCCATGCCAAGATGGGAGGTCGCGTCGAAGCAAAAGAAGGTCAGGTAATAGTGAAGGAAGTAGCACGCCCATATCCCGATGCTGAAGAATATGAACAGCGGAACGTTGCGCACGTCTTTCACCGACATGACGCCAGAGAAAAGTCCGGCGAAGGTGTTTTTCACCTTATTATATATAGACAAACGGCGAAGCAAAAGCCATATCAACAGCAATGCGGCAATGGCGCAGATGGCTGTCACCCACCATCCTGCCGCGGAAAACTGCGACAGTATCTCGTCGAGACGAGTGCCAGTGCTTGAGAAAAACCTGTGGAACACGGGTAATTGCCAAAGGAACGTGAGCGCGGTGATTATTATTATGAGCGACGTGTCGATGGCTCGTTCTGTCACCACCGTGCCCAAAGACTTGGGGAAGGAAACACCGTCCCAGCGTTTCAAAATCCCGCAGCGCACAATTTCGCCTGAGCGTGGTATTATCAGGCTCGCCGCATAAGAAACGAAGATGCTGTATACAGAGACGCTTTGGCGCGGCTTTTCGCCCAGCGGCTCAAGGGTTTGCAACCAGCGCCAACCTCGAAACGCTTGTGCCAGTATGCCGAAAGGAAAAGAGAGGAGCATCCATGTCCAGTTCATTTGGTTCAGCATGACATCGCCAATGCTCTTGAAGTCGAAGCCACGATACATCCAGTAGAGAATGGCACCACCCAACAATAAGGACGTTGCCACTTGCATGATCGTGTTTATGGTTTTTTTGGATTCCATTGCCTTGCAAAATTATAAAATTATTTTGATTTCCTATCGCTATGCCGTCAACTTTATCATTACTTTGCATTGTCACATATTCACTTTTGACATTCTGTCGCGTTGATTTGTGTCAATTCGTTTGGTTGATACAAGTCAACCTGTTTGATGATTGTCAAATATAAACGGCAAATCATTCTTTTCTAACAACAATTGTTTGCGCACACAGCGAGAAATGTCTAACTTTGCAGTGTCAATAAGGAAAAAGAAGCCTTCGGAAAGGCAATTGATATGTATTCAGATAACATATAAAAAGAAATATTTAGGTTTAAGTCT
>DAINOS010000098.1:0-7061 GCA_036743855.1 Prevotella sp. | reverse complement strand
ATTTGGGATAACACCGGTAAGAGTGAACGCCGGTAATGTAGAATTAATTAAAAAAGGAAAGATTAGTATTATGATGAGTATTGCAAGTTTCACAATCACAGCTACCGTAATGTTCGTATGCATCGCAATGGCAGCACTTATGATGGACAGGATGGCGCGATAAGGCGCTGCCTTTTCCATCCCTTTTTAGGAGAAAAAACAGAAAAACAATTAATAGAAGAGCCGGAATCCGTGAGGGTTCCGGCTCTTTGTGTTTATTCTATGTCCTAATTATTGCTCCACAAATTGCTTCACCTTGTTGTAGACGTTCTCCGCGGTGAAGCCGAGCTTCTGGTCAAGCACCTTGTATGGAGCGGAGAAGCCAAAGCTCTTCAATCCATAAATGTAGCTGTTTGGTCCAATGCCAACAAGACCTTCAAGCGTGCATGGCAGCCCGGCCGTAAGACCAAACTTCTTCACATTGTAAGGCAATACGTTCTCTTGGTAGCCAACAGGCTGTCTGCGGAACAAGCCTTCTGAAGGCGCGCTCACGACCCTTACGCGGATTCCGTCTTTGCGCAGCAGCTTGGCTCCTGCCACCAAGGTGGAGACTTCCGAGCCATTGGCCACGAGTATGACATCAGGGTTGTCATCGGAACCGCTTACTATGTAAGCACCCTTCCTCACTTGTTCGTAATCGTTGCCCTCGGGGAGGTTCTCAACGGTTTGGCGTGACAGGATGAGAGCGGTAGGCGTTTCCATGTTTTCCATTGCCATTTGCCAACAAACGGTCGTCTCGTTGCTGTCGGCTGGGCGGAACACCCTTACGCTGTCTTCGCCCTTGTGGTTCTGGAGCTTCTCCAAGAGCCTTATTTGCGCTTCCTGCTCTACGGGCTGGTGCGTAGGTCCGTCCTCGCCCACGCGGAACGCGTCGTGAGACCAGATGAATTTCACTGGCACACCCATCAGCGCG
Source organism: Prevotella sp. (assembly GCA_036743855.1). Classification (GTDB taxonomy): domain Bacteria; phylum Bacteroidota; class Bacteroidia; order Bacteroidales; family Bacteroidaceae; genus Prevotella. The sequence goes on along the minus strand of DAINOS010000098.1, from coordinate 6,109 downwards.
GCAAGGCGGATAGCTGGTTTCATGTAATCGGAGAACACGAAGAACGTGCCCATCGCGGTGATGATGCCACCGTGCAGCATCATTCCGATGCACATGTCGGTCATTGTCAGCTCTGACACGCCTGCCTGGAAGAAGGCTCCAGTGAAGTCGCCAGCCACCAGGTCATGGGTCTCTTTCAAGAATCCGTCTGTCTTGTCGGAGTTGCAAAGGTCGGCGGAAGAGCAAATCATGTTTGGAACCTCGTGTGCGAGGAGCTTCAAGCATTCGGATGAAGCCACACGAGTGGCCACGCCCTCCTTCTGCTGAACCTTGCTCCAGTCAATCTCTGGTGCCTTGCCTGAGAACCACTTGTCCATGAGCTTCTTCTTGTCAGGGTTCTTTGCGGCCCATTCAGCTTCCTCGGCCCTGCGTTTCGCCACGATTTTCTTAAGTTCCTCGCGGCGGTCATCATAGAGCTTCTTCACGTCATCGAAAATCTCGAATGGCTTTTCAGGATCACCTCCAAGATTCTTTATCGTGTTGATGTAAGCGCCGTCTCCAAGAGGCGCTCCGTGTGTCTTCACGCTGTTCTCATAGCTTGTGCCATCGGCTTTCAAGGCTCCCTTTGCCATCACGGTCTTGCCTATGATGAGCACAGGGTGTCCCGTGCCTGCCACGGCCTTGTCGAGGGCGGCGCGTATCTGCTTCACGTCGTTGCCGTCAATCTCCATCACTGTCCAGTTCCACGCACGGTACTTGGCCGCAGTATCCTCAGCCATCACCTCATCCACTGTGGTTGACAGTTGGACGTTGTTGGCATCGTAGAACATTATGAGGTTCTCCAATCCGAGCGCGCCGGCTATGCGGCCTACGCCTTGGGAAATTTCCTCTTCTATGCCACCATCAGAGATATACGTGAAAATGTGATGCCTCATCATTACGTGACCCAAACGTGCCTCAAGGAACTTCTCCGCCACGGCAGCGCCAGCGGCGATTGCGTGTCCTTGACCCAGAGGGCCTGATGAGTTTTCTATGCCATGGAGGACGTCAAGCTCAGGGTGTCCTGGGCATGGTGTACCCCACTGACGAAACTTCTTGATGTCGTCGATGGTGAAACGGCCTTGCAGTGCGAGGGTGGAATAGAGCATTGGGCTCATGTGACCCGGGTCGAGATAAAAACGGTCGCGTCCTGTCCATGTTGGGTCGTTTGGATCCCAAATAAGATATTCGGAGAAGAGCACGTTGATGAAATCAGCGCCGCCCATAGCACCGCCTGGATGTCCAGACTTGGCATTTTCTACCATGCTGGCAGCGAGAATGCGGATGTTGTCAGCGGCATGATTCATTGTTTTAATGTCATTCATAATTTTGGTATGATTCTGTCTGCGTTATTTCTTTATTGAGAACTTGTAAGCCAAGTGACTGTAATATTTTTGCCCTGGCTTTAGATATGGATTCGAGTATTCCCAGCCTGTGACATGGCTCGTGTACTTTGTGGGAGAGTCGGGGAATTTTTGGCTCTCAAAGCAAACGCTTGCGTGTTTGGGGTATTTTATGCCATGTTTGCACGCGATGCCCGTGCCAAGGAAATTGCCAGTGTATACTTGCAGTCCAGGCTCGTTGGTGTATACTTCAAGTTGTATGCCCGTTTCGGGTGAATACAGGCTTGCTGCCACGGTCTTGTCGTCGCCCTTGCCATTCTTGAACGTGTTGAGCACCCAGTTGTGGTCATAGCCCGTGGCGTTCTTTATTTGTTCATAAGAGAAGTCATTGATATGCTCAGACAACGCGTGTGCCTTGCGGAAGTCCATCGGGGTGCCATCCACCGTAACTATCTCGCCTGTCGGTATATAAAGTGAGTTTGAAGGCGTGAACTTGTCCGCGTTGATATACATTATCTGGTTCTCGCCCTTCCGAGACGGGTCTCCGTTGAGGTTGAAATAAGAGTGGTTGGTCATGTTTACCACCGTTTCCTTGTCCGTCGTGGCATTAAACACTATGTCAAGGGTGTTGTCGCTCTTCACGGTGTATGTGACTGATGCTTTCACCGTGCCAGGGAAGCCGTTGTCGCCGTTGGGAGAAGTGATTGTGAGGACAGCCGACGAGTCGGTCTTGGCCTTGATGTCATACACCTTGTTGGCCCATCCCGTGTTGCCACCGCCGTGCAAGCAGTTCCCGTTGTCATTGGGGCGCAGGTTGAATGTCTTTCCTGCCACTGTGAGTTTAGCGTCCTTTATTCGGTTGGCATATCGCCCTACACAAGAGCCAAAGTCGGATGGGCAGTTCAGCGTGTCAGCGTATTGATGGATGTTGTCATAGCCCAACACCACATCCGTTGACTTCCCGTTTTTGTCGGGTACGCACAAAGACACAATCCTTGCACCATAATTGGTAACACACACCTCCATGCCATTCTTGTTTGTAAGGGTCAAGAGTTCCGTCTTCTTACCCATTACCGTTGAGTCAAAGTCTTTGGGATTGAGCTTGCTCACGGTGAGTTGCGTGTCGGTTGTCGAGCCACAAGCGGCGAATATCGCAACGGCAAGGCTCGCTGTGCAAAGTGTAGTCTTAAATTTTCTCATTTCAATGACTGATATTGTACGACTTTTACTTTGGAGTGTAAAGTTACACTGTATTATTGAAATTCGCAAATTTTTCTTGGTAAAATGACACTAAAATCTGTCTATTAATTTCAAAAGGGCGATTTATGAGTTCTTTTGCTTTAATTTATTCTCCGCATTTTGCTGAGAATAAAATGAATAATTTCCTAATCAGTTTGAAATGTTGGAATGCCCAATCGTAGCAGAATTTTTGGGATTTGAGTGCTTTTCTTCGAATAGATTTGTATTTCTTAGGAATAATGCTTAACTTTACCGCATGATATTAAATGAATGAACAATATGAGCGTAGCAAGGTTACAAGTAACGCAGAATAATCTTATCCGTGAAATCTTAGGTATCACAGATATAAATCTGTTGGAAAGATTGGAGCAATTTCTTCGTAAAGACAAGGTTGAGCCTGTAGGAGATGTTGTTTCCGAGGAACCTTGTATGAGTAAAGCGGAAATTCTATCTCATGTAGATCAAGCTTGTAAGGAATATCAGCTCATAAAACAGGGGAAACTGAAAGCTATATCTAAGGAGGAGTTGCTCAATGACTTGTAACATATCTTCCACTCCTGATTTTAAGAGTAATCTTAAGGTATTGTGCAAACGCTATAAATCTATGAAGAAAGATTTCTGCGACTTCTTAGATGAACTGGAGAGGAATCCTTTTCAAGGTAGTGAATTAGGAAAGGGCTTGCGTAAAATTCGTATGGCTATTACTTCTAAAGGAAAAGGTAAAAGCGGAGGAGCAAGAGTTATTACTGTTACGGCTGTCGTTTCTGTGGAAGAGACGAATGTAACATTGTTGACTATTTACGATAAGTCTGATAGAGAAACTATCAAGGATTCAGAATTGAAGAAGATATTGAAGAAGAATAGTCTTCTCTGATATATGTTACTCGTGCGATGTGGTTGGTGGCCACATCGCACGAGTGCGTTTTTATTGTCCCTTTATAGGCTCGCTACTTTGAGCAATGCCAACGATGCAATAAGTAAGCTCTACAAGAAATATAAGGAAGTCTTTAGTACCTTATTATTCCATATACAGTTTCACGGTCGTGGTCTTGTCGCCAACGTTCACGTCCTGGGTTTGCTGCACACCCTTGGCGTTCATGTATTTAATGGTATATGTCTGGTTCTTCTCAACCTTGAACGTGAGCACGTCGTTCATGTCCTGGGTCGCGCTCGTGCTACGTCCGCCGTAGATTTGCTTGTCGCCACGAAACACGTCGAGGTTGGTGGCTACGCGGTCGCCAGAAGCCTCGGCATGGTCTTTGTCCTTGAACACCATCACCCTCAAGTCCACGTGCTTGCCGTCAGATGGAGTGGCTGCCAATTGTGCCCTGTACAGGCTGGTGTATCGGTCGGTCACGTTTTCAGCGTGAACGTAGCGGATGTTCTTGTCCCAAACTAAGGGGAAGTAAGTGCCTGTGGGCTTGAAAGACGCGGCGTAGATGGCCTTGTTCAAGTCTTCCTTGATGGCTTTGCCAGCGTCGGGCAGAAACCACGACTTGTCCAAGTCGTCGGAAGGATAATACTCCGTGAAGTGCCAATTGCCGTCTACCCACACTTCGCTCCAGTTGTGGTTGCCACGGTTGTCGAACCAATTGGGTGTCCCTGCCACGCGCGACGGGATGCCCACGGCGCGGAAAGCGTCGGTCAGCAAGATGGAGAGGCCGGAACAGGAAGCCATGTGTTGGCGCATCGACTCGTAAGGAGCCTGGTCAGCCTTCTCACGCTTCGTGTTATAATCGACCACCACCTCGTCGCGGATATTCTTGTTCACGGAGTCGATAGCCTCGCGCATGGTCTTGCAATGTGCCACGTATTTCTTGAAGCGCTCATAAAAATCCTTGCGCCAGCTCTCGCGAGCCTCGTTAAGGTTGACATAGGCCAGCACGTCGTTCATGAATATGTCGTTTGGCACCGCTTTCGCCCACGGGAATTCATTTCTCGCCTTGTAAGCATACTGCACATTCTCTTTCAAGAAACTTGCAGTCAGGGTTTTCGCATCCCTTTCCGGCATATAGGAAATGAGAAATGCCATGCCTTCTCTTTGGTCTGCTGGCACTTCCTTCAACGCCTTTTTCAGCTCTTTGGCGTTGGTGCCGGCTGTTATCATGGCCTTGTCAAGCAACTCATGATACTTTTTGGGCACTCCGGAATATTTGCCTCCGGCAAAAGCCGACAACGACAAGCCTAAGGCAAAAAACACGAGTACAAATACACTTTTAATCTTCATATTTACAAAAAACAATGATTATTCTTCCATATCATAGCCTTTGCCATACCAGTGGGCGCGGCTAATTCTTTGCGAAGTTAATGCAAAAAAATGAAAGCGGCAAACATTTCATAGAAAAGGCATCGGCTTTACGCTTGAATCGCGTCGCGTTTACGCTTGAAAGGCGATGCCTCCACGCTTGAATCGCGACGCGATTCAAGCGTGAAGCCGATGGTATCCAATTTCTCGTTTACCAATCGGGTGATTTCTTGCGGTTTCACTCCCCATCTTGGCGCGATGAGCAGGCTTGGCGGCGTCTCGCTGACAAAACGTTCCATCACGATGTCGGGACGCAGGCGAGGCAGATACTCGACGAGCAAGTCAACATATTCTTCCAACGTGAACGTGTGAAATGGTTGCTGCTCGTATTCTTTAGCCATCATGGTGCCCTTGACGATTTGCAGCTGATGGAGTTTCAGAATGTCGATGGGCAGTGATGAAATGATGTCCGTCTGCTGGAGCATTTCCTCATTGTCTTCTCCTGGCAAGCCGAGGATGATGTGGGCGCAGGTGAATATGCCTCGTTTGTGGGTTTCCTCAATGGCCCGATGGCTGCAAGCGAAATCGTGCCCGCGGTTGACGCGTCGCAAGGTCATGTCGTTGCAGCTCTCCACGCCATATTCCATGATGACCAAGGCTCGGCGCGACAAGTCCGCTATGTAGTCGAGTTTTTCCTTGTCCACGCAATCGGGGCGTGTGCCTATGACAATTCCAATCACGTCTTCCACGCTCAAGGCTTCTTCATACATGGCTTTCAGTTTTGTCAGTGGGGCATAGGTGTTGGAAAAAGCCTGGAAGTAGGCCAAATATTTTGTGCCCGGTTTTTTCCTGCCAAAAAACCTTTTGCCGTCTTCCAATTGCTGGGTTATGCTTCTCCGCCTGTCGCAATATGAGGTGTTAAAGGCATCGTTGTTGCAAAACGTGCAACCGCCTGTGGATAACCGTCCGTCACGGTTGGGGCATGAGAATCCCGCGTCCACGGCAAGTTTCTGCACCCTGCACCCAGCCTTTTGCCTAAGCCATGTGCCGAAATATATCATGCTTGTCGTTTGTCTTTGTTAATATGCCTTTTCTTGGTTGCAAAGATACTATTTTGTTTTTGTTATGTTATGGCTTTTGTCCACTTTTGTAAGTAATATTTATTTGCCTCGGGATAGCCGAGAGCTCATAATGTATTGATATATAGAGCATTAAACTTAATGATAACATTTGGTGCATATTTTGAAAACAAACCGTGTACCTT
>DAINOS010000097.1:0-9343 GCA_036743855.1 Prevotella sp. | reverse complement strand
ATGGCGTCATCGTGCACATACTCGTCGTAAGGCATGAGCTTGTCGATGCATCCCTTTGGCGTGAGCTCGATGATGCGGTCGGAGACGGTCTCTATGAGCTCGGTGTCGTGTGAGGAGAACAGGATGTTGCCCTTGAATGCCACGAGGTTGTTGTTGAGGGCCTGGATTGACTCAAGGTCGAGGTGGTTGGTAGGCGTGTCGAAGATGAGGCAGTTGGCGTTTTGCAGTTGCATGCGCGCTATCATGCACCTCATTTTCTCACCTCCCGACAGCACGTTCACTTTCTTGTCCACGTCTTCCTGGCGGAAGAGCATGCGTCCTAAGTATGATTTCATCACCACCTCGTTGCCAGGGCCGTACTGCGAGAGCCAGTCGACGAGGTTCAGCTCCGACTGGAAGAACTTGGTGTTGTCCAGCGGGAGATATGCCGTGGTGATGGTCACGCCCCACTTGTAGGTGCCGGCGGCTGCCTCCTTGTTGCCGTTGATAATCTCGAAGAGCGCGGTCATGGCCTTGGGGTTGTGGCTGAGGAACACCACCTTTTGTCCCTTCTCGATGTTGAAGTTCACGTTGTCGAAGAGCACCGTTCCGTCCTCGTCGACAGCCTTCAGTCCTTCCACCTCAAGAATCTGGTTGCCTGGTTCGCGCTCCATCTGGAAGATGATGCCTGGGTATTTGCGGCTCGACGGCTTGATTTCCTCCACGTTGAGCTTCTCCAGCATCTTCTTGCGGCTGGTGGTCTGTCGGCTCTTGGCCACGTTGGCAGAGAAGCGGCGGATGAACTCCTCCAATTGCTTTTTCTTCTCCTCCGCCTTAATCTTCTGGTTTTGCGCCTGGCGCAGTGCGAGCTGTGAGCTCTCGTACCAGAAGCTGTAGTTGCCGGCGAACACTGTCACCTTGCCATAGTCGATGTCTATGGTCTGCGTGGACACGGCGTCGAGGAAGTGACGGTCATGGCTTACCACGAGCACGGTCTGGTGCTCATCGATTTCGCCAAGATAATCCTCCAGCCACTCCACGGTGTCGAGGTCGAGATCGTTGGTGGGCTCATCGAGCAGCAGGTTGTCGGGCTTGCCGAAAAGGGCCTTCGCGAGCATCACGCGCACCTTCTCGGTGTTTGACAGTTGCGACATCTGCTTTTGGTGCAGGTTCTCTGCCACGCCAAGGTTCTGCAAGAGCTGCGCGGCGTCGCTTTCCGCCTCCCAGCCGTTCATCTCGGCGAACTTCTCTTCCAGCTCGGCTGCGCGGTTGCCATCTTCCTCGGTCATCTCCGGCTTGGAATAGAGCATGTCGCGCTCCTTCATGTTGTTCCACAGGGCGTCGTAGCCCATGAGCACGGTGTCCAGCACCTTGAAAGAGTCGTATTTGAAGTGGTCTTGCTCCAGCACGGAGAGACGCTCGCCAGGGCCAAGCTCCACGGTGCCCTTGTTGGGCTCCAGGTCGCCGCTGATGGCGCGAAGCAGGGTCGACTTGCCGGCGCCGTTGGCACCGATGACACCATAGATGTTGCCACGGGTGAACTTGATGTTCACATCTTTATAAAGGACACGTTTGCCAAACTGGATGGCAAGATTGGTAAGTGTTATCATAGTCGAAATTCGTATTTTTTGTTTTTCCTAAAATGATGGGGGCAATAACCGAAAAAAAGACTGACCTCCATGCGAAGATCAGTCTTTTTCGTGCGTCCTTAGGGATTCGAACCCTAGACCCACTGATTAAGAGTCAGTTGCTCTACCAGCTGAGCTAAGGACGCCAGCCTTTTAATTAAAAAGAAGTGCGTCCTTAGGGATTCGAACCCTAGACCCACTGATTAAGAGTCAGTTGCTCTACCAGCTGAGCTAAGGACGCATTCTACAAAAACATATTCAAGACCTTGATGACCTCTGTTCTGTTTTGCGGGTGCAAAGGTACGGCTTTTTGCGTTACTGACAAAACTTTCGTGAACTTTTTTTGAAAATATTTTTTCGCCATTATCCGGCAAATAAGGTTAAACGGCTGATTAATAGCGATATGCGCTTGATGAAAAACTTTTTGCCCTGAGCCTGTCGTGATAGCCCGTGGCATGCCTCGCGCGATTACGCCGTAAGGCCGTCGCGATTCAAGCGTGAAGCCGTCGCGATTCAAGCGTAGAGCCGACGCGATTCAAGCGTAGAGCCGACGCGATTCAAGCGTAGAGCCGACGCGACATCAAACGATGCCAATTGTTCTCCCTTTTGTCCGACATTTTCATGGTGGCTCAAACCGTGGTTTCCCGTTTACGCAACACGTGCCCGTGCCATTAAAACACTGCCCGCCGTGTATATAATAAGTAATGTGAAGAGTGAATGCTTGCATAAATTGCCGAATAAAGTTAAAAAATATTATTCGCGCGAAAATAATTTTTGTAAATCCTGCTTGATACATTTATTTTCATTATTTTTGCGATAGGAACTTAAATCAATTGTGAATAAGACAAGACCTCTTAGACTATGACAAAGTATAATATAACAGAAAAGAAAGAAAAAGACGCTGCCTATCGAGCGTTGGTAAACCCTAAACTTATGGATGACCTTGAACGTCGCATAAATGATATTATAATAGTCCAAAAGAAATTTAGGGACAAGAACTACTCGGCTAAACAGCTCGCGGAAGATCTCCATACCAACACGAGATATATTTCCGCGGTTGTGAACGTGCGCTTTCATATGAACTATACTTCTTATGTGAATAAGTTCCGCATCCAAGAAGCCATGACCATGCTTGTGGACAAGCGTTACCAAGATCTCAACATGGAAGAAATATCCGACTTGGTGGGATTCTCAAACCGCCAGTCGTTTTACGCGTCTTTCTTCAAGTTGAACGGAGTGACGCCGCGCGATTATCGTAAGCAGCGCCTCTCTGCCATGTCGGCACAAGAGGACAAGCCAAAGAAGAGAGGACGGAAAACAGGATCTAAAAACAAGCCAAAAACTGAACCGAAAGAGGAATGACAGGTAATCTCATATTTTTTAGATACTAATGGATAACACTTTTAATTATTCGGACGAACGGTTCGCGGACCTGCAGATGTTGAGATACCGTGTAGACGGTTTCGATGAGTTGGACGCGAAAAGGAAGGCTTATGTGTATTATTTGGCGAAGGCCACGCTCTCGGGGCGCGACATCACCACTGATCAATATGGCAAGTTCAATCTCGTGATAAGGAAGACCTTGGAAGAGCTGTCGCGCCACTGCGCCGACAAGGACTCTGCCGACTTCCGGCAGATGATGGTCTATCTGAAGCGGGTGTGGTTTTCCAATGGCATATATCATCATTATGGTTGCGAGAAGTTCGTGCCGGGCTTCTCGGAAGAATGGTTTCGCGAGGCGGTCGGCGCGTTGCCGTCGAGCTGTTTCCCCATCGGGAAGCATGCCGATGCCGCGTCGTTGCTCCGTGACATTTGCCCCGTGATCTTCGATCCCGCCGTGCTGCCAAAGCGCGTGAACCAAGCCGACGGCGAAGATCTCGTGCTCACGTCGGCTTGCAACTTCTACGACGGCGTGACGCAGGCGGAGGCCGAGAGCTACTATGCGGCGAAGCACGACCCTGAGGCGGGCGATTGCCAGCCGTCGTGGGGACTGAACTCCAAGTTGGCTCGCGTTGGCGGCAAGCTCACGGAAGAGAAATACACCACCGATGGACTCTATGGCGCGGCATTGAAGAAGATAGCCTACTGGCTCGAAAAGGCAAAGGGCGTGGCTGAAAACGACTTGCAAGCAAGGCTCATCGACTTGCTCACCGACTATTACGCCACGGGCGACCTGCGCCGTTTCGATGAGTTCAGCATAGAGTGGTTGAAGGAGCAGGAAGGCAAGGTCGACTTCATCAATGGCTTCATTGAGGTATATGGCGACCCATTGGGCTTGAAAGGCACGTGGGAAGGCATCGTGGAGCTGAAAGACGAGCGCGCCACGCGCCGCACGCGCGCCATAGCCGACAACGCGCAATGGTTTGAGGACCACTCGCCCGTGGATCCGCGGTTCCGCAAGCCAAAGGTCAAGGGCGTGTCTGCCCATGTGGTGCAGGCGGTGATGCTTGGCGGCGAGGAATACCCGTCGTCGGCGATAGGCATCAACCTGCCCAACGCCGACTGGATAAGGGCGCGCCATGGCTCGAAGAGCGTCACGATAGGCAACCTCACCGATGCTTACAATAAGGCGGCGAGGGACAACGGCTTCAACGAGGAGTTTGTCATCGACGAGCCAACGCGCGAGCTGATAAGGAAATATGGCGACCTGTGCGATGACCTTCACACCGACCTCCACGAGTGTCTTGGCCATGGCAGCGGACAGCTCCTGCCAGGTGTGTCGCCCGACGCGCTGAAAGCCTACGGCAGCACCATCGAGGAGGCGCGTGCCGACTTGTTCGGCTTGTATTACCTTGCCGATCCCAAGCTCGTGGAGCTCGGCTTGGTGCCCGACGGCGAGGCTTACAAGAGCCAGTATTACCACTACCTGATGAACGGTTTGCTCACCCAGCTCGTGCGCATCAAGCCTGGCGACCAGATAGAGGAGGCCCACATGCGCAACAGGGCGATAATAGCCCGTTGGTGCCTTGAGCACGCGGATGGATGCGTGGAGCTCGCAGTGGTGGACGGCAAGACCTTCGTCAGGGTGAACGATTACGCGCGCCTGCGCCATCTCTTCGGCGCGCTGCTCGCCGAGATACAGCGCATCAAGAGCGAGGGCGACTATGAGGCTGCTAAGGCGATGGTGGAGGACTATGGCGTGAAGGTAGACGCGCGCCTGCACAAGGAAATCCTCGCCAGATACGAGAAGCTGAACATCGCCCCATACAAGGGCTTTATCAATCCGAGAATGACCCCCGTGACGGATGCCGAGGGCAACATCGTCGACGTGAAACTCGACTACACGGAAAGCTATTCGCACCAGATGATGAGATACTCTGAGGAGTATGGGTTGCTATGAACGTAAACAAGTAAACAACAATGACAAAAGACGAAATAGACAGCAAGATAAAAGAACTGAAGCGCGGCTTCAGGTTGGTGATGAACGGGCCGGCCTCGCAGTCGATGCGTGAGAAAGGCCTCGACTATCGCCTCAATTGGGGCGTGCCGTTCATACAGTTGAAACAGATGGCGGCGGACCTGCCTCACGACTACGACTTCGCCATAGCCTTGTGGAAAGAAGACATACGCGAGTGCAAGATTCTCGCCACGTTGCTCATGCCCCACGACAAGATGCCCGAAGAAGTGGCCGACATCTGGATGGAACAGACCCACTCGCAGGAATTGGCCGAGATGCAGGCGTTTAACCTCTACCAATATGTGAGCTACGCGCCAAAGCTCGCCTACCGCTGGATGGCTCTCGACGACACCGTAAAGGAGATATGCGCCTACGACATCTTGGGCCGTCTCTTCATGAAAGGCGTGGAGCCCAACGAGCGAGGCATCAACGAGTTTATAGACCAGGCGGTGACCGCCTTGAAGTCGCCTTCGGCAGGGCTGCGCCATGCCGCTATGAACGCCATGACGCGCTTTGCCGACTTGGGACTCGTGTATGAGCGTCTCGCCAAGACCGCGCTGAAGCGTGAAGGCATTGATTTACTGTAAGGTATGGCATGAGCTATGTCAAAACTTTCTTAAAAAAAAGTCTTCATATTCTTTTTTAATATTATTTAGGTCGCTCTGTTGTGCTCCTCGAAAAGAAATTTGTACTTTTGCGTATCGAAAAGAAACAAATATAGAATATTCAAAAGTCAAATTTCTCAATTATGGCAGAATCAGTAGATATTCGTGAACTGAACATCCTTATAGAGCAGCAGAGTGGCTTCGTCAACGACTTGACGATGGGCATGGGCAGGGTGATTATCGGCCAGTCGCATTTGGTCGACTCCTTGCTCATTTCCTTGCTTAGCGATGGTCATATCCTCTTGGAGGGCGTGCCTGGCTTGGCAAAGACGTTGGCCATCAAGACCCTGTCGCAACTCGTCGACGCCGACTTCTCACGCATACAGTTTACTCCGGACCTCCTTCCTGCCGATGTCGTGGGCACCATGGTCTACTCGCAGAAAGACGAGAGCTTCCATGTGAAGAAAGGCCCCGTCTTCGCCAACTTCGTATTGGCGGATGAGATAAACCGCGCTCCGGCAAAGGTGCAGAGCGCCCTGCTTGAGGCCATGCAGGAGCACCAAGTCACCATCGGCGACCAGACGTTTGACTTGCCTAAGCCGTTTCTCGTGCTCGCCACGCAGAACCCCATTGAGCAGGAGGGAACCTACCAGTTGCCAGAGGCGCAGGTGGACCGTTTCATGCTGAAGGTGGTGATAGGCTATCCGACAATTGAGGAGGAGAAGAGAATCATCAGGGAGAACGTGCAAAAGACATTCCCGAAGGTACAGCCCGTGTGCAGCGCCAACGACATTATCAAGGCCCGTGAGGTCGTGGGCCAGGTGTATATCGACGAGAAGATAGAGCAGTATATCGCCGACATAGTGTTCGCCTCGCGTTTCCCCGACCGTTACGGCTTGCCCGAACTGAAAAACATGATTACCTTTGGCGGTTCGCCTCGCGCGAGCATCAACCTCGCCAAGGCGTCGCGCGCCTACGCTTTCATCAAGCACCGCGGCTACGTGGTGCCAGAGGACGTGAGGGCCATAGCCCACGACGTGTTGCGCCATCGCATTGGCCTGTCTTACGAGGCAGAGGCAGCCAACGTGACCAGTGAGGAAATAGTAAGTCAAATCATCAATAAGGTGGAGGTGCCTTAATGGATACTTCTGAGATTCTTGGAAAAGTAAGGAAGATAGAGATAAAGACCCGCGGACTGAGCCAAAACATCTTCGCCGGGCAATACCACTCAGCCTTCAAGGGCAGGGGCATGGAGTTTGCCGAGGTGAGAGAGTATCAGTTTGGCGATGACGTGCGCGACATCGACTGGAATGTCACGGCGAGGCTTCACCGCCCTTACGTGAAGGTCTTTGAGGAGGAGCGTGAGCTTACGGTCATGCTCCTCGTCGACGTGTCTGGCTCGCTCGACTTCGGGACGGCAAGCCAGACCAAGCGCGACATGGCGACGGAGATAGCCGCCACATTGGCCTTTTCCGCCATACAAAACAACGACAAGATAGGCGTGATCTTCTTTTCCGACCGAATTGAGAAGTATATTCCACCAAAGAAAGGCCGCAAGCACATCCTATACATCATCAGGGAGATGCTCGACTTCCATCCCGTGAGCCACAAGACCGACATCGCCGCGGCCACGGCTTACCTGACGCGCGTGATGAAAAGGCGGTGCACCTCGTTTGTCATAAGCGACTTCTATGATGACAAGGACTTCCAAAAAGAGATGGAAATAGCCAACCGCAAGCACGACATGGTGGCTATACAGGTCTACGACCAGCGCGCCAAGACCCTGCCAGACATAGGACTACTGAAGGTGCGCGACGCTGAGACCGGCCACGAGATGTATATCGACACGTCGAACAAGAAACTGCGCCGCGCGCATACGGCTTATTGGCTCAGACGCGAGGAGCGACTGAAGACGACATTCGCCAAGAGCAAGGTCGACTGGGTGTCGATAGCCACCAACGAGGACTTCGCCAAGTCGCTGATACTTCTCTTCAAGAAAAGAGCCTAACAGATGACATTACGATGAAAAGAAATGCTAAGTATATATTGACGCTCTTTCTGCTGTTGCTGTCGATAGGGTTGAAAGCCCAGGTGACGGTGGAGCAGACCGTGGACTCCGTGGCGATGCTCATTGGCGAGCAGACCAAGTTGAGGCTGACGGTCACCTTCCCCAAAGGCTCGAAACTCCAATGGCCAAGGTTAAAGGAACGGCAGTATGTCGTGCCGGGCGTGGAGGTCGTGGAGTCGCCGGCTCCAGACACATTGAGCTCTGGCAACGAGATGAAGGTTGAGAAAGCCTATGTCGTCACCTCGTTTGGCGAGCGGCTCTATGCCATACCCCCGTTGACGGTAAGGGTGAACGGCAAGCCCTACAAGGGCGGCACGGCTGCGCTTAAGGTCATAACGGTGGACGTGGACACGTTGCACCCCAACCAGTTCTTCCCGCCGAAGGACGCTCAGGACAACCCGTTCGAGTGGGCGGAGTGGAGGCCTTATTTCTGGCTTTCAGTCTTGGTGCTGCTCATATTGGTGGGCGGAGCCTACCTGTTCGTGCGCTTGAAAGAGAACAAGCCGATAATCACCAAGGTGCGCATCGTGCGCCACGTGCCGCCACATCAGCGCGCGTTGAGCAAGATAGAGCATATCAAGAATGAGCACTTGCAGGTGAGCGATGACCAGAAGGCGTACTACACGCAGCTCACCGACACCCTGCGACAATACATAAAGGAACGCTTCGGGTTCAATGCCCTTGAAATGACCACCGACCAGATTATCGACCACCTGCAAGCCGCTGGCGACCGGAAGATGATCGATGAGTTGAGGCAATTGTTCCAGACGGCAGACCTCGTGAAGTTCGCCAAATATTCCACGCAGCTCAACGAGAACGACCTGAACCTCGTCAAGGCGGTCAACTTCATCGATGAGACCAAGCAGGAGGGACAGGCGGTAGAGGAGAAGATAGTGCCGCGGCTCTCCGACGACGACAAGAAGGTGAGATCCAATCGCATCACCATCAAGACGTTGCTTTGGACAGGCGGAGTGGTCGCGTTCCTGCTCTTGGCTTACATTATATATAATGTGTATATGCTGTTGATGTAGGCTTGATGAGTTGCTATATATAATAATGTGAAAAATGGAATTCGCGAATAAAGAATATTTCTTGCTGCTGTTGCTGCTTATTCCTTACGTGTTGTGGTATTTCCTCGGTCGAAAGAAGAGTGAGCCCACGATGCGCATGAGCGACACGCGGGCGTATCTCAATGCCCCGAAGAGCTGGCGAGAGCATATCATGAACCTGCCAATGCTGCTGCGTTGCCTCACGTTCACGCTCATTGTCATCATCCTTGCCCGTCCGCAGACCCACAACTCCTGGGGCAACAAGACCGTGGAAGGCATCGACATAATGCTCGCCATGGACGTGTCAACCTCGATGCTCGCCGAGGACTTGAAGCCTAACCGCATAGAGGCGGCAAAGGACGTGGCTGCCGACTTCATATCGGGCAGGCCAGATGACAACATCGGACTGACGATATTCGCCGGCGAGGCGTTTACCCAGTGCCCTATGACAACTGACCACGCCTCGCTGCTCAATTTGCTGCAAAACGTGAGAACTGACATCGCGGCAAGAGGATTGATACAAGACGGCACGGCCATAGGAATGGGTCTTGCCAATGCCATATCCCGACTGAAAGAGTCGAAGGCAAAAAGCAAGGTCGTGATACTGCTTACCGATG
>DAINOS010000096.1:2894-9372 GCA_036743855.1 Prevotella sp. | reverse complement strand
TGGTTGATGGCTGTTGCCGGAATATAATCGCAGCCCGACATCCATGGCAGTTGCGCATACCAAGCGTTGGCCTTTTCCTCCGACCAGCGCGAGGCAACGACCGCATTGTCTTTTTTCTGCCTTGCCTGAACCGGCGAAGCGAACATGCCGGCAAGCAGCAACATTACTAATAACGCGAAACTTTTACTTCTCATTTTTCAAAAGGTTTAATATCCAAAGTTGATGATTCGTTGTTTTAGCAAAGTTAACGATTCCACCGCAAACGACAAAATATATATGCACTTAATTTGCCGCCATAACAGTTCTTTCACAAGAAAAAGCGTAACTTTGCATACAATATCGCATACGACCGCCAAACATTAACAACACCACGATGGAAAACATCTTTAAGATAAAGCGCGAGGAGCGTCGCCCATCTTGCTTAGTCCTCTTGTATGTAGTTCTTTGGAACTCACTGGTCGTCTACAAGTACGCGGATAAGTTTTTCGCGTTGAACGACAACTTCCGCAAGTTGTTCATCCAGTTCCACATATCCGGCTTCGACCCTATATCGTATATGGTCATCTCCAACTGGGACACCAGCTACAACATATACAGGCACCCATTGCTTGCCTTCTTCATGTTCGTTCCCAACCAGCTCAACCAAGTGCTCATGGAGCTGACAGGAACAAACTGGGCGACAATCATCATGGGGCTCATGCTGACCTTCTGCGCTTTCTACAGCTTTATTTTCCTCGTCAGGACATTTCATGAAATCATAGGCACGAGCCGCTCCGACTCCTGGCTCCTTGGCGCGTTGGCGTTTTCCTTCGCCTATGTCATGGTGGGCATGAGCGTGCCCGACCACTTCTGCCTCTCCATGTTCATGCTCATACTGACGCTCTACCTCTCCGGCAGGCACATGAAGGCGGGGCATCCGTTCACTATTTGGCAGACGATAGCGCTATTCTTCGTCACCGCCGGCATCTCCCTGAACAATGGCATAAAGGTCTTTCTCGCCAACCTGTTCGTCAACGGCAAGCGCTTTTGGCGACCAGCCAACTTAATGTTTGCCATCATTGTTCCCTCAGCGTTGATATGGCTCGGCGCGAGACTCGAATGGCAACACTTTGAGAGACCCAAATACTTGGCGAGAGTGGAGAAACGTGCCGAGATAACAGAGAAACGGCACGAGAAGATAGCGGCAGCGGTGAAAGACACCACACACCTCCGCGACACCGCCGCCATCAACGCTTGCGTGAGCAAGGCGATAGCCATGAGCGACTCGGCAAAGATGAGACGGCAAGAAGGGAAGGCCGTATACGCCCATCAAGGCAAGCCAATAAACAAGACAGAGTTCGGGCAATGGACAGACATCTCCACGCCACGCTGGGAATCGATGGTCGAAAACATATTCGGCGAGCCCATACAGCTTCACCCCGACCACCTGCTTGGCGACGTGCTGAGGAATCGACCCGTGATTGTGAAATACAAGCACGTTGTCAATTATATCGTAGAGGCAATAATAGTATTGCTGTTTGTCGCCGGCGTGTGGTACGGGCGCAAGTCACGTTTCCTTTGGCTCGCCCTCTCCTTCTTCGGCTTCGACATGGTGATACATTTCATCCTTGGCTTTGGTCTCAACGAGGCATACATCATGTCGCCCCACTGGTTGTTCATCCTCACCACTGCCATGGCATACTTGCTGCTCAACAAGCCTCAACGATGGTTGCGCGGCATAGTGGCTGCCACGGCCCTATACCTCATTATATATAACGGCTGGCTATATATCAGTTACCTGACATAGCGAGTGACAAACATTTGAACGAGACATGAAAGAAAACAGGACATACAACACCGGCGAGACGGAAGAAGACCTCCGCCACAAATACAACCCCGACGGCTCGGCACGCCGACGCGCCCAGCTCCGCCTCCTCGACATGGCCGTCTACCTCCAGGAGACGGCAAAAAAAATTGGCGTGGCTTGCCGCCTCGACGGAGGCAACATTCTCGGAGCCTTGCGCCATGGAGGTTTCATACCATGGGACGACGACATCGACTTCGTGGTAGACCGCAAGGACTTCAAACGACTGTGCGACTATCTCAAGGCACACCCACATCCACAGTATGTGCTTCAAGACAACGACACCGACAAGGGCTTTTACAAGGAGTGGGCCGTGCTGCGCGACTTGAAGAGCCGCGAGGTGAGCCATGACGACGCGGCAAGCAAGGACCGCCGCACTGCCGAGGCGTTGACATTCCAGGGACTGCACATCGACATTTTCCCCTACGAGAGCCACATGATTCCATGGCTCCAGCACTTGGCGGCAAAACTGTCGGTCAACGTGAACCTGAGGTTTGCCGGCGTGCATCCACGGTTGGCGCAAGCTGGCTACGACACGCTGCATTATCTCGTGTTCCCCGTCTTTCGCGCTATCGGGCACCTGTTTGGCAACAAGCGATGCTATATGCACAGCTACGGAGCGTGGTTTTATGAGCATTTCGACAGGGACGTGCTCATTCCACACCGCGACATCACGTTTGAGGGCAAGACCTTTGAAGGCCCTGCCGACCCCGCAAAGCTCTGCACCATAATATACGGCAACTACATGGACTTGCCGCCAGTGGACAAGCGCGACCGCCACAAGGTGGAGACCGTGGTGGAAGACTGAGCAGCCTTAAATCTTGGATTGCCGAGCGGCCTCTTCTATCGTCGCCCGCATTTTTTCCTCCATAGTGCCCACGATGTGCCAGCCAAGGCCACGCAGACGGGAAGTGTCGAACACGGCCTTGGTGATTGGCGTGCCGCCTGTGGCAAGAGCGTCAGGCGGAAGCTCCACGCGCACTTTCCTGCCACCAATGGAGGCAATCATGAGGGCCAACTCACGTATGGTCTTGTTTGACGACTCGTCGGCAATGTTATACGCCTTGCCCGACTCCCCTTTAAGAAGGATAAAGAGCAAGGCTGAAACGCAATCAACCACATAGCACCATGACCGGAATTTCTTGCCATCGCTCTTCATCACTATGTCCTCGCCCCCAAGGACATCGCGTATGAACTCGGCATAGACCCGCTTGTCGCCATCGGTGAAACCAGGCCCATAGACATGGGAAGGGCGCGCCACGCTCACATCCATGCCATACTCGTGGGCGTAAGCCACGCAGAGCGTCTCAGCCGCGCGCTTGGACGACGGGTAGCAAGACCGCACGCTCATGGGGTCAACATATCCGCTATAATCCTCGGCGAAAGCCCTGCCATCGCCTTCCCCATAGACCTCGCCCGAAGAGACATACACGAATTTCTCCATGCCGTGCCGCCTGCCGTGGTCAAGAAGATAGTCCACGCCAAGGATGTTGGCGCGAATGATGCCCACGGGGTCGGAGAGATACAGTTGGGGCGAGGCACCGCTGGCAGCGTCGATGACGAAATGGAAGTCCACCGTTTCATCCCACGGCAACGTGACATCGTGCTTGATGAAATGGAAATGAGGGTCGGCCCACCAACCTGAGAAACGCCTACGGGCACGCTCCTCATTGCGTCCGCAAGCGTATATGTCAAAATCCAAAGGGCGGCGGCGCATGAGCACGTCTACGACAGCTCCCCCTATCAGACCCGTCGCGCCCACCACCAAGACGTTCTTGCCACTCATCCTTTGCCAAGGCAGGGGCAACGCGGCGACCGCCAACAAGTCTTCTTGATATTTGCTATTCATTTTCTTTCTCTCGTCAATTCATTATCTCCAACTCGCATGATTCATTTCTTAATCCACGACTCCGCCTCGGTGTGAATCAAAGCCTTGAAAAGCTCTATGTCCTCGGTCTGCGTCAGTTTGAGCCCATTCTTCTCAGAGCCCATGACCAGCCGCTGGTCATCCACGCCAAGAGCCGACATGAGCGTGCACGAAGCCACCGTGTTCTCAATGCCTTTGTCCTCTGCCTCCTGATGGGCTTTAAGCAAGTCGCCAAGATGATAGGTGTGAGGGGTTTGCGTGCGTATGAGCCGCTCACGCGGTATGGAGATGTTCCTCACGCAGTCGTCTACCTTTTCCATGATGGCCTCCTTGCAAACGAGCCCCGTGACGGCATAGCCGTATTTGCGGCATTTTTCGATATTCTCGGTAATGATGCGCTCGCTCACCAAAGGACGCACACCATCGTGCACGAGTATGATGTCGTCGTCGGGGCGACCGGCGGCGCGCAGTCCCTCCAAGCCGTTGCGTATGGAATGCTGGTTGCTGTCGCCCCCCTCGAAAATCCACTTCAGCTTGGTGATGTTAAACTGGTTGGCATAAGCCTGGAGAACCACCTCCCACCCTTTCAGGCAGACCACGGCCATGGCATCCACCAGGGGATGCCGCTGAAAAGCCTGCATGGTGTAGATGATCACAGGTATATTGTCAATGGTCATAAACTGTTTGGGGATGTCCTGCCCCATCCTGTTGCCGACACCGCCGGCGGTAAGCAATGCTATATTCATTGGTCTTGGTAAAATTTCTTGTTGTTGTAAGCGAAAATCAAGGGATAAAAGAAGCCACGCACCTTCCCCATGAATCCATGGGCACCGCCATTCCAATAAATCGTGGCGCGATGACGGCAACACAAGCCGCACAGTCTCAACAACGCGCCTAAGCCCGACTTCAACATCAGCCCACTCATGCGATGGGCCAAAGGCTGGAATGCGTCCGAGGTGCCATCAAAAATAATGGAGTAGAAATATTGCCACTCCGGACGAGACTGCATCAAGCGGTACTCGCGCGCCCCTTGCGTATAAGGCACGTAAGCCGGCACGCGCTTCTCCTGCCTCAGCTCCTTTGCGATAGCCGATTCCGGATTGCGACGATGAAGGTTCAACGCCTCGTCTACGCGTACGATGCCATGGTTCAACTGGGCATAGACGGCAAGCCCCCAATCGTAGTGCATGAACGGCACATGGGCGGACAACGTCCAAAACTCATGCGTGCGGGCGAAATCTCCTCGCAAGAGCATGGTGTGACCCGCGAATCCCGCGAAGAGAAGAGCCTCAAGGCGATATTGCTGACTGACGAGGGTGGCATGGTCACGATCAGCCCCACGGTCATAAGAAGAGAAACAAATGTCGTTGTCGCCTATGGCCTCCACCTGGCGGCTTATCTTCTCCGGGTACCACACGTCGTCCTGGTCGGAGAAAGCCACGAAATGGCCCGTCGACCTCATCGTCGCCGCCTCGAAGTTGGCATCCAGCCCCAGGTTGTGGTCATTGACGACAACCTGGATGAAAGGATAGCGAGAAGCGTATTCCCTGCATATCTCCACCGTTTGGTCGGTGGAGCCATCATCCTCTATTATGAGTTCGTGGATGGGATATGTCTGGGCGACAATGGAGTCTAACTGCTGTCGGACATACCTTTCACCATTGAAGGTGCACATCACCACCGACACCGTCTTGTTGGGAATCATCTGTGTTTGTTTTTCGGCAAAGATACAAGAAAAAGCGCAATGCGACAAGCTTTCGACAAGGAATAGGAAAAAAAATAGTAATTTTGCACGCCCCCCCATATATATAAGAAAGTAGGTAAGTAATAATGAAGAAACTGAAGAATCCTTTTCATATCTTCGCCATTCGCAAGGATGAACGCTGGATGGCCATTGTCTCGGTGTGCGTACTGGCACTGATGAACGCCATGCTGATTTACAACCACTGGCCTAAATTCCTTTTGGCAAGGTGGGGAAAGATTGGCGGCTGGAGCCTGTTCAACAACCAGCTCCACTTCTCCGGCTATGACCCGTACGCCTACATGACGCTGACAAAGTTCAACGTCTACTACAACCTTGAGCGCCATCCGGTGTTGACACTCTTCCTGTACCCCTTCTCCGTGCTCAACCGCTGGATAATGGAGACGTGGGATGTCAACGCCTCCATGTTTATCATGGCCACGCTCGTCATCATCGCCGCGCTCTATGCCATAATCTTCATGTACAGGATTCAGCGCGAGCTCATGGGCATGAGGAGGAGCGACAGCATTTGGCTCACCGCGTTGCTGTTCTCCTTCGCCTCCATCATGACATCGGCGATGTCGCCCGACCACTTCATATTCTCATTCTCCATCCTCGTGTTCACGCTCTACGTCTTTGGCAGATACATACGCCAAGGAAAGGCCATCGCGTGGTATAAGCCAGCCATACTGTATTATCTCACCACGGGAATCACGTTGACCAACGGAGCGAAGACCCTGCTCGGGGCATTGTTCGTTGACAAGCGGAAAGCCTTCTCATGGAAAAACATACTGTTGGGTTTCCTCCTTCCCACTGCCCTGCTTTACGGAACCTACTGGATACAAAGCCAGACCATCGTTGCTCAGAGGGACAACAACGCTGAAGTGATGAAGCGGAAGTTGGCCATCAAAGACCCCGCGAAATTCAGGGAAGACTCGCTGCGCGACGTGAGAAACTCCATTGAGATGACGAAAATCAACGGCAAGTCGATCAGCGACAAGCCTTTCCTGCGCTGGATCAATGCCGA
>DAINOS010000096.1:0-2794 GCA_036743855.1 Prevotella sp. | reverse complement strand
CACTGGATGTTCATCATACCCGTGGCATTGGCTTGCCTGCTAAGAAAACTTCATGGGCGACAAGCCGAATACACAAGGTACCTCATCCGGATGCTCACTGTGTATTTCTGGGGATACAATGGATACTTGATAGCGTGGTATATGCTATAAGAATCCGACCTTTTCACGACCTTTTTCAAGTTGTTTTGGTGGCGCGTCGCCTTCACGCTTGAATCGCGTCGCCTTTACACTTAAATGGCATCGGCTTTACGCTTGAATCGCGTCGCGATTCAAGCGTAAAGCCGATGCCATTTCTTATGGGTGACTTAAAGTCCTTATTTTCAGCAATTTCACTTTATTCGCTTCTTCAGCATTCCGCCTTGTCTGAGGATTTCGCCTTGGGCACGACAGCGGTCGAGCATTCGACCGTATTCGTCATCCGAGATTGCGGATATGCGGTCGGGCAGCTCTTTCAGGCTGGACACGGCAATGCCCAAGCCCTCGCGCGTGACGAACTCTGCCTCGGCGCTCTCCTTCCACACGATGACGGGGATGCCCATGGCGAGGTATAGCGACAACTTGTGCGAGGCTATGAGGCGGAGGTAATCGCCAAGCTCGCCCTCGCACGTGTCTATTGACGTGCCGTCCCACACGAGCCCCCAGCCCCCTTCGACAGCGGCCGTGTGGTTGCTCTCGAAGACACCAAGGTAACGCACGTTGCCCGACACATGGAAATCGTCATCGGTTTTGCCATAAAGGTTAAAGGTCAAATCCTTGAAGTCGTAAGCGGACAAAGGGGTGAAGAAAGACGACTTACGGAGATAGCCCGCGAAGGCTATCTCTTTTTTTTGCCTCAGCAAATCTTCCTTCGGGCGGAAGTCATCGTCTGTATAGTAATCGAAAAGCTGTATCGCCTCGGTGGGAGTCGCGACTCCATGGTCATGAATCCAGCGGCTCATGGCTTTCGTATGGGTCAAGACCTTATTAGCCAACCTGAACACGCGGAGGTCGGGCGTGAGGTCACGGCCATTGCGCACGGTCTGGATGTCGTGAATAAGGATGGTCACCTTGTTGCCAAGAAGTCGTTGCAGCCGAAGCACCCAAGGGAATATGACCTTGCTTGACACTGGATACTGCACGACATACTCGGAGCCCAACGGATGACGGGAAATCATGGCTATGTTTTTCAGCAAACCCATGAGATTGGAAAGAAACGGCACGGGATAACGCTTGCAGAGAATAATCTCCACATCATAGCCACAATCCGACAACGTGCGGTTCACGTCATCACGAGCCTTGCCCAAGGCGCAGACCTTGGAATATGCCTTAAACTGTATTGTCTGGTTTACAACGACTTTTTTAGCTTTCATGTTGCAAATGTACTACTATATTTTGTTCCTTCAAAGGAAATATCGTACTTTTGCAATGATTTCACAGTGTAGCAATGAGCATTTGGCAAACCATCAGCACGACCCTTGTCCACATAAACCGCAAAGAGGACTTGACACGTTGGGAGCGACCCTACACGGGCGACCTGCCGATATACGGTGTCTACCACGTGTTCTGCGCGGAAGGTTGGGAGAAGCTCATGCCATTGCAAATTGAGCGACTGAAGAAGAGCGGACTCGCGGCGAGAACCAAGACGCTGTTCATCAGCTGCATATATCGGCACACGGAAGACATCGAGAAGATGAAGAAGATGCTCGATGGCATACATTATGAAATAGCGGCTTGCACCTCCGACGCCCAACAGTTTGAATACCCCGCCTTGGACGCGGCTTACGGGAAAGCGAGAGAGGAAGACTGCCTCATCTATTATTTCCACACAAAGGGCGTTTCCTACCACGGGCCGCAAAAGAGCGACCGCCATTGGCTCTATTTCAAGAAAAAGGTGGAAGCCTGGCGGGAAGTGATGGAATATTTCAACATGGACAAGTGGACTGTCGCCGCCAACGTGCTGTCGGCGGGTTATGACACTTACGGCTGTCTGCGCTATCCTCCCAAGCCTGCCACCTTCACCATGTACGCCGGCAACTTCTGGTGGGCAAGGGCGGCATACATACGCACGCTAAGGCCACTGACACCTGAGGAGCGCAAGGACAGGATGCTGGCAGAGACGTGGATTTTCACGGGCAAGCACCACGACTTCAGCGCCTTCGATACCCTTGCCATGCTCTATCGCACGTACCTACCGCCAGGGATGTATGAGGACGACAAGAAGCTGACACTGTGGCAACGCCTGGCTTTCGTGTGGGAATTCAACTTCTCCAAACTGCGCAAAAAGGTGTTCCACTACAACTTCATCAAACGCAACAACGCAATTTACCAAAGGTTTTCATGAGCTCACTGAAAGAGAAAACGGCCTCCGGGCTTTTCTGGGCGGCCATGAACAATGGCAGCATGCAGATTCTGAACGCCATAATCGGTGTTTTCCTGGCTCGACTGCTCAGCCCTGCCGACTACGGCTTGGTGGGCATGGTAGCCATCTTCACCGCCATTGCCAGTTGTTTGCAGGACAGTGGGTTCACGTCGGCTCTCATCAACCTCAAGGCACCTGAGCACCGAGACTACAACTCCGTGTTTTGGTTCTCCACGATCATGGGCACGAGCCTTTACGTCATCCTGTTTTTCTGCGCCCCGCTGATAGCGAGGTTTTATCATCAGGAAAACCTGACGTTGCTGTGTCGGGTCATCTTTGTCTGCATACCCCTCTCGGCCTTGGGCATCGTGCCACAGGCATACCTCACCAAGAACCTCATTGTCAAGCCCATAGCCTTGCAGCGCATCGTGGTGCTCACCATCAGCGGAGCCGTAG
>DAINOS010000095.1:0-9397 GCA_036743855.1 Prevotella sp. | reverse complement strand
TCCTGACACGTTTTGGCGGATGTCGGAGAGAATGGCACCGGCGTTGGCGTTCACCGACAGGCGGTCGTCGAGAAAACGCTTGTCGAATGTCACCATCACGTCGCCGTAGAGCTGCTTGTTGTCGGTGTTCGACAGGGCGTATTGCCCGTTGGTGCCGGCGAGGGTGGTGTTGGTCGAGGCATAGTATTTCTTCTCATACTTGTTGGCAGAGTTGTCTATGCGTATACGTGCCGTCACGTTGAGATAGCTCGTGAGCTTGTATGTAGCTCCGGCGTTCATCATGTAGCGGTGCTTGCTGTCCTCGCGCAGGTTGCGGTAGTTTATCCAGTATGGGTTCTGTCCCACAAACTCGTTGATGAGGCCGTTCCAGTTCTGCACGTATATGTTGCGCTGCGTGTCCCAGTGCTCATATATCTTCATGTCGTTGTAATCGTTGCCGCGTGGGAAGAGATAGGCTGTTACCAGCGGGTTGGCGTAGACACCCTGGTTTACCATGTTGCGGTCGTTCTGGTAGATGTAGCTCGCACCCACGTCCAAGGTGAGCTTGTCGCCGAGCATCTTTGACGTGTTTCGGAACGAGAAGTTGTAGCGGTTGTATTTGTTGTTTGGCACTATGCCGCCCGAGTTTACCGCCGATGCCGACACGTAGGTCTGGTTCTTCTCCGTTCCCGTAGACAGGGTGACGGCCTCTGTCGTCACCAGTCCGGTCTTCAGATAGTCAGACACTGGGTCATAGCCCACGTAGTTGGCGTCGTTGAGCAACTTGCCCCATGAGTAGGAGTCGGCTCCGGCGTCGCGCAGCGACGAGCCTGTGCCGTAGCGGTTCTGAAACTCAGGCGTGCGCAGGGCGTTGGAGAACTCCGTCGTCTGGCTCACGGTGACTGTCGTCTTGCCCGCTTGGCCTTTCTTTGTCGTTATCACGATGGCGCCGTTGCTGGCGCGGTTGCCGTAGAGGGCTGCCGCGGCGGCACCCGTGAGCACCGACATCGACTCTATGTCCTCGGGGTTGATGTCGGCTATCTCCTCAGTCGTTCCCTTGGAGCCGAACTCGGTGTCACCGTCACCGCTTAGGTTGAACATTGGCACGCCGTCAATCACGTAGAGCACATTGCTCGACTGCTCTATGCTCCTCGCGCCACGCATCACCACCTTGGCGGATCCTCCGGCACCCGATGATGAGGCGTTGATGTTCACGCCAGCCACCTTGCCGTTGAGCGAGTTTATGAAGTTTGCGTCCTTGTTGGTGGTGAGCTGGTCGCCGTCCACCTTTTGCACGTTGTAGCTCAGTGCTTTCTCGGCGCGCTTGATGCCGAGGGCGGTCACCACCACCTCTTTCAGCTCTTTCGACTCTGGCTGCATGGCGAGCGAATAGCTGTTTTTGTCCGCCACGCGTAGGGCCTTGGGCTCATAGCCTATGTAGTTTATCTCCAGTTCACTGCCCTCTGGCACGTTGAGGGCGAAGTTGCCGTCCATATCGGTCACCACGGCGTTTTGTGTGCCTTTCTGTCGCACGGTGGCACCGATGATGGGCATGCCAGTCTCGTCCACCACGTTGCCCGTCACCCTCTTGGCGCTCTTGCCTTGCTGTGGGGCTGTGGCTCTTTCCTTTTGCTCTTTCTTCTTAGACACCACAATGTTCTTGCCGTCAATCTTGTAGGAGACGTCCTGTCCCTGGAGAATCTGGTTCACGGCTTGCTTCAATTCCGTCGCGTTGACGTTCACCTTGCGGCTCGTGTTCACGTCAGAGAGGGCGAATACAAACGAGTATCCGCTCTTCTCTCGCAGTTGTGTCATGGCTTTCTTCACGCTGACGCCATTGAGGTGCAGCCTGACGCTCTGGGCGCTTGCCCCGAGGCTCATGGACAACAGAAACGCAGCCACGGTGAGGCTCTTTCTTTGGATGTTCATCTTATTAGTTTAAAGTTTATTGATATTTGGTTTTTGTTTACAATTGCTTTTTCTACGTGCGGCGAGACGCTAATGGTTTTCGTGTTGGCGCGTCAGCCTCTTGGCGCAGGGCTTTTCCAGCCTTGCGCTTTCTTTTTAGGGTTAAAGCTTTTTATTGGTGGCTGTGGTCAGTATATCCTTACCACGTTGCCCTTTATAGTGTATCTTATGCGTCCCGTTCCGGCGAGGACGTTGAGTATCTGCTCAAGGCTTTGGTCTCTTCGGTGAAACACTCCCGAGAACCTCGTCGCTGCCACGGTGCTGTTGGCTATCTCTATGTGTGCGGCGTAGGCTCGCTCCAGGTCTGCTGCTATCTCCGACAGTCGCCGCCCGTTGAGCATTATGGTGCCGTCGGTCCATAGGCGCGCCGTGTTGGCGGAGTAGTCTTCCACGGCCAGGTTGCCGCTGCGCTTGTCGAGCACCGCGCGCTGGTTGGGCAAGAGGTCGTGTTCGCCTTCTTGGGGCTTTTGGCTTATTGTCAGCGCCACGTGGCCTTCGTCGAGGCTCACCATGGCAGTGCGGTCATCGGGGTAGTCGCGAAAGTCGAACTTTGTGCCGAGCACCTTCACGTTGATGCTGCCCGATTGCACGTTGAATGGCATGCTCTTGTTTTTGAACACCTCGAAATAGCCTTCGCCCGTGAGCGACAGTTGGCGGTCTTTCACGCCGAAGCCTTGCGAATAGGCTATGCGGCTGCCGGCGTTGAGCCACACGGCGGTGCCATCGGGCAGGGTCACCTTCGACGTGGATCCTTCGGGTGCTTCCACCACTATCTGCGCGAAGGCGGTCTCCATCTCGTGCTGTCCAAGATGATAAAAGAGGTAAGAGCAGCCGCACGCTATCATCGCCAACACCGCGGCATAGCGCATGAGCCGCATCACGCGGCGCAGCGTCGTCGGGCGTACCTCGTCGGACTCGTGAGCATCGGAGTCTGTAGCGATTTCCGTCTCTTTGGCTTCTGCCACGCGCTCAAGGAATCTCTCATAGGCTTTTTCCTTGTCGTAGGCGGCAAGTTCCTCCACGTTGGGCGTGGCATTCCATATCCTCACGAGGTGGGCATGGGTCTCCGCGTTGCGTGGGTCTGCGGCTTCCCACTCCTTCAGCCGTTGTCGTTCATCTGCTGAGAGAGAGCCGCTTAGCTCGCTTGCCACAAGGATGTATATCTCGTTGTTTTGCATTGATTGCTTCGTGTTGTTCTCGGTTTTCATGCGAGGTTTCATAGAGATGACGAAAAAAGAAAGTTTAGGTATAGTGGAAAATAAGTTTTTTTTTATAAAAATGTGACTTTTATCGCTTTGCAGGGGAATTGCCAGTGCCTGCTCGCAGTCCGATTGGCCGTTCATGCCATGAACAACAGCGCCACTATGTACTTGCCCAAATCTCGTGTCAAGAGCTTGAGCGCGTTGCCAATGTGATATTTCACGGTGTTGACCGATATGCCAAGTTCTTCCGCTATCTCAGCTTGCTTCTTGCCCATGAAGCGGCTCATCTCAAACACGCGGCGGCTCTCATAGGGTAGGGCGGATATGGCTTTCTCCACGTGCGTCTCCAGTTCGTCGCCAATCACGTTGCCCAGAGGGTCGTCGCCCGACGTGGTGCCCATGGCGTCGTCTATGGCGGCATTGTCTGTCAGTCGCGACTGTGCCACCTCGTATCTTTCACGCTTGGAGCGCAGGTAGTCGAGGCTGGCGTGGCGCACGCTTTGGGCGAGATAGCTTCTGAGCGACGTGTTGATGTTGATGCTCGCGCGCCGCTCCCACAACTTGAATATGACGTCGCCCACGATGGTCTCCGCCACAAACTGGTCGTGCACATACTTGTTCGCGGTATAGCACAACACTTGGTAGTGGGTGTCGTAGATGTAGCGGTAGGCCTCTTGGTCACCGTCTTTCAGACCTTTTGTTATCAGTTTCTCCGAATAGTCCATAGCTCATCTCATTCCTCTTCCACGCTCTTGCGATATTCTGCCGGTGTCATGCCAAACTTCTTGGCGAAAAGCCGGTGAAACGTCTGGCGTATGGGCACGCCACATTCGGCACCAATGGCTTCAATGGTATAGTTTGGCTTCTCTTTCAGCAGTTTTGCGGCATACTCCATGCGCAGGTCGTTGATATAGTTGTTGAACGATTGTTTGCAATAGGCGGAAAACAGGGCGTTGAAGTCTGCCACGGTCATGCCTAATTCCTTTGCCACGTCACCGCGCTCCACCTTAGGCCGCGCGAAGATCCGGCGCTCTATCACCACTTTCTCCACTTTCAGAAATTCGTCGTGCTCGGGCAGGTTCTCGTCTATGTGGTTTATGAGCTGGCTCTTGTATTCCAGCAGGTCGTTCACGAGGGCTGAGGCGGCTTGGTTCTTGGCTTTGAGCTTTTTGTTCACGCGACACGCCACTATGATGAGAGCCACGCACACCGCGAGCAGCGTGGCTATTATGATATTGGCCACGTTGCTGGCTCTCAGTATCTTGTCTTGGCGGTCTATGTATTTTTTCAGCACGTCCTTGCCGAGTTGCTCCGACATCCATGTGGCGTTGTCGCTCCTGGTGCGCTTGTTGAGAGAGTCGGCCAGGGCGTATGCCCTCATGCCTGTCTCTATGGCCTCCTTGTAGCGTCCGAGGGCTTGCAGCGTGCGCGCCTTGCTCATCAGTATCGTGTGCGCGTAGTTGTAGTCCACGGTGTCCTTGCCGTTTCTCCGCCACACGGCATCCATCTCGTTTTCTTTCTTCAGCGCCTCGGCGTATTGCCCTTTCTGCATGAGGTATGGCACCACGAAGGTGGCACCCTCTGGTGTTGTGGCGGCGCGCGTACCCATCAGCTTGTCATACATGGCGTTGCCCTTGTCGTGGTCACCGTTCTCCTCGTAGCCGATAGCGAAGATGGAATAGAACGTGGCATTGGCCATGTCGTTCACGCCGTTTATGCTTTCGGGCATGGCGTTGAGCTTTCTTAGGGCGGCCTCATAGTTTGGGCGCGTGTCGAAGAGCTCGGCGTGTTGTTTGGTTTCGAGCAGGGTGTTGGCTTTCAGCGCGTAGGCGGTCACGAGGTCATATTGGCTTTTCCATTCCTGGGTCTTCTTGTTCTCGCTGTTTAGTATGTTTATCACCCTGTCGTAGCAGCCTATGGCGTGTCGCGTGTCGCCGGTCTCATAGTGGCATTGCCCCAGCACGGTCATGAATTTCGCCACCAGTGGCCGGTCGTTGTGCTTGTATGCCTCAGCGAGCCCACGCTCCGTAATCTTCAGGCAGTTGGCATAGTCGCTGCGGTTGTAGTATATCAATGCCGCTATGTGCAGCATCTCCTCCAGACGGTCGGGGTGTTTGCTTATGTTCGGGTCGCGCAGGGCGGCATCGGTGTATAGGCATGCCTTCTTGTAGTCGAGCATGGAGTTGTAGTACACTATGCCGCGCAGCACGTTGATGTCAAGCGCGGGCATCGTCTTCCTCTCCTCGACAGTCCGCAACAGTCTGAGCGCTTGCTTGGGCTGAGTCACGCTTATCTTCTTCACATATTCGTATGTGTATCTGTCATCACCTGGTTGGCCCTTTCGTGGCGCTTGCCCATCGGTTGAGCAGGCCGCCATGATGACAACCATTACCGCGATTGCGAGATGGGAGAGTAGTTTCATATATTTTATTCTTTTTACGCAAAGTTATAAAAAATGTATCACATATCCCACCAGTCTTATGCCTATTTTGTTGCCAGTTGATGCTATATTCATGTTATAATGCCCTTTTCGGGTTGATTTTTTGTTGTAACATTTCGAATTGTTACAATGTAATGGCTGTTATGATACACCCATGGCTTGGTATTGGGGCTTCTCGACCGCGTTTTTGCCTATCTTTGTGGATGACAAATCAATAGACCTATTAATATATGGAAAAGCTATCAAGATTATTATCCAATGGACTTGGCGTGGTGAGGTGGCTCGCCGTGGCAGTCCTTTTGGCTGTCGCCACGATGGCATCAGCCCAGACTGTGAGTATCAGCCCCAAGACGGGAAACGTCATCTCGGCGGCGAGTTATGAAGGAGAGAGCCACCTCTCTGGCTTTGGCGGCGCGTGGGTGCACAGCCAGTTGCCAATGACCCTCGTCTCGTCCGACAAGAGTGGACTCACCAGCAACGGCTTGATGAAGGAGCACGCCAACAACATCGGCGTGGCTGACGGCAACCTCGTGTTCGCTTCGGGCGCCAAAGAATCGGTCATAAACCACATGTCGCTGTCACTGCCCAAGGGCTATCGCTTCACGAGCTACAAGATTGTGATGGACTACGACTCGAAGAGCGAATCGCGGAGCACGTTCATGGAGATGGACGCCGCTTTCAGCAAGGCAAACAAGAGCGTCACGGTGTCTCGCGGCACCACTGGCGCGGTTTTGCAGCGCACGTCGATGTCAGATGACGATATGGGCAACATTCTTTATTTCCGTCAGGATCACCCCGAAGGCATGGCGCGCGTTAAGGTCACGTCCTTTGTCGTCACCTTCGAGTGTACCGACCAGTTCAGCGAAGTGCTTAGCCCTGCCTCCCTGTCGTTTGCCGTGAGTTGTGTGGCTCTGCCGTTCCAAACGCAGCGTGTGGATTTCGGACAGATAAAGAAGGAAACCAATAGGGGCTACACATCTTATAAATACGACTACAACAATGTGAAAGACCTTGCCGCCAACTTCCTCTTCTATGACGAGACTGGTATTGTCAATGGTACCGCCGTGCCTGGCAATGAGGGCGACAAGAGCATACAAACAGTGGGACGGAAAGACGGACGTGGCTACATGGGGCTGAAAAACAACACCTATTGGCTGGAATCTCCCACCGAGGCTCTCTCGCAGGACGGAAAGACGAAGCTGCCCGTTGGCTATCGCATCGTGGGAGCGCGGGTCTTTATCTCAAATAGTGTAAGCCATGGTGTAAAGATGGGCGACAACATATACATCACCGATGGCAATAGGCGCTACATGAATGCCTCGTTGCAGTTCACCACCACTAAGGTGGCTTGGACTTATGGCACCGATGGCAAGGTATCAATCACAGAAGAAGACAAAACTACCTATCTAATGTATAAAAGTGGCAGGCCTGGTGCTTCCTTGTCAACGACAACGAAGTCTAACCAAGCCACCACTTTCAAAACCGATGGTTCCAATCTCTACTACCAAGTACTATTTAATAAACATTTTGTCTCTTACGACGGCAATGGAGCAGGTTGCTTCAACAAGGATGGTCAGCACGCGGTGCTGGAAAGTGCCGACGAAGTGGCAGGCGCGTTCACCATCAAGCTCTACGACAAGACGGGCAACACCGTGGCACAAACTGCCAAGGTCGATGCCGACAACCCGACAGGAGAACTCGCGTTGGGACAAATGAACAACGATGCCGTGAAACTGCAAATCGAGGGGCTGGAGGGTGACAAACTCGCTTATGTAAGTCTTGAGGTGGAGCTTGAGTCACTCAACCCCTATATCGACAAGATGGACATCGCGTGCACGCTGCCGTCGGGAGAGACTAAGCTCAAGCAACAGTATCTGGCTGACGACTTCACCATTGGCATCAACGGCAAGGTGGATTTCGCAGTGCCTGCCAACGTGGAAACGAAAAACTTGAAATTCGACCTTGAGGGCTTGCACCACAAGAAAGCCGATGAGACTTATGCCGACTTGGGAAAGCAAGGCCAGAACTCCCGCTACCATTTCGTGAGGTCGGCTTACTACAATGTCATTGGCGAGAACCTGCAAATGCACCGCGCTGATGCTGCCGACTACGACTATACCAAGAAAATCCTTGTCGATGTGGCGGGCACCAAGGCGTTCCGATGCAACAACTCCGACAAGTTCAAGGCCGGAACGCAAGGCAATGAGACTTTCTATTACGAGGAGTATCGTTATTCCAATGCGGAGTATGCCACTCAAGGTGGCTCGTGGAGCGACATCACGACCACGGAGGACGCTTACCGCGACTTCTACATGATGGTGTGCGACGAGACGCGTTACAACATCGCGCCTACCACTACGCCGCGTCATGCTTATTATGCCTACTACTCCACGAGCATGAAACTTGAACGGGAAAACTATGAGCCGGTCATCACCTATACGCGCATCTACGACAACGCCATGCTCGCCGATGGCTTCGACGATAATTTCTACGCAGGTGTCAAGGTCACGTTGAAAGACAAGAGCGGCAACGCCATACCGGAGGGCACGGGATATGTCTACGCCAAGCAGGTCATCGACAAGATGAACGAAACGACCTCTGGCAAGCCAAAAGACCTCAACCATGTGCTCTACGTTGACCTGAGCAAGGTGAAGGCGGTCATTACCAGTGAGAACAATGCCTCCATTGGCAAACTTGCCGACATCAAGGCTCTCGTGGGCAAGAACGCGCTCATGTATCTGCCGCAGGGCGTGACCGCGAGTCTCGACAACGTGGCAACAAAGTCGGAGGCTGGCGATGATTTCAATGCCGAGAACGACATCGTGCTCACCGACAAGCAGCCTTTCTTCTCGCTATATGACATTCGTGTCAACGCCAACAATGAGGTGATCTACCATCGCATCCTCACCAAGGCAAACATTACGGCCAAGTGGGTGTCGGTGGTCATGCCGTTCACCTTGGCACTCGACCCCGAGACTGGCATTTACCATCAGTCAGCTGATGATGGCGAGTTCACGTTCTACTCCATGAACGCCGACAACTCGTTCAGTTCCACTGGCTCGCGCTATACGGTCAACGCCCACTTCTCGCCCTGCACGGGTGTCTCGGAAACCGTGGCAAACACGCCGTACCTCGTCAACATCGAGAATCATGCCGCATCGTCCGCCGGCGATGACGTGATGTTCACGCTTAGGCAGAGTGGCGCCACGATTGTCAAGACTCCATCGGCGCTCAATGGCGAGACGGCGCAAGGCACGGTGGACGGCGCGTCGATGTCGCTCGCCAACCGTGGCACTTATTCCGGTGTCAAGATACCCAAGGCCGAGGGCGTGTTCTATTTCAACCAAGACTTGTTCGTGTCGTCGCTCAACCTCGACGATAGCTACCCTGATGTCTATGTCCTGCCGTTCCGCACGTGGTACGACCGCGTGGGCACAGCCAACAATACAGTTCGCTACCTTCGCGTCTCCACGGAGCCAAACACGCAACCCACAAACATCTCGCTGCCTGCTGCCGAAGCCTCAGACACTGGCTTCAAGCTCTCAGCCAATGCTGGCGTATTGACAGTTAAAGCCACGGATGACGTTTGTGTCAGCATCCGCGCCATCAGTGGTGCCACGGTAGGCGTGGCGAAGCTGATGGCTGGCGACACGCGCTCCTTCTCGCTGCCGACCGGCATCTATGTGGTCAACGGCACTAAAGTCGTGGTTAGATAACCCCTTATACCTTGTTATATTTATCATGCTAATTTCGAATCCTATGAAAAAGACAATATATGTTCGTCCAAAAATAGACAAGTTGACCATCG
>DAINOS010000094.1:0-9483 GCA_036743855.1 Prevotella sp. | reverse complement strand
ATGCGCTCGAAGTTGCCCTTGAACTTCTTGAACACGTCGCGGTAGAACCCGTCGGCATGTGTGATGGCATGGTATACACTCTCGCCATGCTCGTTGAGCACGACATTAGTGAAGTTGTCGTATTCGTCTATGATGAGGTAAAGCTTGAAACCATTGGCCTTGGCCGCATCGAATATAATCTGCAGCTTGTCGGCATACTCTGTCTTTGACTTTATTTCCTCAAGCTTCTCTTTACCGTAATATTCTGCGTACTGCTGCGCGAAGCCGTCCAGCTTGATTGAGAGATAGGCGTTGAACCTCTCCTCCAGCACGTCGATCTTGCCGGTAATCTGCGAAAAGTCGAGGAAGAGCACTTGGTATTTCCCCTGCAACGGGGTAGGGTGGTTGCCAATCCACAGGCTGCCGAACAATGTCCCGAAACTGCTCTTTTGGTTGCAATCATAGTAGGAGTAGAGCATGCTCAGGAATATGCTCTTGCCGAAGCGCCGAGGGCGAATGAAAAACAGGTTGCGTGGCTGCTTCTCCAATTCCGGCAAGAACATGGTCTTGTCGACATAATATAAGTTCTGCGTCATCACTGTGGCGAAATCGGCCACGCCGTATGGTACTTGTTTCACTTGCTGTTCCATGATAGTATGGTTTATTATGCAAAAATAGGCAAAAGCTTCGAGATGGTGAAATTATTATTCACTTAAATATTATGTTGTTTCGCCTTGCCCCTATCTTTTAGGATTCCTGCCATATTATCTTGTGCCCAAGTTATCATGCTTTCAACCAATGGTATGAACGATCGGGCACGGTCGGTGAGCGAGTATTCAACTCTTGGAGGAACTTCTGCATATACTTGTCGGGTAATGAAACCATCCGATTCGAGCGATCGGAGAGTTGAGGTCAATACTTTTTGCGATATGTCGGGGATGGCTCTGTGGAGGGCATTGAAACGAATGCTCTCACTTTGGTGCATCACGTAGATGACCAATAATGACCACTTGCCGCAAATGTGTGCCAAAATGTTGCGGATGGGGCAGTCTTTGAAGATGGTGTCCGTTATCTGATTGTTCATTAATCTTTTCTTTGTTGACAAGCCTGTAAAGGCTTTGTTTTCAATATTAGTATACAAAAGTAACCAACTTTCTCAATATGCTGCTACTTCCGGTGTTAAACTAACTTAAATCGCCAAGATGTTAACTTCTGATAGTCAGCAATAGTTACCTTAGGGTTAGTAACCCACGGGGAAGTTTCCTCTTGTGTAAATGAAGCAATAATAGTACTTTTGCATCGTAAAACAAAATAACGAACATAAATTATACAAAGACTATGAAAGAGGCAAAAACTATTATCAAGGCAGAGAATGTGACAGCCGTGGATTTCGGCAAGTTCAGTGATTTGAACGAGTACGTATTACAGCTTTCGCCAGAGGTTAAGATCCCTGGTAAGGTATTCGGCGGCGCTTTGGTAGGCGCGACAGGTGGTGAGTTCTCATTCCAGTCGTTTGCCCCTGGCACTGAGACTGGCTTCCTCCACACTCACAAGAACCACGAGGAGCTGTATTTCTTCCTCAGTGGCAAGGGCGAGTTCCAGGTGGATGGCAAGGTGTTCCCTATCACCGAGGGAAGCGTGGTGAGAGTAGCTCCTGCTGGCAAGCGTTCCATCCGCAACAATGGCACAGAGCCATTGGTGATGCTGTGCGTGCAATATCGTGGCGATACTTTCACTGCCGAGGATGCAACCGATGGCGTCATCTTAAATGAAAAGGTAAACTGGTAAGTCTATAGAGCCCTAAATTTTGGAATGTGTATTCCAAGATTTAGGGCTTACCTTTTCACACTATATAATAACTCGACTAATTTCTGTTAAACTTTGCTTGAAATTCTATTGTTTAGGATAGAATGTCGTAATTTTATATTTTCAAATTACGATTATGGAAGTAGGACAGAAATTACCAGAGGTTCTTGGCGTAGACCAAGACGGAAAAGAATGGACTCTTGCCGAACTAAACGGCAAGAAGTTGGTGCTTTACATTTATCCTCGCGACTCTACGCCAGGATGCACCAACGAGGCTTGCAACCTTCGCGACAATTACGAGCGTATCCTATCTGAAGGATATGTCGTGATAGGCGTGAGTACACAGGATGCGAAAAGCCACAAGAAGTTTATCGAGAAGAACAACCTGCCTTTCCCTCTTATTTGCGACACGGAGAAGAAATTGGTAACCCAACTCGGCGTATATGGCGAGAAGAAAATGTATGGAAGGGTTACAATGGGAGTATTTCGCACGACGTTCCTTGCCGATGAGAACGGTGTCATCACTCGCGTCATCGGTCCGAAGGAAATCAAGGTGAAGGAACATGCCAGTCAAATCTTGGGATAAATATGTATTAAAAATCTCACAAGGAAGAGTTAGGTCGACCATTCATTTCGCTTGTGGCTTGACAATTCCTTGTATTCCTGATTATAAACGCAAGAAGGAAGCCTCTTAGGAGACTTCCTTTGTTAACAAAAAGTGATTCCGCAGGGATTCGAACCCTGGACCCACAGATTAGAAATCTGTTGCTCTATCCAGCTGAGCTACGGAACCATTTTGCTCCAAAAACAATTCAAAAGTGTATGCATCTTCTGATTTGGTCATGCAAAGTTAACTATTTATTTACAATTGCAAAAATTAGAGGCCAATTATTTGTAGGATTTAGTCAATATTAACAATGATATTTGTTGCGAGAACATGAAATGCATTGATCATCAATGATAGAAACACTTAATTGAAAGAGTGTTGCTACATAAAATATGGGCAAGCACGTTAAATTTGCGAAAAGAGGCCAATAATCCCAAGATAATATTGTAATTTTGCACACATATTATGCATTGGCATTATGCGATAATATTTGCACTAAAATACATGCATTAATAATGTGGACATATTTAAGGACTAAGTCTTTCATCATATTACTTATTTCCGCCGTGGTGTGTGCGTGGGCAGGAAGCAGCACGCTTCTTCCTGTGAAAAAACATGACATAGGGGCGGCGAGTGGCAAAGAAGGCAAGGATTCAATAAAGATAGACAAAGCTGATATTGATACTCTTGCCATGGATTCCCTCCAACTTGCCGTTTATCATCACAATAAAGCCATTGACGACTCTATTCGTGCCGACTCAATAAATCGCGCTAAGAAGCAGGGCATTGACGCTCCTGTTACCTATTCAGCAAACGATTCGCTGGTTTACGACGCAATGACTAAAGATGCCAAGCTGTATGGCAACTCGGAGGTGAAATATGAGAACATGGACTTGAAGAGTGACAAGATACGTATGAACCTTGACTCTTCGCTTGTTCATGCCACAGGCTCACCAGACAGTACGGAGAAGGGGGGCATTAAAGGTCGCCCAGTCTTCGTGATGGGTGCTGACAACTATGACACCGATACCATAGCTTTCAACTTTAAGACGAAGAAGGGCTTGGTACAGAATGCGTTGACCAAACAGGATGATGGCTTCTTGAGAAGTAAAATATCCAAGCGTACAGCCACGGGTGACGTTTATCTCGCTCATGGCCGTTATACCACTTGCGATAAAGAGCATCCAGACTTCTATATCTCTCTTTCGCGCGCAAAGGTAAGGCCTGGTAAAGACGCTGTTTTCGGACCAGCTTATATCGTCGTGGCAGATGTGCCATTGCCATTTGCCATACCTTATGGCTTTTTCCCATTCACAAAGAGTTATAGTTCTGGTTTCATCATGCCGAGTTATGGCGATGAGCAAAGCCGCGGATTCTATCTAAGGGACGGCGGCTACTACTTTGCTATCAGCGACAAAATGGACCTTAAACTCATAGGCGAAATTTATACCAAAGGGTCTTGGGGACTTACAGCTACGAGCAACTATAGAAAACGCTATAAGTATAACGGTTCTTTCCTTTTCAGTTATCAAGACACGCGTACTGGCGACAAGGGTATGCCAGACTATGCCAAGCAAACGAGTTTTAAGTTGCAATGGAGCCATAGGCAGGACGCAAAGGCTAATCCGTTCATGTCGCTGTCTGCCAGTGTCAACTTCGCCACGTCGAGTTATGAGCGTAACAATTTGACAAGCATGTACAACCCGCAATCGCTTACACAGTCGACGCGTACATCTTCAATCAACTGGAGCACGACTTTCTCGAGCATTGGAATGTCGCTCAGTTCCACGGCAAACCTAAGCCAGAACATGCGCGATTCCACTATTTCGATGACATTGCCTGACTTGAACATTAGCATATCACGCTTTTATCCTTTCCGTCGCAAGCATGCGGCTGGCGACGAGCGATGGTATGAGAAAATAGCCATGAGCTATACTGGACAATTCTCCAATTCCATCAATACCAAGGAAAACAAGTTGATGCATTCGAGTCTTATCAAGGATTGGCGCAATGGATTCCAACATAACATTCCAATTAGTGCCAACTTCACGTTGTTTAAATATATAAACCTCAACCCATCGTTCAACTTTACAGACCGAATGTATACCAACAAGGTTAACAAGTCGTGGGATGAGCGGACGCAAAAGGAAGTCTGTGACACTACCTACGGCTTCCACAACGTGTACAACTGGAACCTGTCATTGTCGGCTTCCACAAAGATATATGGTTTCTGGAAGCCAAGTCGTAAGATATTCGGCGACAAGATACAGGCTATAAGGCATGTCATAACACCAACTGTGAGCTTTAGCTATGCTCCTGATTTCAGTGCCTCACGCTATGGTTATTATCAGACATACCAGAAGACCGATGCCGATGGCAATGTATCTCTTGTGCAATACTCACCTTACCAAAACGAACTTTATGGCGTGCCAGGCAGAGGACGTACGGGTAGCATATCTTGGAGTTTCGACAACAATATCGAAATGAAGGTAAAGAGTGATAAGGACTCTACCGGATTCAAGAAAATTAGCCTTATCGACCAACTTGGATGGTCAATGTCGTATAACATGGCGGCAAAGGAGAAACCTCTCAGCGACCTCACGGTCAACCTCCGACTGAAATGGTGGAAAAACTACACATTTAACATGACAGGCGTTTTTGCCTCTTATGCCTATGAGCTTGACAGTCAAGGCAAGCCATATGTCGGTAACCATACCTACTGGGGAATGGGAAAATGGGGTCGCTTCCAAGGCATGTCGCAAAATATTTCTTATACTTTGACCCCAGAGAAGATTAAAAAGCTGTTTGGTGGAGCCAGGGATGACGATGACAAGAACAAAAAGAACAAGAAAGACGATGATGACGAGATAGACACTGATATAGAAAGCAATGTCGATGACACCATGATCGACGCGCAGCATGGGGCATCAAAGGATAACAGTGGTGGCAAGGCAGACACCGATGGTGATGGCTACATGAGATTCTCTATGCCTTGGTCGCTTACTTTCGGATATGGTATAACCATGAGCGAGAATACGGATATAAACAAGTTCAACTACAAGACCATGCGGTATCCATATAAGTTCACGCAGACTCTCAATGTCAGCGGAAACCTCCGTATCTCTGATGGTTGGAACATCAGTTTCTCATCAGGTTATGACTTCGACAACCACAAGGTGTCGATGACCACGGCTTCATTGCAGCGTGACCTTCACTGCTTCAACATGAGCTGTTCTCTCGTCCTCGCTCCTTACGCAAGCTATAATTTCACGTTCCGTTGCAACGCCTCAACACTTACTGACGCATTAAAATATGACAAGCGTTCAGGTTACAGCAACGCCGTTCAATGGTACTAATCATAAATCTAAAATGAAGAAAAATACACAGGCAATTCATTTGCCTTATCGCCGTCGCGATGCTTATGATGCCTTGAGTATGCCAGTATATAACGCCGTGGCATACGAATTTGATGACGCTCAGACAATGGCCGACGCTTTCTGTGAGCGTATTGACGCTCCAGATTATTCTCGTTGCGAGAACCCTACGGTCGACAATTTTGAGGATCGCGTGCGTGCGCTTACCGACGCGTTCAGCGTCTCGGCGCTCAACAGTGGCATGGCTGCCATTAGCAATACGATGCTTGCTCTTACAGCGCAAGGCAATAATGTGGTGTCGTCTACTCATATGTTTGGCAACACGTTTGATTTGCTCAACCGCTCGTTGAGGAAGTTTGGCGTAGACCTTCATACGACCGACCTCACTGATATAGATAAAGTAAGGATGGCTGTCGATGACAACTCTTGCTGCATATTTGTCGAGATTATCACAAATCCGCAAATGGAAGTTGCCGATCTCACGGCTCTCGCAAGCATCGCTCACGAGCACCATATTCCTCTTGTGGCTGATACCACAACCATTCCGTTCACCATGTTCTCCGCAAAGAAACTTGGTGTTGACATTGAAGTGGTGTCGTCTACAAAGTACATCAGTGGTGGCGCCACGTCCCTCGGCGGTTTGATTATTGATTATGGCACCGACTATACCAAGGGCTTCACTTCTACGATAAAAAGCGAACTGCTTTTCAATTTTGGCGCTTACATGACCCCGCAGGTTGCTTTCATGCAAACTATGGGTCTTGAGACCCTTGATGCCCGTTATCGTGTGCAGGCGTCAAACGCCCTTGCGCTTGCCAAAAAGTTGCGTGGCTTGAAGCAAATCAAGTCGGTCAACTACGTGGGTTTGGAGGACAATAAGTTCTATCAACTCGCACAGAAACAATTCGGCAAGACGGCTGGTGCCATGGTCTGCATTGATTTGGAGAATGAGAAGGCATGCTTCAACTTTCTCAACAATCTTAAGTTGGTGCATCGCGCCACAAACCTTTTCGACAACCGTACTCTCGCCATTCATCCTTACTCTACCATCTTTGGCAATTTCAACCCTGAGGAGAAAGCCAAAATGGACGTGCTCGACACAACCGTACGCCTGAGTGTTGGCTTGGAAGACGTAGACGACATTTTCGATGACATCAAGCAAGCCTTGTCTTGAATGCGGTGCCAATAATATTAAACATAACACATGAAATACGATTTCGATACCATTATAGACAGGATGGGCAGCGGTGACCTCATGCACGAGGCGCTGTTGCCACGTTGGGGGCGTGATGACCTTCAACCATTGTGGGTAGCCGACATGGACTTTGCTGTCATGCCCGACATCATAGATGCAATGCGCAAACGGTTGGAGCATCCTATCCTTGGTTACACTGTCGAGCCAGCCGATTACCGTCCGGCAATTATTGATTGGATAAAAGGGCACCATGGTTGGGATGTCAAGCCAGAGTGGATTAGTTTTATTCCAGGCATCGTAAAGGGCATCGGTCTTATCAGCAACATTTTCTGCAAGCCAGATGAGAAAGTCATCGTCATGCCTCCTGTTTACCATCCATTCTTCCTTGTGCCACGCGCTAATGGACGTGAGGTCTTGTGGAATCCCTTGAAAGTTCATCCCGAGGCACTTGAGGCAGACCATGTTGAGGCTGGCGACTATTATGAGATGGACTTTGATGGACTTGAGCGAGTGTGTGATGACAAATGCCGCATTCTCATCCTGTGCAATCCTCACAATCCAGGGGGAATATGCTGGAGTCGTGAGACGCTCATTCGTCTTGCCGACTTCTGCTATGACCACCACTTGATTGTCATTAGTGATGAGATACATTGCGACATGGCCCTTTTTGGTCACAAGCACATTCCTTTTGCTTCCGTGTCGGAGAAAGCCGCGCAGATTAGCATCACCATGCAGGCCCCAACCAAGACATTCAATATTGCGGGCATTGTCTCATCTCATGCCATAGTGCCTAATCCAGACATTCGCAAACGGTTCTTTGGTTGGCTTAAAGCCAATGAGCTCGACGAGGCCCATATCTTCGCCCACATTGCCACTATAGCGGCATTCCGCAAAGGCGAGGAGTGGCGTAGGCAGATGCTTGCCACTGTTGAGGACAACATTCGCTTTGTTGTGGACTTCTGCCAAGAGAATATGCCGCAAATCAAGCCAATTCGCCCAGAGGCAAGCTTCTTGGTGTGGCTCAACTGTCAAAGTCTTCATCTCGACCACGACGCGCTGCTCGATCTATTCATCGACAAGGCGCATCTTGCTCTCAACGATGGTGAAATGTTTGGTCCTGGCGGCGAGGGCTTTATGAGGATGAATGTGGGTTCGCCAAAGGCATACATCGAAATGGCGTTGAAGAAGCTTGCGAAGGCAGTCAAAGAACGCTTTTGATAGTAGTATGAGATTATACCCATACCATTACCGTTCACTTCTCTCGCTTGGGATTCCCATAATGATAGGCCAGCTTGGGATGATTGTCTTGGGGTTCGCTGACACCATGATGGTAGGGCATCACAGCACAGCAGAGCTGGGTGCCGCCTCTTTTGTCAACAACATCATGAACCTTGTCATCATCACTGGTACGGGATTCTCTTATGGCCTTACTTCCATAGTTGGCGGACTTTATGGTCGCGAGGAGTTGCCGCAAGCTGGCAAGGCTCTCCGCTGTGCGCTGCTGGTCAATTTTATGGCTGGCGCGCTTATGATGGCAGCGTTGATGATACTTTATTTCAATCTTGGCAATATAGGGCAACCAAAGGAGTTATTGCCCTATATCAAGCCATACTATTTGGTATTGCTGTCATCGTTGCCAGTTGTCATGTTGTTCAATGCGTTCAAGCAATTTACCGACAGCATTACCGAGACGCGCACGTCCATGTGGATTCTCCTCTCTGGCAACTTGCTCAATATAGTTGGCAACTATGTGCTCATTTATGGCAAGGCAGGCATGCCCGAGATGGGAGTGCTGGGTGCGGGCGTGTCAACGCTTGTGTCACGAGTGGTGATGGTCGCTTTGTTTATTTTTGTTTTCTTTGCCAGAAAGAAGATGCGTCCTTATCGTGAAGGATTCTTGCGGTTGGGATGGTCACGCCAGTTGATTCGCCGTTTGGTGTCGCTTGGCACGCCGATAGCCTTGGAGATGGGCATGGAGACGGCATCGTTCTCCCTGTCAATCATCATGGTGGGCTGGCTCGGCACGATAGCCTTGGCGTCCCACCAGGTGATGATTACCATATCCCAGTTCACCTTCATGGTCTATTATGGATTAGGTGCGGCGGTGGCTGTGCGCACGAGTTATTTCAATGGCCAGAACGACCGTGAGAATGTGCGCCATACTGTGATAGCCGGCCTGCAGGTCATGGTGGCGTTGGAGCTGTTGTTGGGTGGCATTATATTCTTGTTGCGCAACCACATCGGTGGCTGGTTCACCGACTCCCGTGAAGTGTCGTCAACGGTCATTACCCTCATGGTGCCATTCTTTGTTTATCAGTTTGGCGATGGCCTGCAAATCAATTATGCCAATGCGCTGCGAGGCATTGCCGATGTTAAGCCACTCATGATTATAGCTTTTATAGCATTCTTTGTCATTTCGTTGCCCATGGGCTATATTTGTGCTTTTGTGCTCGGC
Organism: Prevotella sp.; assembly: GCA_036743855.1. Lineage (GTDB taxonomy): Bacteria > Bacteroidota > Bacteroidia > Bacteroidales > Bacteroidaceae > Prevotella. The sequence continues at coordinate 67 of DAINOS010000094.1, read as the reverse complement.
TTTGGGTTGGTGGGCGTGTGGATGGCGTTTCCGTTTGGGCTTACCTCGGCTGGCATCATGATGTGGT
>DAINOS010000093.1:0-9510 GCA_036743855.1 Prevotella sp. | reverse complement strand
GCCTCCTGCTCCAGCGACGACACCTACGACGTGAAGGGCAATCCCGACAACCTCGTGTTCCTGAACAAGACCGCCCAAAAGGAGTTCACGGGGGTCATTTACCACACGCCCGTCGGCGACCTCGGCTCGGCCAAGGCTTCGTTCCCAGCCCAGGTGCAGCGCCCCACGAGTGGCGACGTGACCGTGGGCGTGGTGGCGGACACGAGCTTCGTGAGCAAGTACAACGAGGATCATGGCACGTCTTACGTCTCCGCCCCCGACGACGTGCTCAGCGGCCTCAAGGTGAAAAACGCCACCATCAAGCAAGGCGAGTATGTGAGCGCCGACTCCGTGGAGGTCGAGGTGCCGCAGGAGTCGTTTGCCAAGCTCACCGCCCCGGCTTATCTCATCCCTCTCAGGCTGTCGCCAACGGGAGCCGTGGGCAGCGAGGACCAGGGCGTGGCATACCTCATCGTGAACACGGGCGACAACTTCTTGAAGTTCAAGTCGACAACCGCCACGACGAGTGTCGTCAACACGCCTGTGGGTGTCTTCGGCGGCATCGACGCGTCGTTCACGCCAAGCACAGTCGTGGAGTTGGGCGCTGACGCCACGGTGTCGTTGAAGGCCGACGTGTCGTTGGTAGACGCTTACAACCAAGCCAACAACACGCAATATCAGGCATTGCCCGACAATGTGGTCAATGCCTTGAGCGTGACTCCAGCCACCATTCCGGGCACGTCAAAGCAGTCGACGGGCGATGTCAAGGTCACCGCTCCCGACGATGTGGTCAAGACGCTGGCCTTGGGCTCATACCTCTTGCCCATGCGCCCCGTGGTGACCGCCAATGGCAAGCAGGCGGAGCTTGACGAGCCAGCCTACGTGGTGGTCAACGTCACCCAGAGCTTGATAAACGATGACGCAAAGGAAATCCTGGGGACGGCAGTGTCAGAGGATGAAATGTCCTGCGTCTCTGCCGACGGTCTCGACGCCTCTAAATTCGCGACCAGCAATTGGGGTTTCACCAAGAAGCAGGCTACGGCAAGCTGCGTGCTTGACCTTGGTTCGGAGCGAGACATCACGGGCTTCATCTTCAGTGGTGATGTGGTATCCAATACCAAGGTGGAAGTGAGCAGCGACAACAAGACGTGGACAACGATAGGCTCAACAGAAGGGCACAAGGGCGTAAGCGTATCGATGGGTTGGTACCGTTATACGGCCTACGTGCTCTATGGTGCCGTGAAGGGCAGGTATGTGCGCGCCACAATGGACCTCAACCAAAGCTATTGGGGATGGAACTACATACAGTGGGGTTATTGCACATTGAATGTCGCCATTTACGCGCAATGACGTAGCATTTGTCTTTTTGCAAAATAATTAGGTCTGTGTTTAATCCATGCGGTTAGGCACAGGCCTTTTTCGAATTTTATGCTTACCTTTGCCATATCATTAAAAAAACATGAAGCAGCTAACTAAAGCTATGATAAACCATCGACTCCTTTTCCTCGCGTTGTCGTGCGCCGTGGTGCCACTTCAACTCTTTTCCCAGACGGGCACGCCCGCTGAACCCGTGCGCTACGTCGGCGGCGAGATATGCAACCCCCGGCTGCACGACGGAGGCTTCCGCTATGTCATAGGCACGGAAAACATCCAGGTGATGAGGGCGAACCGCGCCGACGGCGCCATTGCCGACCCCAATGTCGCCGACTCGGTGAGCACGATAGGGTGGACCTACAACCACGCGCCGAACCTGACCTATTGGAAAGGCAAGTTCTATCTCGAATACCTCTCCAACCCCAAGGACGAGCAGCAACCTCCCGGGCACACCCTTCTCGTGACCTCGACCGACGGTCGTAACTGGGACAAGCCTTTCGTGGTGTTCCCCATGTACAAGGCTCCCAAGGGCGTGACCATCCCAAAGCCATATTATGGCTACATCATGCACCAGCGCATGGGCTTCTACACCGCGCCCAACGGCAGGTTGCTCGTGGTAGGCTTCTACGGCCACAGCTACAACCCGTTCAAGGAAGGCGGCATAGGCAGGGTGGTGCGCGAGATGAAGGAAGACGGCACCATGGGGCCAATCTATTTCGTGCGCTATTCCTCGCACGCCAATTGGAACGAGGCAAACACGGCTTACCCCTTCTTTGAGCGTTCCAAGGACAAGGGCTTCAAGGAGGCTTGCAGGGCGTTGCTGGCCGATAGGCTCAAGACGCTGCAATGGATTGACGAGGACCGTGGCTTGGACGGCTTCTACACCTTGAAAGACTCCATCAACCGCGTGCAGGCCACCAACTATTTCCATCGGCGCGACGGCAAGACGGTGGCGTTGTGGAAATGGTCTTACGCCGCCCTCTCGCCCGACAATGGCCAAAGCTGGTCCACACCAGTGCGTTGCCCATCGCTCATAATGGCAGGCGGCAAACAGTGGGGACAGCGCACGGCGGACGGCCGCTACGCCTTGGTGTTCAACCCGATAGAGACGCAGCCTTACCGTTACCCGTTGACAATGATGACGAGCGACGACGGCATCGTGTTCGATTCGATAGGCGTGGTCCACGGCGAGGTGCCGCCACGCCGCTTCATGGGCGAGAACAAGGACTTCGGCCCATGCTACGTGCGCGGAATAACCGAGGGCGAGCAGACACCGCCGGGAAACAACATGTGGCTCACGTATAGTGTCAACAAGGAGGACATCTGGGTGAGCAGGATACAACTGCCGGCGCGCACCACGTGGAGCGGCCCCGTTAACGACAACTTCGACGACGTGGCAGCGGGCGGCACAATACCCAACTGGAACATATATCGCCCGCAGTGGTGCCAAGTGTCGGTCGACGACGAACATCATCTCCGCCTTGACGATGAGGACCCTTACGATTACGCGCGCGCCATTCGCGTGTTCGAGGAGTCGAGGAAGGCGAGCGTCGGTTTCGACATCAACGTGGCGGCAGAGCACGATGAGCCTTTCGAGGTGGACGTGACCGACAGGCATGGCGCGCGTGCCGTGTCGCTGAGTTTCCACAAGGGGCAAATCACCATGGCAGGAAAGCCGTGCGGCAGCTATAAGGTGGGTGAATGGCAAAGAGTCACCATCGACATTGACGGCAACGCGGTGAAGGTCAACGGCGTGGCGCTGGCTCCGCTCCACGCGGTGAAGAGCGTCGAGCGCCTGAGCTTCCGCACTGGCAGCTATCGCTCTCTGCCCGACAGGAACACGCCCAACCAAGACCCGGCGCCACCATTGCCAGGCTGCGACAAAAAAGTGGCATTGTCCAGATACTTGATAGACCAAGTGTCAATAAGATAAAAAATCAACTAAAAACAAAACCATGATACGACAAAAAAGACAATTGTTTGCGACAATGGCCCTGTGCCTCTTGACCTTTTCCGGTGCCACGGCACAAAGGCGCGTGCCGCTGAGATATTGGTTCGACACCCCGACGACCCTTCGAGGACACGCCGTGTGGCTCTCGTCGAGCGCCGACCGCAACCCCACGAAGCGGCAGGTCGAGACCGCTGGCGACACGTCGACCAATCCCGACCCTGAATGGGAGTCGCGCTCGCTTCCCATTGGCAACGGCAGCATAGGCGGCAACGTCTTCGGCTCGGTGGAGGCGGAACGCATCACGTTCAACGAGAAGACGCTGTGGCGCGGAGGTCCCGATACGTCGCGAGGCGCGGCTTATTATTGGAACGTGAACAAGCACTCGGCACCCGTGGTGGCGCAGATACGCAAGGCGTTTGAGCGAGGCGACTGGAAAGAGGCGGCACGGCTCACCCGGGAAAACTTCAACAGCGTGGTGCCTTATGAGACGGCGGCTGAGAATCCGTCGCGCTTTGGCAGCTTCACCACGGCGGGCGAGTTTTGCGTCGAGACAGGGCTCAGCGCCGTGGGCATGACGCGCTACCGCCGCGAGCTCTCGCTCGACTCTGCCATAGCCAAGGTGAGCTTCAGCAAGGACGGGGTGGACTATCGACGCGAGTTTTTCGTGTCGTATCCCGCCAATGTCATGGTGGTGCGCTTCACGGCTTCGCAGGGCGGCAAGCAAGACCTCACGCTCAGATACACTCCCAACCCCGTGTCGACAGGCACCATGACGGGCGATGGCTCCGACGCGCTTTGCTGGACTGCTCATTTGGACAATAACAACATGGAATATGCCGTGCGCGTGAAGGCAATAGCCAAAGGCGGAACGGTGACCAACAATGACGGGAAGATAACGGTAAAGGGTGCCGACGAAGTGGTGTTTCTCATCACCGCCGACACCGACTATCGTGCCAACTACAATCCAGACTTCAACGACCCAAAGGCATACGTGGGCGTGGACCCAGTGAAGACCACTGCCGATTGGCTCGCCAAGGCAGCGGCAAAGAGCTACGACTACTTGCTGAACGAGCACCTTGCCGACTATTCCAACCTCTTCGACAGGGTGAAGCTCGACATCAACAAGGCATCCATGGGCGATGACCTGCCCATAGACCGCCGCTTCGCGGCTTACCGCCAAGGCAAGCCCGACTATTATCTCGAACAGCTCTACTATCAGTTTGGTCGCTACCTGCTCATAGCGTCGTCGCGCCCAGGCAACATGCCAGCCAACCTCCAGGGCCTTTGGCACAACAATGTGGACGGGCCGTGGCGAGTGGACTATCACAACAACATCAACCTGCAGATGAACTATTGGCTGGCTTGTCCCACGGGATTGGAACTGTGCGAGTTGCCGCTGTTCGATTTCATTCGCACGCTCATCAAGCCCGGCACGGTGACGGCGAAGTCGTATTTCGGCACGCGCGGCTGGACGACATCGGTCTCGGGCAACATCTTCGGCTTCACGTCGCCGCTCTCAAGCGAGGACATGTCGTGGAACTTCTCGCCGTTCGCCGGCCCTTGGCTCGCCACTCACCTGTGGGATTATTACGACTTCACACGCGACCGTCATTTCCTCGCGTCTTACTATGACATACTGAAAGGCTCCGCCGACTTCGCGTCCGACTATCTCTGGCATCGTGCCGACGGCGTATACACCGCCGCGCCATCCACGTCGCCAGAGCACGGTCCCGTAGACCAAGGCGCGACATTCGCCCACGCCGTGATACGCGAGGTGCTCATCGACGCTGTTGAGGCCAACCGCGTGCTCGGCAAGGGCGCGAAAGACCGCAAGCAGTGGGAAGACGCGCTGAAGCATATCGCGCCTTACAAGATAGGCCGCTACGGACAGCTCATGGAGTGGTCTACCGACATCGATGACCCGAAAGACGAGCATCGCCACGTGAACCACCTCTTCGGCTTGCACCCGGGACATACCATTTCACCCGTGACAACACCAGAGCTGGCAAAGGCGGCGAGAGTGGTGCTGGAGCATCGTGGCGACGGCGCCACGGGATGGTCGATGGGATGGAAGCTCAACCAATGGGCGAGGCTGCACGATGGCAACCACGCCTACAAGCTCTATGGCAACCTGCTCAGGCATGGCACGCTCGACAACCTGTGGGACTCACACCCGCCATTCCAGATTGACGGCAACTTCGGCGGCACGGCAGGCGTGACGGAGATGCTCCTCCAGAGTCACATGGGCTTCATCCATCTGTTGCCCGCCTTGCCCGACGCTTGGGCGGAAGGCTCGGTGAGCGGATTGCGCGCCCGTGGCAACTTCACCGTCTCCATCAGTTGGAAGGACGGCAAGCTGGTCAAAGCGACCATCCTCTCTGGCTCGGGAGCACCTTGCGTGGTGCGCTATGGCGACGCTGAACTGAAATTCAAGACGCGGAAAGGCGCACGCTACACCATCGTGGCGGAAGGCGGAAAGCTGAAGGCCGCCGCCGACAAATAGATGGCGGCGTCAGGCGATATTCCGCCAGTTGAGACGAATTGGCGAGAATTTTCAATAAAAAAGGCGTGAAAGGTTTGCCAATTAGCTAAAAATATGTAACTTTGCACGCTGTTTAGGGGTCATTGTCCCTATGCATTAAAGTTAGAACCTTAAAATAGTTGGATGAAGAAAGACAATTTGAAAGATCAGTACCGCATCAATGGACAGATTCATGTGCGGGAAGTTCGTGTGGTAAGTGATGGCGGCTCTGAGGTGATGCCTACGCGCAAGGCCTTGGACATGGCACGTCAGCAAGATCTCGACCTGGTCGAGATTTCCCCAAACGCTCAACCACCAGTCTGTCGTATCATCGACTATAGCAAGTTCCTCTACCAGCAGAAGAAGCGCCAAAAGGAGATGAAGCAGAAGCAGGTCAAGGTGGAGGTCAAGGAGATTCGTTTCGGACCGCAGACCGATGACCACGACTACCAGTTCAAGCTCAAGCACGCCAAGGAGTTCCTTGAGGAAGGCAACAAGGTGCGCGCTTACGTGTTCTTCCGTGGTCGTAGCATCCTCTTCAAGGATCAAGGCGAGGTGCTCTTGCTCCGTTTCGCCAACGACTTGGAGGAAGTGGCAAAGGTAGAGCAGCTGCCTAAGCTCGAAGGCAAGAAGATGTTCCTCTTCCTCGCGCCAAAGAAGGCCGGCGTGGCAAAGCAAAGCCAGCAAAAGCGCGACAGGCTCGCCAAGGAAGCCGTGGAGAAGGAGCAGCAAAAGCTGAAAGACGAGGAAGCCGCGAAGAAGAAGGGACTGCTCGGAAACGCCAAGGGCGCCGAGGAGCTTCTCGCAAAGCTCAACTCCAAGGAAGGCTCCAAGGATTGAACGCCGCTAAGCGCTAACAGCCCAGCATCGGAAATTATCACTGTGTGGCCCCGCCTGGTATATGCGTTGCCACCTTTCATAAACAACAAATAAACAATAACAAAAATGCCAAAAGTAAAGACAAACTCCGGCGCAAAGAAGAGATTCACATTCACCGGAACAGGTAAGATCAAGCGTCATCACGCTTATCACAGTCACATCTTGACTAAGAAGACGAAGAAGCAAAAGCGTAATCTGGACCACCAGACTCTCGTGGATCGCACAAACCTCAAGCAGGTGCGCGACTTGCTTTGCCTCCGTTAACTTAACAGGCGTGTTAAAAGTAAACTTAGTCAAAACGTATTAAAGAAGAAAAATTATGCCAAGATCAGTAAATCACGTAGCTTCAAAAGCTAAGAGAACAAGGATACTGAAGAAGACCAAGGGCTACTTTGGTGCCCGCAAGAATGTGTGGACCGTAGCCAAGAACACTTATGAGAAGGGTCTCACATACGCTTACCGCGACCGTCGTACCAAGAAGCGCAACTTCCGCGCTCTCTGGATTCAGCGTATCAACGCCGCCGCTCGCCAGTATGAGATGAGCTACTCTCAGCTCATGGGTGCCCTCCACAAGGCTGGCATCGAGATCAACCGCAAGGTGCTCGCTGACCTCGCCATGAACAACGAGGCTGCTTTCAAGGCTATCGTCGAGAAGGTGAAGTAAAAAAGACGTTCCTTAAAAAACAAGTTAGTAAATAACCAATCATGAAAAAGGGATGTGTCACGATGGTGGCACATCCCTTATTTCTTTTTGTCCTTTTCGACTGAAATTACTCAGTGCACTGAGTAAAATTACTCAATGCACTGAGTAATTTCCTCTGACTGTTGGCAAAATTAGATAAAAATCCCGAATAATGAGCCAGTTATGACAAGAAAAAGAATAAATAATCACAGTTAATGTGATGTGATAAAGTGTTTTATGGCATCGATAACCCTAACCGCCCAGCCACGTTGCTCAAGCTGGAGAGCCTTGAGAGAATGGGCGACACGGTTTGGCTGAGATACACGCTGAGAACTGAATAAACGCTGTTTTCATTCCCGAAAGTTGACATTAATGTCAATTTTCGGGAATGATTATTATTGCAGAAAGATTGCTTACTTAGGCTGGAAAAGCACATTATTTGCCAATGTGAAAAAGAAGTTGAGAAAAGGTAAAATCAATATATGGGGTGATTAGTAGTCTTCCCATATATCAATTATTGCCACAGAGGTTCGTTTTCCCAACCAACAGGAAAACCAAGGGCTGCCTTATCTATTTCTGGAAACGTAGCAAAAAGTTTGTTCATCTTGTCAAGCATATCGTTGTTTGGAGATATGGTGTCAAGGAAATACTTGATAATGCAAAGATCAAAATACACTTTCAATGGGTCTGTGGGCAAAGTAATCCAAGGGCGTGACATTCTGATTGGCATGGTAGCACGAATAGAGAATACCCTATTCCACACACGTGCATGATGACAACATGAGTTTCGTGTTACTGTGATAATGGTAAGCCAAGACTCAAAAGGGGCAACTTGCAGACCAAACGATTGGGCAATACGCTTCTTTATCTTTTTATTCCTGATGTTAGAGTAAATATTGGTGATTACACCAAACGGCAATATCTTGGTCAGCATCCATGAAGGAGGGTACTGATTGGTATAAGTCTCCTTGAAATGGTTGATGAAATCCTCTTTGGTATGGTTAAGTTCTTCTTCAATAAGATGCATAGAGCGATTGAACTTGGAAGGATTTGAGAAATTATTGGCATCAGTCATCCAAAAAGGGTTGCCAGTCATTTCCGTTCCAAAGTTCACGATAGCGCAACGCACAGCAATCTCTATCTTTTCAATTTCATTGAATAGGAGTAGGCGAAGTTTCTTGTCAAAGCGATACAACATCATGACCTTGCTGAAAGCTATACCTTGCTTGAATAGATGTCGCTCCTTGGGAATAGAAAGCAATGGGTACATATAGGCAGACAAACGATAGTAACCGATGTGGGAAAGATAATGCTGAGCCTTTTCCTCATCGGCTATCTCCATACCTCTTGCCTTGAGTAGTTGCACTAACTCTTGGGGCGTGGAATATGTTTTTATAAACGGAATTCTCGTTGCCATATACCTATAAAAACAAAAACGACCCGCACATTTGAGCATCGTTGAGAGGCTTGGCGGGTTCTCGTGCTGCAAAGATACAACTATTTTTTGATAAAACAAACTTTTCTGCAAGAAAATTAAAGTAAATAAGTGAATTTCTTCGCCACATTATGGAATAGGTTGACTGACGCAAGGGCATGGCCTCAGTCCATTCCCGAAAGTTGACATTAGTGTCAATTTTCGGGAATGGTTATTATTGCCAGAAAGATTGCTTATTTAGGTTGCAAAAGCATATTATTTGCTAATGCTATTTTACGGTCACTTTCTTTACGCTGCCATCGCTATACTTCACGATGTTCACGCCCTTGGTTGGAGCTGATAATAGCTGGCCATTAATTGAATAGCGAGAAACTTCCTTCGCATCACCGGAGGTGCTAACATTGTTTATGCCTGTCGCATCATACTCTACGCACCTTTGCGCGATTTCACTTGCTGAAAAGTTAGGCATGATAACATCCGTTTCGTGCCCTTCGGCTTTACGTTAGAATGCCGTCGGAGAGTTAACGTAAAGCCGACGGAAAGTTAACGTAAAGCCGACGCCATTACGCCGTAAAGCCGAAACGGGAAAAACTGTTTATGACAGTTCGTGTTTTTTTTATTTTTTTTTCATCCTTGGGGGGGAGGGTATTCGCGTTTTGAGTTGTTACCAATATAGAAACCAGAAACAA
>DAINOS010000092.1:7514-9585 GCA_036743855.1 Prevotella sp. | reverse complement strand
CAGCTCAAATTGAAGAAACGGCTGCGCAAATAGCGTTTGACAAACGCTCCATGGCAACCTTCTTGTCGAGCGCATGCTCCATGGCAAGACCGTCATTTATATTAATAACCCTTGAGAAGCCTGCCGCAAGCAGGCTTTTTTCGTTTTCAATTTTCCCAGCCACAAGCATTACCAGCACGTCATGGGTACGGCAATGAGATAGAATCACGCTTGGCAATTTGCCCATCAGCGTTTGCTTGTCCGCGCTGCCTTCGCCAGTAATAACAATCGCTTTCTGTTGAGATGCCAACAAGTCGTCAAAACCGACCGAGCGCAATATTGTCTCTGCCCCACTCTCAACCTTCGCGTCCATGAACTCCATGAAGGCATAGCCCAATCCTCCTGCCGCGCCAGCTCCTGGCATTAAGGAGCAATCACGGCCTTGGTGCACAGCCGCCATCTTGGCGAAAGTCGCTGCACGCCGTTCTATTTTCTCTACCATGGCTTCATCGGCGCCCTTCTGTGGGGCGAACACGCGCGCCGCTCCATTGGGACCGCACAATGGATTGTCCACATCCGTGGCAAGCGTCACCTTGATGTCTTTGAGCCATGACGTGTCAAAAGGCTCATACCAAGCCTTGCGCATTGTGGCATGCCATTCGTGCCTTAACGCCTTCAACATTCCAAGTCCACAATCGCTTGTGCCACTGCCACCAAGCCCGACGACAAACTCGCGGCAGCCGCGGCGCATGGCTTGAACCATCAACTCGCCCACCCCATAACTCGTGGCGACAAGCGGATTCCTGTTCTCTGGCTCTATCATGCCCAAGCCCACGGCCTTGGCCACTTCAATAATCGCCTTGCCATCCTTGATGCCATAGGCGGAGTCGCACCACCTCATCAAGGCATCATGCACATGACAACTCACGATTTCATCGGGCTTGTAAGCCTCAAGGAAGCCCTCACCACCGTCGCTCACCTCGAAGCAACTAACATCCGCGTCGGGTCTCGACTTCATTATGCCTTGACGTGCCGCCTCGTTGGCCTCTTTGGACGTGAGACAATTCTTAAAACTATCAATAGCTACAAAAAACTTCATACCTTAATGCCTTTTTATAAAATAATAACGTGTAAAAGGCGTTATTTCTTATATGAATCGACTGTTTTTTACCATCATATCATTGCTTGCGTCATTGTCGATGCTCGCTCAATCGTTCACCCTCAAAGGCCGTGTCATCGACGAAGAGGGCAAGCCATTGGAGTTTGCTTCCGTGGCATGCGCCGCACAAGGCAAGGCCACGGTCACGTCATTGAAAGGAAACTACAGCCTCTCGCTGCGCTCTGCCGACTCGGTTGTCATAAGATTCTCCATGTTGGGTTATCGCACGAAGAAACGCGTGCTATTCAAGCCCAAGGGCACGCAAACTCTGCAAGTGACCCTATACCAAAGCGACAACACCCTTGGCGAGGTGAGCGTGCAAGGACAGAAAATTCAATCGGGACAGATGGAGGAGCTAAAGACCAAGCCACTGAAAAACATGCCGTCAACGACAGGCAACGCCGTGGAAGAGCTCATACAAAGTCAAGCTGGCGTAAGCACCCACTCTGAGCTTTCATCACAATACAACGTCCGTGGTGGCTCGTTCGACGAGAACTCCGTATACATTAATAACGTGGAAATATTCAGGCCGTTTCTCGTGAGAAGCGGTCAGCAAGAGGGGCTTTCCGTCATCAACCCCGACATGGTGGGCAACATTGCCTTCTCTACCGGTGGATACGAGGCGCGCTACGGCGACAAGATGTCATCCGCCCTCAACATCACCTATCGCCGGCCAAAGCGGTTTGAGGCAACCGTGGACGCGTCGTTGTTGGGAGCGTCGGCTTACGTGGGCTTCGCCAACAAGAAATTCGCGTGGAGCAACGGCTTGCGCTACAAGACAAACCGCTACCTGCTCGGCACGTTTGAGACCAACGGCGAATACGACCCGAACTTCCTCGACTACCAGACCTACCTCTCATGGCGACCAAACCAGCGATGGAGCTTCGATTTGATTGGCGACATATCCGACAATCACTACAACTTCAAGCCCAA
>DAINOS010000092.1:647-7414 GCA_036743855.1 Prevotella sp. | reverse complement strand
TCAGAGAACCTCGGCGTTGGCACGTATTTCCAGCACGCGCGCAACTATCTCAAGGGCAACGTGGAGAGCCTCAAGCTCATGGCTCAGCACAAGGCACGCCATCACGACATAGAGGGCGCGGTGACTTATAAATGGGAGCACGTTCAGGAAAACTCCGCCGAATATGAGATGCGCGACTCTGCCGGCTACGTGATTCCGCACACAGGCAAAGACCTCTACATGATATACAGCCTGAGAGCGAAAAACGAGCTTAACAGCAAGCGACTTGAGGTGTATCTGCAAGACACATGGCGATTCAAGTCGGGAGGCACAACGGAAGGCGAAGACAGCACGACCACGTCCACTCCTACGCTGTATACCCTCAACTATGGTGTCAGGTTCTCCAATTGGAGCTACACCAGGGAAACCATCGTCTCGCCGAGGGTATCGCTCAGCGTCATTCCGGCGTTCAATCAAAACATCAGTTTCCGCATTGCCACGGGCCTCTACTATCAAGCGCCGTTCTTCAAGGAGTTGAGAGACACAACCACCGTTGGCGGCATGACCTACGCCACGCTCAACCAGCATATCAAGAGCCAGCAATCCATCCATTTCACCGGAGGCATGGAATACAGGTTCAGGATAAGCAACAGGCCATTCAAGTTCACCACAGAGGTTTATTACAAGCTGCTTTCAAACCTCGTGCCGTACTCTGTCAACAACATGAAGATAACCTATTACGGCGACAACAACGCGAGCGGTCACGCAGCTGGAGTAGACATGAAACTCTATGGCGAGTTCGTGCCTGGCACCGACTCGTGGCTTACCCTTTCGGTGATGAACACTGGCATGAAGGTCAACGGCAGGACTATGCCCCTGCCAACAGACCAACGTTTCGCCGCCCACCTCTTCTATACCGACTTCTTCCCAGGGTCTGACCGCTGGCTCATGACGCTCAGGCTCACTTACGCCGACGGCTTGCCTTTCTCGGCTCCACACCGCGAGCTGGAACGCAACGTCTTCCGTGCCCCTGCCTACCGAAGGGTTGACATAGGAATGACCTACCGACTTCTCAACAACGAGGACCATCACAGCAAGAGCGTTTTCAAGAACATCTGGTTTGGCGTTGACTGCCTCAACCTCTTCGACATAAGCAACGTGAACTCATATTATTGGATTACCGATGTCACGAACCAAATGTATGCCGTGCCAAATTACCTCACGAGAAGGCAGATAAACGCCAAGGTAAGGTTCGAGTTCTGACGCATGGCAAGCTGAGGCAAGCCTTGTTACTGTAAATTATAATTACCAAAATTTAACATTTGACAGACCGCATTCCACAGGACAAGACAGGGCGCAAATCGTGGGGAAACCATGTTATCCTCGGTTTCGCGATGCCTTTGCCCTTTGATGTCATCGCGAAACAAGCGTAAAGGCAACGTCATTCAAGCATAATGGCAACCCCATCAAAGCATGAAGGCGTTGCCTTTACAGCGTAATGGCAACGTCATTCAAGCGTAAAGGCGACAAGAAAGTGATTCCATTTTAGGCAGGAAAAACCAAATTAGAAGTAATGGTTTGATAATCAGGCGAATGCAAAAGCTGTTCATGGTTGCGCCGTTTGCAAGCGAGAGGTTACATCTTTACGAGAAAACGATTTTCAGAAGACGTTTTGTTGCAATCTTTCAACTGATTTCAGCGATACCACAAACGTGGTGTGATAGCCCACGACAGGCGTGTCGGCAAGATTCAGGTTTCCATCTTGCGCGAGCATCATCTGCCGAGCGAGAGGAAGCCCTATGCCCGATCCCGCCGACTTGGTGGTGAAAAACGGCACGAAAATCTCACGCGCCACTTCTGGCGGAATATGCGACGCGTCGTTGCTGACAAACATTTGCACCAAGTCATCGTCTACGCCCACGCGTATGTCGATATTGTGCGCTCCTGCCTCGACTGCGTTTTTCACGATGTTCACCAGCACTTGCCGCATCAATCCGCTATCGGCCCTGACTTTCGTTGGCACGGCTTCAAGGTTAATGTGCCATTCCACATTTGAATATAGCATTCGCACGGTCGTCACCATGTCGCTCAATGTCACGTCCTCGACGTGCGGAGCTTGCAGTTGCGTCAACTTGCGATAGCTGTCCACGAAAGTCTGCAAGCTCAGACTCGTGTCATAGATGGCCCTCATCCCCTCTTCGAGTGGGGTGCCCTTGACCAACGGGCTGCCAATATAGACCTGGGTGATGCTCGATATTGGCGTCATGGCATTCATTATCTCATGCGTAAGCACACGCGTGAGCCGCTGCCACGACTCCACCTCATTGCGGGCAAGCAGACGGCTTATCTCACCAAACATCTCGTTGAGCGCCACATGAAGGTCGCGGTCGCCAGAAAGCATACGTTTGGTGGGCAACCGGAACATGAAATCGCGGTTGCGAAGCGCCTCGCGGATGAGCCGCACCCGAAGCGAAAGCATCCTCTGGTGTCTCCACTGCCAAAGAAGAAGCGCGATTATGATCAACGACAGTGCAGCTATGACGATGTAAGGTGTCATTTCTTCAGTTTCTTGTATAGGGTCTGCCTTGTTATGCCGAGCATCTCCGCCGCGCGGCTCATGTTGCCCCTGCATTGCTCCACCGCGCGTTGCACGTGCTCTTGCTCCAACTTGTCGAGCGGTTTCACGTCGCGGTTTTCCTCGATGGCGTCTCGCAAGGCACTTATCAGCTTGTCGTTGTCCCACGGCTTTGTCACGAAATCGGCTGCGCCATATTTCAGTCCTTTCACCGCCAACTGCACGTTGGCATAAGCCGTCATCAAGACCACGGGGGTGTTTGGGTGAAGCTTCTTGATCGTGCGCAACCAGAACAACCCGTCTTGCCCGGAGTTCAATCCAAGCGAGAAATTCATGTCGAGCAACACCACGTCAACGTCTTTCTCGTTGGCAAGCGTCGCTACGAGAGTATCGGGCGATGACAGCGTGACAATGCGCTCATACTCAGTGGCAAGGCAAATGCGCAACGCTGTGAGAATGGCTGTGTTGTCGTCCACGACGACAATGGTTTTGAAAGGACAATTCATGCTAAATATCTTTGTTCATAGGCAAAATTACAAAGAAAAAACCTAAGCGCCACAAACGCGTTGTATGATTTTCATACACTTTTTCACTAATCCGCGACAGAAGCGGCTTTTTCCATGAAAATAATTAGCCACGACAGACGCTTGTACCTAACTTTGCAATGTCAACAACAAGTAAACGCCATGATAAACATCATAAAAAGCAAGAACATGCACTACAATAATTTGAAGAAAACCTTTCTCACCCTGCTCGTCCTCGCTGCCAGTGTACAGCTCCATGCCAACGAGCCTTGGACGGTGGACCGTTGCATGCAATACGCCGCCGACCACAGCCACAGCGTAAGGCTGCAAAAGTTCGCGCTCGATGACAGCCATGCCGCGAAGACCCAGGCCATTGGCGCGTTTCTGCCAAACGTGTACGGGTCTGTTGCCGGACAATTGAATTTCGGTCGAGCCATTGACCCGGAGACCAACACCTACACCGATGTCAGCACATTATATAATGGTTATGGCCTTCAAACGTCTCTTACGATTTTCGACGGACTGCAACGTTACAACGCGTTGCGCATGGCGAGGGCAAACGAGGCGATGGGACGAAGCGGCCTGACGGCAGAGAAAGACGACGTGGCCTTGAAGGTTTACAAGGCATACATGGACTTGGCCTACTGCCTCGGAGCCGTGGAGGAGACATCCAAGAAGCGTGAGCAAAGCCGTGCACTGCTACACCAGACCGAGGTGATGGCTGAGGTCGGACAGAAGAGCGACGCCGACGTGGCACAGATGCGCGCCACACTTGCCAGCGACGATTACGAGTTGACCCACATGCAGACGCAAACCACCAAGGCACGTCTCGCGCTGAAACAGCTGATGAACTTCCCTGCCGACTCCTCGCTCACCATCGTGCGGCCAACGATTTCCACAACTCAGGGCGACACAGAATGCCCTGACAAATCATTCTCCTTCGCCGCCACCTTCAACCCACGCGTGGCCAAGGCACGGCAAGCCGTGGAGGCGGCACGCTACGACCTAAGTGGAGCTCGCGGAGCATTGCTTCCATCGCTTTCCCTGTCCGGAGGCATATCCACGTCGTTTTACCGTAACCTGGATCATGGGGGACACGCCTCGTTTTCTGAGCAATTCAAGAACAATGCCGGTGAATACGTGGCGTTGTCACTGTCGATACCCATATTCAACCGCCTTGCCACGTCGTCCACGATACGCCGTCGCAAGATAGCCCTCGAACAGGCCAAGGAGAATCTCGAATATGAGCAATCAGAATTGCGCCGCATAATCATAGAGGCCACGACCGACGTTGAAAACAGCGCAAAAGAGGTGGAGAAGATGCGGGTGCAAGTAGAATCAGACAGCATTGCCGCTCACCTCACAACGCGCAAATATGAGGAAGGACTCGCCTCGTCGATAGACGTGAAAACGGCTGCCGTGACACTGCTGCAAAGCAGGGTAAAACTATTGCAAAGCCAACTCACCATGGCATACAACCGCCGATTGCTTGGCTACTACAACGGCGAGAGGCTTTGGAACGAATAGCCATTCATTATCATCATCCGAAATCAAGAAAAAGCAGAATACTATGGACAGACCAATTGAGAAGAAAAGATTTCCGCACCGCTATATGTGGTACATCGCCGGTGGCGTGATGGCATTGGCACTGATGGCGTGGCTCGTTTTCGGAAGCACGGCAAGCACCATGACCATAAGCCGCGACGACGTGACCGTGAGCGAGGTGACACGCGGCAAGTTCGACGACTACGTGCGCCTCAACGGGCAAGTGGTGCCAATACAAGTGGTGCAAATCTCGCCTGAGGAAGGCGGCATAGTGAGGGAAAAGGTCGTGGAAGAAGGCGCGCGAGTGCACAAGGGTGACGTGATATTGCGCCTGAGCAACAGCAACCTCGACCTCCAGATCTTGAACGCCGAGGCTGAGCTCGCCGAGAAGCAGAACCTCCTGCGCAACACCCAGGTGACGATGCTACAAGACCGCCTCAACAACCGCACGGAGCAGGCGACACTCGACATGGACTGCCAACGCAAGCAACGCGCCTGGCAACAAAACGCGAGGCTCTACAAGGAGAAGCTCATAAGCCAAGAGGTGTTCACGCAGAGCAAGGAAGACTACAACCTCGCCAGGCGCAAGCAGCGACTCATAGGGCAACGACTGAAGCAAGACAGCATCTACCGACACGTGCAGATGTCGCAGATGGAAGAGAACCTGAGCAACATGCGCAAGAACGTGCTGCTCGTGCGCGAGCGCAAAAGCAAGCTCGAAGTGCGCTCGTCGATAGATGGCGAACTGGGACTCCTCGATGTGGAACTTGGGCAGAACATCACCGCCGGACAGAACATTGGGCAGATAAACGACCTCTCCGACTTCAAGATTCAGGCAAAGATTGATGAGCACTACATCGACCGCGTGCGCCCGGGACTCACGGCAACCATCACGCGCGATGGCAAGCAATACCTGTTGCGTGTGCGCAAGGTCTATCCAGAGGTGCACGAGGGCTCATTCCTGACCGACTTCGTGTTCGTAGGCTCTCGCCCCGCACAGATGCGCAGCGGGCAGACCTATTACCTCGAACTCGCGCTTGGCAAGTCGTCCATGGCGACGCTCATACCGCGCGGCACGTTCTTCCAAGCCACGGGAGGCAACTGGATTTTCGTGCTCGACAAGTCGGGCAAGAAGGCATACCGCCGCAACATAAGCATAGCACGACAAAATCCTCAATACTATGAGGTGACCGACGGGTTGCAACCTGGCGAGCGTGTCATAACGAGCGGCTATGAGGCGTTCAAGGACAATGACGTACTGATATTGAAATAATAATTTATTAAAAAAAGAATACCATGATCAAGACAGAAAACATTACCAAGATTTTCCGCACGGAAGAAGTGGAGACCGTTGCCCTCAACGGCGTCAGCATAAACGTGGAGGATGGCGAGTTTGTGGCCATAATGGGACCGAGCGGTTGCGGCAAATCAACGCTCCTCAACATTCTCGGACTGCTCGACAATCCCGACGGGGGCGAGTACTGGCTCGATGGCGAGCCTGTGGGCAAGTTGAAGGAGAAGGAGCGCACCAAGTATCGCCGCGGACGCATAGGCTTCGTGTTCCAGAGCTTCAACCTGATAGACGAGTTGACGGTTGAGGAGAACGTGGATCTGCAATTGCGCTATCTCGACGTACCGGCGAAGGAACGCAAGGAGCGCGTCACGGACATCCTGCGCAAGGTGGGACTGAGCCAGCGCGCCAAGCACTATCCTCAGCAGCTCTCAGGCGGACAGCAACAGCGCGTGGCGATAGCGCGCGCCGTGGTGGGCAAGCCGAAGCTGATACTCGCCGATGAGCCTACGGGTAATCTCGACTCGAAGAGCGGACTCGCCGTGATGGAACTCCTAACGCAGCTCAACGCCGAGGGCACAACAATCGTCATGGTGACCCACTCGCTCCACGACGCGCAGATGGCAACCCGCATAATCAACTTGTTTGACGGTCAAGTGGTGAAAGAAAACGAGAGGATACTGTAGGCCTCTCCCCCAACCCCTCCCCCACCCAGGGGAGGGGAGTGAAATGTGACAAGACCCCCAAAAGCAAGAAGAAAAAGAGATTAAGAAAGAAAAGAGTTAAATTACAGTATTATATATAAACCCAAAAATCGACCCACAAAAACACCCGAAAAGCATATTACTCCCCT
>DAINOS010000092.1:0-637 GCA_036743855.1 Prevotella sp. | reverse complement strand
CCCCAACCCCTCCCCCACCCAGGGGAGGGGAATGAAATGTAACAAGACCAGAAAAGCAAAAAGAGATTAAGAAAAAAAATACGAAGAGAGAAAAAGTAAAGAATAGAACACTTACATCATTAAATATAAACCCAAAAATCGACCCACAAAAACACCCGAAAAGCATATTACTCCCCTCCCCTGGGTGGGGGAGGGGTTCGGGGAGGGGCATAAATTATGAAAACATTACTCTATATGTTCCGCCGCTACCGCGTGGCAACCGTGCTCAACCTCTTGGGGCTGGGCATAGCCGTGGCGGCATTCTACCTGTTCATGACGCAGGTGATATACAACCGCACTTACAACCACAACATTCCCAACCATGAGCGCGTGTTTCGCCTCGACACCTACGGCAACGTCTATGGCGACAACTGGGGGCCATGCGGTCCCCGCCCTTTTGAAACGACGCTGAAAGACTTGCCGCACGTCGAGGATGCCATGGACGTGTCGCCATACAACTACAATTTCACAGTGAAGGTGGACGAGCGCGAGATGAACGAGACAATCGTCAATATCAGCGACCCTGGAATAGAGTTTTTCTCAGGCAAGCTGCTCTATGGCAGCAGCAAGGACTGGGGACGCGGCAAGGTAATCTTGA
>DAINOS010000091.1:0-9683 GCA_036743855.1 Prevotella sp. | reverse complement strand
CTCTTCACCGCGCAGATGAAGGCGAAGAAGGGATACCACGACTGGATCATCGGCATGGACGAGTTGCACACCAACATACAGTATGCCCGCTCCACCACGGCACTGTATCACGAGGTGGCTGCCAACCCCCAGAAGCTCCTCATCAACGGCGCGAGCTCGCCTTACTCAAAGTTCAACAACGGCTCTGAGTATGACCACGGCAACGAGAACAAGCTCGCCGCCTACGTCTTCGACAAGTGGGAGCCGACCTACAACTTCCGCCTCAACTACGGCGTGCGCCTGGAATGGTTCCACGCCAACGTGGACAACATAGCCAACTCGCGCGGCTCATGGAGCGACGCCAACGGCGACCACTACTTCTATCTCGGCGGCACCGACGCCAACGGCAAGAAGATAGAGACCACGGCACACAACGCCAACAGCCTCAACTAC
Source organism: Prevotella sp. (assembly GCA_036743855.1). GTDB lineage: Bacteria > Bacteroidota > Bacteroidia > Bacteroidales > Bacteroidaceae > Prevotella. The sequence continues at coordinate 9,251 of DAINOS010000091.1, read as the reverse complement.
GCCTTCACGCTCGCGCCAAAGTGGAACATCACCAACGCGTTCGGACTCACCGCCGAGGGCAACTTCCTGAAGCAGCACCGCCACTTGGAGGCATACTCAGGCACGTCGGAGCCTCTCTACAGCGCGCGCAACATGTTCGTGGGACAGGCCGGCATATTCTACAACGCGTCGTGGGTGAACCTCGTGAGCGCCTTCACCTATGCCTCGCAGAACCACAACTACAACCGCCTCTACGTGACCAACCCCGACGACGCCACGATGACGGAAATGGTGGCCAACACGTATAGCATCAAGACCATTGGCTGGACCACGGACGCCGTGTTCCACCCGTTCAAGGGATTCCAGTTCCACACGCGTGTCACCATCCAGTCGCCTAAATACGGCGGCTACTCGTTCAACACGTCGTGGAAAGACTACAGCTTCAAGGACATGGTCGTGACCAAGACCTCGAAGTTCCTGCTCGAACTTGACCCTCGCTACAGCGTGGGACCGTTCTCCGTATGGGCCAACTTCCGCTATTACAGCAAGCAATATGTCAACGTGGGCAACTCGGTGTTCTTCAAGGGTCGCTGGGAGACATTCGGCGGCATGAGCTATAACGTGAACAAGTATCTCACGCTCAACGCCAACGTGACCAACTTCCTCGGACAGAGCGGCGCGCAAGGCACGATACCAAGCTCCGACACCGTGGAAGACGCGTCAAAGCTCGACGGCACCGTGCTCGCTGGCAACTACATCCTGCCATTCCAGGTGATGTTCTCCGCGCAGATAAGGTTCTAAGGCAGAGAGAAAATAAACAAAACTAAAACAACACTGCATCATGAAATTCAAGACCGTAATGCTATCGCTGCTCACCCTCGTCAGCACGGCAGCCATGGCACAGCAAAACATCAACAACAACGGCGAGAAGATAGTGTCGCCGCAGGTCAACGCCGACAAAACAGTGACTTTCCGTCTGCTCGCGCCCAAGGCGAAGAGCGTGACCGTGAAGGGCGACTGGGAGGTCAACGACGGCACGGGCAAGATGAAGAAGGGCAAAAACGGCGTGTGGACCTACACCACGCCCGCGCTGCCATCAGAGATGTTCACCTACCGTTTCGACATGGACGGCGTGGTGGCACCCGATCCCTCCGACCCCTTCACCCGTCGCGACGTGGGCAACGTGTTCAGCATATTCTTTGTCAATGGCGGCAATGCTGACTACTATCAGGTGCACGACGTGCCCCACGGAACGGTGGAGACGGTGTGGTATCCTTCTAACATGCCCAAGAAGAACCGCCGCATGAACGTATACTTGCCGCCAATGTATGGCAAGGTGAACCGCAACTACCCCGTACTCTACCTCATGCACGGAAGCGGTGGCGACGAGAACGCGTGGCTTGACCTCGGATTCGTGAACCGCATCATGGACAACCTCATAGCCGAGGGCAAGGTGGAACCAATGATAGTGGTGCTGCCAAACATCAACCCAAGCGTGGAGGCGGAAGCCGGAGAGACATCGGACAACCTGAGCTACAAGCCCGTGATGACAAAGTTCCTGCCAAACTACAAGGAGGGCAAGGTGGAGCAGAACTTCCCCGAGATAGTAAGCTATGTAGACTCCCACTACAGCACCATAGCCGACAAGCAGCACCGCGCCATCGCCGGACTGTCGATGGGCGGCATGACCTCGATGTTCGTCTCGGCCAACTATCCAGACCTCTTCGACTACGTGGGACTGTTCTCCGCAGGCCTCGACTGGAAAGGGTTCAACTGGAACTTCCCGGCTTACCAAAGCCTCGACCAGAAGTTGGAGAACCAAAAGAAGGCCGGCTACAAGCTCTACTGGATTGGCATAGGCAACGCCGACTTCCTCTACAAGGACAACCAAGCCTTCATGAAGAAACTCGACGGCATGGGCTTCAAGTACACTTACCACGAGTCCACCCGCGGCCATCTCTGGAGCAACTGGCGCCAGTACCTGCTGACCTTCGCGCCAATGCTGTTCAAATAAGAAACTGGCATAATAGGCTTCTTAGGCATAATGGGCAATATTGGACCCATTATGCCCGTTATGCCTTATATACCACATATTAAAAAACCAACAATATGAAAGCAATCATTACTACTTGCGTAGCCATGGCTTGCTCTGCCATGGTGATGGCGCAGAAAGCGCCTCAGCTCAACGCCTCCAACATCGATGAGGTGGTAAAGGCCATGACCCTCCACGAGAAGGCCCTGCTCTGCGTGGGCACCCACCGCGCGGCCGACGTATCGCAAGGCGGCAAACTGGCCGACGTGGTGCGCGGCGTGGCTGGAGCCACGATTGACATTCCGCGCCTCGGCATACCGTTCACGCTCCTTGCCGACGGCCCTGCCGGACTGCGCATCGACCCCACCCGCCCCTACGACAGCAACACCTACTACGCCACCCACTTCCCCATAGGCACCTGCCTGTCGAGCTCGTGGAACACGCGGCTTGTGGAAAGCGTGGGCGCCGCCATCGGCGACGAGGTGCACCGCTATGGCGTGGACGTGCTGCTCGCGCCTGGCGTGTGCATACAGCGCAACCCTCTGTGCGGACGCAACTTCGAATACTACTCTGAAGACCCAGTGCTCTCGGGAAACATCGCAGCGGCTTATATCAACGGCATACAGAGCCAAGGCGTGGGCACGTCGATCAAGCACTTCGCCTTCAACCAGCAAGAGACTGCCCGACTGGGCAACGACGCCATCGTGAGCCAGAGGGCGGCAAGGGAGATATACCTGAAAAACTTCGAGATAGCCATCAAGAAGTCGAACCCGTGGACGGTGATGAGCTCTTATAACCTCGTGAACGGCACCATGACAAGTGAGCGACGCGACCTGCTCACCACCATCCTGCGCGACGAATGGGGATACAAGGGACTCGTGATGACCGACTGGGGCGGCGGACGCGACCCCATTCGCAGACCTCACCCGGGAAGCGTGGGGCTCTCGGCCTTCAACGGACTTGCCAACAGGGCAGCCAACATACACGCGGGCAACGACCTGCTGGAGCCTGGCGGCGAAGACGACATCGAGGACATAGAAAACGCGGTGAAGAGCGGACGGCTGAGCGAGAAAGACTTGGACAACTGCGTGCGCGACATCCTGCGCTACATAGTGAAGACCCCGCACTTCAAGGGTTATCAATACAAGGACGATCCCGACCTCAAGGCGCATGCCACAGTGACACGCGATGCCGCGGCAGAAGGCACGGTGCTGCTCAAAAACAACGGGGCCCTGCCTCTCGCCGCTGGCGTGAAGAAGGTGGCTCTCTACGGCGTGGCAGGTTACAGGCCGATAGCCGGCGGCACAGGCTCTGGCAACGTGAACCGCCGCTACACCGTGTCGATAGTGGAAGGACTGCGCAAGCAGGGCTACACCGTCGACGAGTCGATGATCGACACTTACACCAAACTCTTGGAGAAGCACGACTCCATAGTGAAGACAATGAACATCCTCTGGTGGATGCCGACGCCATTGGCCAAGGAGGTGTTGCCCGACGACGCCCAACTGACTAAAGCCGCCGAGGACGACGACGTGGCAGTGGTGGTGCTGCAACGTCTGTCGGGCGAGGGTACCGACCGCACGGCAGCCGACTTCAACCTCACCGACACGGAGAAGCAACTCCTTGTGAACACCGCCAAGGCTTTCCATGCCAAGGGCAAGAAGATGGTGGTGGTGCTCAACGTGGGAGGCGTGATAGAGACGGAATCGTGGAAAGACATTCCCGATGCCATACTCCTGCCATGGCAGCCCGGACAAGAGGTGGGCAACTCCGTCGCGGCCCTTCTCGCCGGCAAGCTCACGCCATCGGGCAAGTTGCCAATGACGTGGCCCCTGAGATACCAAGACGCGGCTTCTTCCGCCAACTTCCCGTCTGAGGCTTCCGACTATTCCGTCGAGGGCGACCAGACCAAATACAAGAACCGCCGCAACTATGGCTACACCGTCTACGATGAGGACATATATGTGGGCTACCGCTATTTCGACTCCTTCGGCAAGAACGTGAGCTATCCGTTTGGCTATGGCCTGAGCTACACCACGTTCGCGTATGGCAACGTCTCAGCCAAGGCCAACAACGGCAAGGTGACGGTGAGCGTCACCGTGACCAACAACGGCAAGCGCGCCGGAAAGGAAGTGGCTGAGGTCTATGTCACCGCCCCCAAGGGAAGCGTTGACAAGCCGGCGCAGGAGCTCAAGGCTTTCGCCAAGACTCGCACGTTGCAGCCTGGAGAGAGCGAGACGCTCACCATGGACATAGACCGTCGCGACCTCGCCTCCTTCGTGACGAAGAAGAGCGCATGGGTTGGCGATGCTGGCACCTACACCTTCAAGGTGGGCGCGTCGAGCCGTGACATCAAGGGCTCGGCCTCGGTGAAGCTCGGCTCATACACCGAGAAAGTGCACGACGTGATGAAGCCGACAATGAAGATGAACCTCCTGAAGAGATAAAGGCAGGGTAAGAAAAACATAAAACGGAAAGACCCCGAAAGCTCAACTATCAAAGCTTTCGTGGTCTTTCCGTTTATGTATGCGAACTCGTTGTCTATGTATCTCGGTTTCTAAAAAAACTATTGCATGATTTCCAAGAAGCTGTCACTCGTGGTGATATTTCTCTCCTTTGAGTATGGTGCAAGCACGATAAAGTTGCTCAGCGAAAATGAGCCTCACCATCTGGTGGGAAAAGGTCATGCGCGACAGCGACACCATGTCGTTGGCACGCTTGTACACATCCTCGGAGAATCCGTATGGCCCGCCAATGGCAATCACGAGGTTGCGACCTGATGCCTGCCGCTTGCCAAGCCACTTGGCGAAATCAACGCTACGTCGCTCCTCGCCTCGCTCGTCGAGAAGCACGAGGCAATCTTGCGGAGACACGTTGCCAAGTATGAGCGCCCCCTCGCGCTCCTTCTGTTGGTTTTCGGATAGGGCACGAGAGTTTTTAATGTCGGGAATAACCTTGATGGCGAATGGCATGTAGTGATTCACGCGGTCGGCGTAGTCGTCAATAGCGGCCTTGTAGAGTTTGCCGTCGGTCTTTCCGATAAGAATCAGTGTAGTTTTCATATATATCTGCGCAACTCGTCGATGCTTTTGTTCGTCATACTGGCAATCTGCTCTATTGGAATGCCACTGTCGAGCAATCCTTGGAGCATGGCTCTCATGTCAGAAGCCTGACGAGCTATACGGGCATTCTGCTCCTTAATCTTACCGTCCTGCTCCTTAATGCGCTTGTCACGATTCATTATGGCAGTGTCACGGTCCTCGATGGCAGAATAATACTCGTCCTCAACATTCATATTCTGTCGCATCATGGGATTTGCCGCAGCGGCTGTGAGACGATGAACTATGTACTGCATTTCATCGCTGTCGGAATAGCGATGCTCATCAAGACACAACAGGTGCGGATCGTCCTTGTCGCGCTTGGTCTGGTCGAGCACACTGAGCACCTCATCAAGACGATTGTTGATCTTGCCATGAAGCAATGGCACCTGCACGATGATGCTGTCGTGTATAAGGCTCTCCACGAAAGGATCTGGCATGCCAGCGGTAACCTCCTTGCCATCATAGTCGTAGGCCTTGTGATTGACGTAGAGCACAGGCACGTCTATGTCGCCAACCCTGTGCCCCATGATGTAGATGGTCACCATGGGGTAGGCGTATTCCTTCTTGGTATCCTTGTCCTTGTGTATGTTGTTCTTGTCGCTGTACTGTGCCCCAAGATACTGACGGAATCGAAGGGTCTCCGTTTCCACCCAAGTCTTTTGCAACTCTATGAGTATGAGTTTCGTCTCGTTGGCACCAGTACGTACACGGGCACCGAAGTCTATACGAAACATCGATATCTTGTCGTTGCTCTCATTGGCATACTCATGTGGCCTGAGCTCCACGCTCACCACATCCATCTTCAGGAGGGCGGACAATACCGTCTTTGCCACGCGCTCATCCTCCATGAGATACTTGAACACCGAGTCGTAAATAGGGTTAGCTACGTATATCATAAGCTTGGCTTTTGTTTATGCTTTCATGTCTCTTTGCAAAGATACGGCATTTTATTCAAAGAAGGCGCAAAATGCATCAATCATTTTCGCGCTGATTATTTTTGTTTACATTGTCAATGCCATGATTATTTCTCAGCGTTTCGTTTCCATAGCCTCACGCCGTCTATAGTGCAGAAAGGGTGGTAATGTCTGTCGAGTATGGGACGGATGACCTCATTGTTTCCACCATAATCCAATATCCATTTAGCACGCAAGGAAGCAAATGAATTATAAATCCGAGGAGTGAGCGAGTGGCCAAGGCTCGCCTCAAAATCTTGCAAGACAAAATAAGGATAGCAAGGTTTCATGCCAGAATAAGCATACACATCGGCACTCCATGCATTGTAAGCCACGAACTTGTCGCGGTCGCCAACGGGGATGACTGACTTTAACCTCGCGATGGCTGTATCTGGATATTCAGGGGCCTTGCCAATGAGGTTTCGCCGTTGGTCAAAGACATCCTTGGAGGATGCCAAGACTATAATAATCGCCATTGCCATGACCACACGGCGTGAGAGTCTTGACATCCTCATGTCGGGTTCTCTTTTCATCTTTGCGATGCACAACAGTGATACTGGTATATATGGTAGCACCACCATGGCATACATTGGCGAACGACGACTGAAGAAGAACCATGCCAACGACACCACCGATGACAACAACCAGGCAAAGCCCTCAACACGATAATTTTTTACGAAAATGAGCCATACGGAGACTGGCAGCATTATGAACATTGGCAGATAGTCCTTGACGAAGGATGCCAAAACATAAAGTGAGCCTAAACGGAAAGCGTAAGAATTGGAAGCGTACTCAAGACTATAAAAAAGCGTACCATACCATAACTCATGCTCAAGCCCGTTCAAGCCAAAGTATATGGCGAATGGCACGACCACCACTGCCGCACCCAGTGAGAAAAGCGCAATGCCTTCTGCTATGCTTCGCCACTGGCGCTTGACAACGAGAATTATAAACACTACCAGCAACAATGGGCCCACGACCACGAAATCAGTAAGTCGAGACATGAGGCACCACCCAGCCAAAAGTCCCCAAACGAATGAATAAGAACGTGGCAACCGCCTCGGCTTGCCAGCAACGTCAAGGTACTTGCACACAAGCCATGCCGACAACATTTGAAGTGGCAAGCCGTATTCGCTCACCGTATTGCCATCGCTCTCCTTGGTGATGAACGCGATAGGGATGAGAAGGCTTAAAAGTGTGGCGACACCATTTTTTACCCCCCCCAACGCAGCATTCGCAGGGCTACCATCGAGGATAAAGAAAGCGCGACGAGCTGGATAACAAACACCCCCACCTTGCATCCGGCAATTCCATAGCCCAAAGCATTGACGAAAAATATTATCGGGCCCTTCAAGTCCCACAGGTCACGGTATGGTAGAGCCCCGCCCGAAGCCCAATATTTGCCTATGACCTGAAACATGTTGCTGTCAAAGGTCTGCGCGTTTCCGAATAGCCACGAGGTGGATGGGGAGAAAAAGGTAAGGATGGCAAATGAGAAAAACACTATCGCGCAAAGTTGCCACCAATATGTATTATGCCTTTTCATCTTACTCATAATTTGCTGGCAACCATTCTAATCCTATAACCAATGAAGCGGCGAAGCAGTTCGGCAAAACCGGTAAGTCTCAACAATGGCTTGCAACTACTGCGCAACGCTATGCGCTCCGCCAGGCTCAGACGGTAGCCACACTTGCGCACGTCCGCCTCAAGGGACTTGATAAAAGGATGCGACTTGTCTGCCACGGCATCGGTCTGCGAATAAGCCAACGGAATGAGACCATTGAGTTTCAACCCAACAATCTGCGGAAGATAATGGGGCTGTTCGTCTGATGGAATGGAATCGTAGAGTGCCCGATAGAAAGCCGCTTCATGCTCCAGCGAACCTTTCTTGGTGTGTGAAACGCTCGCTGTGTTGCGGCGGAAATGGTAGATGCACTCGTAAAGGAAATGTGGTGGAAGTTGCGTCTTGAATATCAAACGGATATTCATTATCATGTCCTCCTCGCCATCGATGTCGCGAGGAAAGTCGAAAACATCATTGGTCAGCAGGCTACGCCGATAGAGTTTAGCCCATGGAGTCGGAGGATTACCCCCCCCGAAATTTGAGCGCGACGGCAATCCTCAATGGTCGCGTCGGAGGCGAGACGAGTCGAAGGCAGCACTGTGAAACCAACCACGATATCAGTGCCCTCACGCAGCGCGTATAGTTTTTCGAGGGCGTCTGGCTCCATCGTGTCATCATCGTCGGAAAATGTGACCCATTCGGCACGCGCCTCTTGCACACCACGCCATCGCGTGCGATTGATACCCTCGTTGGCCTTGTGAATCACCCTCACGCGGTTGTCTTTTTTGGCATAATCATCACACATCACGCCACTGTTGTCGGGACTGCCATCATCGAGAAGTATGAGCTCGAAGTCACGGAAAGTCTGTTTCAAGATGCTGTCAATGCACTCGCCAAGATACTTCTCGCCTTTGTACACAGGCACCACCACAGAAATCTTTGGTTCTTCCATTTATTAATGTTATTTTGAATTATTAATCTTTACGTATCCACTTGTTGTTCACCAACCGTCCCGGCTGTTTGTGAGAGATGACTTTCGCAGGATTGCCAGCAACCGTCTCGCCAGCCGCAACATCCTTCACGACCACGGCACCAGCCCCGATAGTGGCACCATCACCAATGTTCACGTCCTCCACTATGCACACGCTTGGACCAATGTAAACATTGTCACCGATATGGGCGGCATGCAGAAACATACTCCCTATCGTAGTATACTGATATAGGTCAATATTGTCGCCAAGCACAGCCGAGCAGTTCACAACAACAGGACCGCCATGCACTATTCTCAAGCCATAGCCTATCTTCGTACACCGCTCAATGACAATGTGTTGCCTTGCCGACACACGTCGATACATTAGCCTCGCTACCCCCCCCAGAAATCTGTTCTTGCATTTGGCAAGCCTAAACCAGAAAAGAAAGCGAAAACCACCATCAAGAACGCCTTTTGACCACATCCTGAGCAAGCTATCCCCCCGACGCCCTGTAATGCGGTAGTAGTCGCTGCGAATATACTCCACGCAGTCCTTATAGCTCATCAGTCGCATAATGCCGTCACTTTTGGCACTGTTCCACTTGTTGCAGGGTCAAGCCTGTGGCCTCAACAATCTGCGCATCGGTCATTC
>DAINOS010000090.1:0-9710 GCA_036743855.1 Prevotella sp. | reverse complement strand
CGAGTTGATGACACCTTGCAGGTCGCGCACGCTGCCGCTCGCGGTCTCGGCGATAAGCTCAATGACATCGCGCGGAATCTTCAGTCCATCGCGCTTGATCTTGTTCTCCAGTATGTCAACGCACAGCTTGCGATTAGGCTTCTCAAGCTCGGCTATCAGTCCACACGAGAAACGGGTAAGCAAACGGTCGGGCATATCCTTAAGGTCCACCGGTGGTCGGTCGGAAGCGAGGATTATGCGCTTGCCATTGCGGAAGAGGTTGTTGAATATGTGGAAGAAGGTGTTGAGCGTGCCAGTCTTTCCCATCCATTCCTGAATGTCGTCCACGATAAGCATGTCAATGGTCTGGTAGAACGCTATGAACGAGTTGACGGAGTTTTGCAGCACGGCGTTGCTGTATTGCACCTGGAACAGCCTTGCCGAGATGTAAAGCACTCGCTTCTGCGGATAGAGCTCCTTTGAGCGCATGCCAATGGCGTTGATGAGATGCGTCTTTCCGCATCCCGACGGCCCGTAAACGAACATTGGGTTAAACTGCATCGTGCCGGGGTGCTCAGCGATAGACAATCCCACCGAGCGTGATAGCTTGTTGCTGTCGCCCTCGATGTAATTAGCGAACGTGAGATGCGGGTTCAGCTGAGGGTCAAGTGCCTGGGGTTGCGCCGCGTCGAGCGGCGTGGGACTTTGGTTCGCCCTCTGCACTGGCTTGGGCTTCACGCCATTTGCCGGTTCCGACCAAACGGTCTCCGTACCGCCCTTGTCCTTGCGCTCTTTATCCACGACAACACGATAGGATAAATGAATCTTTGGCCCGAAGCACTCATGGAGCACCTTGGTAAGAAGATCCACGAAGTTCTCCTCAAGATATTCGTAGACAAAGGGACTTGGCACCTGTACAAGGATCATCCTTTGAGCCTCATCGAAGTGCTCAAAGACAATCGGCTTGAACCATGTGTCATATATCTGCCCAGTCACATTCTGCCGAATGAGGTTCAAGGCATTCTGCCACCGGGAATCAATTTTTGCTGTCATTTTGCTGTCTCAGAGATGTAGATTGTCTGCCATCGAAACGCCTCATTATCGAAACGCAAATGCAAAGCTACACAAAAAAACGATACGCTGCAACCCGCCGTTTCGTCATTCGCGACCTTTGTTTCATTATAACCTCTTATGAATTATGAAATTAGGGTGCGGCAAGGCGCGCTTGTTAATGTAATATAAAAATCACGTATACCCTACTTGTCCTTCTTTCCGAACAGGGAGAAGTGCACATAGCGCTTCGGGTGCGCCTTGAGGTCAATGAGCAAGGAGTCGGCTGAGCGCATGGTGCCATTGAGGTTGTGGTAAAGGGCTGGGTCGTTCATGAGCAAGCCGAGCGTCCCGTTGGGAGAGTTGAGCTGCCGTGTCACACTTTCCACGTTGTCGAGAGTGCGGTCCACCTTTGCCATGGTCTGCGCGATGTCGAGCTGGGCGAGGTTTGCAGTGAGCTTGTCGGTGTTGTTGAGCGTTGAGCCAGCCTTGCCCATGGCGTAGTCTGCCTTGGCAAGCAGTCCGGGCACCTTGCCGTTGGCTTGAGCCACGAGATTGTTAAGTCCCGCAGAAGTCACCGCGAGGTTTGCCGACATTGTCTGTATGTTGTGCAGTGAAGCCTTGATCGCCGGGTCAGCAAGCAGCATGTTCACGCTCGCGAGGATGCTGTCCACCTTAGGCAGCATGGCGGCGATGGCAGGAACGAGCTGCTGCACCGAGCCCATCAGTCCGGCATCGGTGGCACCTTGAATGGTGTCGCCCGGCTCAACCCTCTCGCGGGGATTGTTGGCAAGCAAGATGTTCATCTTGATGTTGCCCATCATGTCGCTCTCTATCTCCGCGGTAGACCCTTTTGGCAACCGCAGGTTGTTGTCCACCTGAAACTCCACGAGCACGTTGCCGCTCTTCTGGTAGTCGTAGATAATCGACTTGACGGTTCCCACTTGATAGCCATCGGCGTATATCGGGTTTGATGCCGAGAGACCATTGATGTCCTTGAAGGTGGCGTAATACACGTCATCGGTGGAGAATATGGGCATGCCCTTGAGGAAATGGAGCCCGAAGAAGAGCACCGCAATACCCACAATAGCCACTGTGGCAATCTTGACTTCTTTTGTAAAAAACTTCATGTTTATCGTGTTATGTCATTGTTTTTATTTCTTTTTCTTGTTCTCAAGAAACTCCCTGATGGCCTCGTTCACGTCCACCGCCTTGCCGTTTTTCATGGCAATGATGAAACAGTCGGGGAACTTGTCGAGAATGGTGCCGCGCAGCCTCTTTATCTCGTTGTAGTTGGTCGAGGCGCCATAGGTATACCTCAACTTGTCACCATCGGTGAAGCTGTCGCAGCCTTTCAACCCCTTGAAAAGAGCACTGCCTTCCTTGAGCTTCTGCTTGCCGGCAAATATCTGTATCTTGAACACAGGCGCGTCCTTGTCTGCCTGGCGCGTACGCTCTGGCTTTTTCGTTTCCACGCTCGCTGGCTGTTGTTTCCGTGGCTGCGTGTTCTCACGCGTGCGCTCCGTGGTCCGCCTCACCGCTCTCGTTGTCCTGCCACCATTGTCGCTTGCTGCTATATTAGCGGAAATAAACGACATGGAGTCATCATCATTGTCGTTAAACGGTATTTCCGTCCCCGTGGTGCCATAGCGTTGCTTGTAAATTCTGAAGGCGTTGACGATGCCCCTCGTGTAAGCGTCGAGGGCGGAGTCGGTATTCAGGTAGGTCTCCTCGTCGGGCGTGGTGATGAAGCCAAGCTCCAGCAGCACGGCAGGCATCGAGGTGAGACGCAACACAGCGAGATTGTTTTGATGCGCGCCGCCATTCTCCCTTCCCGTGGCGCGGCAAACCTCTGTCTGCATGAGGCGCGAAAGCTCCACGCTTCGCTCACGGTTCTTGTCGGCTATAAGCTCAAACATGATGTCGCCCTCGGCGGAGTTCTCCAATCCCTTGTAACGGGTCTTATAGTCTTTCTCCAAGAATATCACCGAGTTTTCCCGCTTGGCCACCTCAAGGTTCTCTTGAAGTCCCCTTGAACCAGTGCGTTCGCCCGTGCCCAATGTATAACTTTGGAATCCGTGGCTAATCTTTCCACCGGCAAGGGCGTTGATGTGGACGGACACGAAGAGGTCTGCCTTGTTGCGATTGGCTATGTCGGCACGCTCGTGCAGCGGTATGAAAACATCGGTACGCCGCGTATAGATTACGCGCACGTCGTTGAAATTCTTTTCTATGGCGTTGCCCACGGCGAGGGCGTAGCGCAGAGTGAGGTTCTTCTCGTAGGAAATCAATCCCTTTGCGCCACAGTCGTTGCCCCCATGACCCGCGTCAATCACGACAGTGAACTGTCTTGGGGCGGCGTTGAGTGCCAACGAGCCAAGGAATATTAAGCAGAGCGTGAGAAATGACTTGTGAAACATATCCTTTCTTTTATTCTGTCACGTATTTCTTCAACGCCCTGACAACGCCATTCTTCCACGTGTTGATGTTGTCATCGTTGAGCGACAAAGAGCTCACGAGCTTCACCACATGGTCGATGGGCATACCATAGCGCAACACGCCGGAGATGAGCTTGGCATAGTTCCAGTATTCGGGGTTGAACTTGCCCGACAAGCCCTCAACGGTGGTCTTGTAACCGCGCCGGTTCTCAAACTGGAAGTCATAGCGATGTGTGCCATCTGGGTTGGTCTGCCTTATTATCTTTCCCTTCACCACGGTCTTGGGCAGCACTATGCCCTCCTCGTCGTCTTGCAGGCCAGTGAAAATCTCGTAAGGCCGACCGTCGAGCAAGCCCACGAAAGCCACCCATTTGTCTTTATTGTTTTGAAAGCGCACCACGTCGCAGTCGAGCTCATCCGGACGATCCTCTATCACTTGGGGACGCGCATAATCGCCATTGGCCCAGATGGAACCTTCTGACGAAGCAGTCGACTGGGTCTTGTTTTCCTTATCCGATTGTTGTAAATCCATGAAAATAATACAAGCTTGTTTTTATTCTGTTCTCGTTCGCACGAGTTATCAATGTGCAAAAATAACTTTTATTTTCCACATACAATATAAAACTCGCTAAAAGAACCGTTTTTTTCAGATAATTTTCCATAACTTTGCAAAAATACGTTCAAAAGAGAACAGTAAAAGAGGAATTATGGATAGTTTGAATCATAGAAAGAGTATAAGGAAATATTCAAGCCGTGAGGTGTCTTCCCAACTATTGACAAGCTTGCTGAAAGACGCTGAGCGCACGCCGACCATGGGCAACCTCCAGCTATACAGCGTCGTCGTGACGCGGAGCAAGGAGATGAAAGAAAAGCTCGCCCCAGCCCACTTCAACCAGCCCATGGTGACAGGCGCGCCAGTGGTGCTCACTTTCTGTGCCGACTTCCGCCGCACCACGCTTTGGGCGGAGAACCGCAAGGCGGAGCCTGGCTACGACAACTTCCTCAGTTTCATCAACGCCGCCACGGACACGCTGCTCTACTGCCAGACCTTCTGCAACCTCGCCGAGGAACAAGGCTTGGGCACTTGTTTCCTTGGCACCACGGTGTATCTTCCACAACTCATCATCGACACGCTCAAACTGCCGAAGCTCACCTTCCCCGTGGCTACGATAACGCTCGGGTGGCCCGACGAGAATCCTGCCCAAAGCGACCGCTTGCCCGTGGAAGCGATAATCCACGAGGAGACATACAACGACTACACGCCGGAAAGGATAGACAAGTTTTACGCCCATAAGGAGTCGCTGGCAGAGAACAAGCATTTCGTGGAGATAAACCACAAGGAGACATTGGCACAAGTCTTCACCGACCTGAGATACACTCGCAAGGACAACGAGGCAATGTCGGAAGGCATGATGAAAGCTCTCAAGAACCAAGGTTTTATCAAATAGGCTGCAATGAACTCTTCTCCAGACATACAGGTCATCGAAGTGTCAACTGGCAAACAGCGCAAGGCATTTGTCGACTTTTTCTACGACCTTTATCGCGACAGCCCGTATGCCGTGCCATATCTTTACCTGGCCGAGAAGCTCACGCTGAAGCCTGGTTCCAACCCCGCCTTCGAGTTTTGCGAGGCTCAATGCTTCCTTGCCTACAAGGATGGAAAGGTCGTGGGCAGGGTCGCAGCCATAATAAACCACCGCGCCAACGATTATTGGAAACGCAAGATGGTGCGCTTCGGATGGTTCGACTTCATCGATGACCTCAAAGTCACCCAAGCCCTCCTCTATGCCGTGGAGAAATGGGGCAAGGGAAAGGGCATGACCGAGATAGCCGGGCCTTTCGGCTTCGAGGACATGGATCGCGAGGGAATGTTGGTTGATGGGTTCGACCAACTGTCAAGCATGTACGTCAACTACAACTACCCTTATTACCCTAAACACATGGACTGCCTCGGCTTCAAGAAGGACAACGACTATGTGGAGTATCGCGTCAAGGTGCCTGAGGTGACACCTGAGAAGTTCGCCCGTACCGCGAAACTCATCAAGGCGCGTTATCACCTCGAAGAAAGGAAGTTCAACCATCGCGACATGACCAGGGGCGGCAGGGCGCGCGAGCTGTTCAACATTCTCAACATCACTTACGGCAACCTCTACGGATACTCGCAGCTCTCGACCAAGCAGATTGACACTATCGTAAACAACTACATAAGGCTTGCCGACCTCAACCTCGTGACGTGTGTGGTGGACACCGACAAAGACGACAAGATGGTCGGCTTCGGGGTGTCGTTCCCATCATTCTCCGAGGCGTTGCGCCGCACACACAACGGCAAGCTCCTGCCCTTCGGCTGGTGGCAACTACTGAAAGTGCTGAAATGGCACAAGACCCCAATAGTGGACTTGCTGCTCATAGGCGTGCTGCCAGAATACCGCATGAAAGGCGCCAACGCCATAATCTTCAACGACCTCATACCATGGTACAGGCACTATGGCTTCGAATACGCGGTGACAGGACCGCAGATGGAGACCAACAAGGGCGTGCTCTCCCAATGGCAATACCTTGAGTCGGAGGAGATAAGGCGGCATCGCATTTACGTGAAGGACATTAAATAAAACACGATAAGACAATGGAAAATGAAGTTTTGAAAGCTATCAAGGAGCGTCGCAGCATTCGCCGCTTCCAGCAAGGACAAATCACCGATGAGGAGCTCAACACCGTGCTCGAGGCTGGCACGTGGGCTCCCACGGGCATGGGAACTCAAGATCCGTTTATCGTTGCCGTGCAAGACGAGCGGCAAAAGGCCATTCTGTCGAAGATAAACGCGGAGATAATGGGCACGAAATCAGACCCATTCTATGGCGCGCCAACACAGGTGTATGTCTTCGCGCCAGCCGACAATCCCAACAACGTGAAGGATGGCAGCCTCATCCTCGGCACCATGATGATAGCCGCCCACTCCATCGGTCTGGGCTCTTGCTGGATAAACCGTGTCGACAAGATGGTCGAGCACGCCGAGGTGAAAGAACTCATGAAGGCTTGGGGACTGCCCGAGGGTCTCATGGGCGTGGGCTCATTGGCCTTGGGCTATCCCGACGGCGAGCCTCACGCGGCCAAGCCTCGCAAGAAAGACTACGCAAGGGTCATAAAGTAAGGTATAAGGCATAAGTTAGGCTAAGGCATAAGTTAGGCAATGATAGACAGGCAGACAGTTGAGAAAATCAAGGACGCGGCAAACATCGTGGATGTCGTATCCGAGTTTGTCACGCTGAAGAAGTCGGGGGCTAACTACAAGGGCCTGTGTCCCTTCCACAACGAGAAGACCCCGTCGTTCTATGTCTCCCCTGCCCGTGGCACCTGCCATTGCTTCGGTTGCGGCAAGGGCGGCAATGCCGTCACATTCATCATGGAGCATGAGCAGCTCACTTACCCCGAGGCTCTCAGGTGGCTCGCAAAGAAGTATCACATCGAGATACGGGAGCGCGAGTTGACCAACGAGGAGAAGGAGGAGCAGTCGAAACGCGAGTCAATGTTCATCGTCAACGAGTGGGCAGAGGCATATTTTGAGGACATTCTACACAACCACCCCGACGGCAAGGCCATTGGCATGCAATATTTCCGCTCGCGCGGCTTCCGCGATGACATCATCAAGAAGTTCAACCTCGGCTACGACCTGCCCGACCGCTTCTTGCTTGCCGCTGCCGCCAAGCAGAAAGGCTACAAGGAGGAGTTTCTGCTGTCCACCGGACTGTGCTACAAGACGGAGCGCAACGAGCTTATAGACCGCTACGCCGGCCGCGTGGTATTCCCGTGGACAGGCGTGAGCGGCAAGGTCGTGGGCTTCACCGCCCGTGTGCTCGACAAGCGCACTAAAGGCGTGAACCAGAAATACGTCAACTCGCCCGACTCAGAGGTCTTCCACAAGGATCACGAGCTCTACGGCATCTGGCAAGCCAAGCGTGCCATAGCCAAGGAAGACCGCGTGTTCATGGTCGAGGGCCAAGCCGACGTCATATCCATGCACCAGTGCGGAATAGAGAACGTGGTGGCCAACTCCGGCACCGCATTGAGCCTGCACCAGATACACATGCTCCACCGCTTTACCGCCAACATCACGCTCATCTACGACGGCGACGCGGCAGGCATCCACGCCGCCCTGCGAGGCACCGACATGCTACTCTCTGAGGGCATGAGCCTGAGAGTGCTGCTCCTGCCTGGCGGCCAAGACCCAGACGAGTTCGCGAGAAACCACACGGCGGAGGACTTCCGCAAGTATATCGAAGACAACCAAGAAGACTTCATACAGTTTAAGACATCGCTGCTGCTCAAGGGCGAGACCGACCCGAAGAAGCGCGCCGACGGCATCAACTCCATCGTGGAGAGCATATCCGTGATACAAGACCCCATCTTGCGCGACACCTACATCCACGACTGCTCGCAACGCATAGGCATTGCCGAGGCAACGCTCATCAGCAGGATGAACGCGTACATCAGGAGCAAGAACCCGTATGCCACACCAGCGCCAAAGGCCACGGTGCACAACGCTGAAGAGCACTTCGTCGACGACAAGAACGGGGCTTCATCGCTCATCATAAGGCTCATCGTGAAGCATGGAGAGTGCGTGATATATAATAATGTGGAGGACGACAACGGCGTGTGCCACAACCTCACGATAGCGCAAGTGGTGGAATACAGCCTGACGCAAGACCACCTCAACTTCAGCAACGAGCTCTACAACCGCATATTGCACGAGGCGGCGGAGAAAAGCGCGGACCCTCAATGGAAGGCTGAGCCTTACTTCCTCCATCACGACGACATAGACATCTGCCGCGTGGCGACGGAGCTTTCAGCCGACGCGTACCATGTGACCCAGCCAAAAGACGACGGGCCGATAAACGATGAAGCGAAGAAGCAGAAAGAGGCCAACGAGATGGACACGCTCAGAGAACAAACGGAGCACCTCCTTCTCGATTTCCGCATGGGCTACGTGGAAAAACACTTGAAGGAGTTGCAAGCGCAGATGATGAAAGTGGGCGGAGACAAGGACAAGCTGAAGAAGCTGATGGAAGAGTTCAAGGACATGCAGCAGATACGCAACCTGCTTGCCAAGAAGCTCGGCAACAACATTTTCATTTAATGCCATTTTTTAGGCATCGGGGTTACGCTTGAATCGCGTCGGCTTCACGCTTGAATCGCGCCGGCTCTACGCTTGAATCGCGTCGGCATTCAAGCGTAAAGCCGACGCGTTTTCAGTGTAAAGCCTAACTATCTGTTTTACAACGTTTTGCATCGGTGCGCTAATTAATATTGTAGAAAACCATACGAGTTGTTAACTATATTTGCTACCTTTGCATATCACAAAGGAGAAGGCCATGCAAATAATCGACATCATAACCACCATTTCTTTCTTTTTGATAGCCATTGCCTTGATAGCCCTTGCGGTGTTAAGGCTGAGAGACTTGAGGATGACCATGAGAGCACCACGCCAAGACGATGTCAAGGCCATAATGAAACGGGCCTTGAAGCGACTCAACGTCAACGCCGAGTGGACCAAGGACAAGGACACGCTCACCTCGCGCTTCGCCTACCAAGGTGGGCATTTCAGCATAGAGATTGAGAAAGGTCACAGATATGCCACGCTGAACTATCTCTACTTCTACAAGGCAGACATGGACAGCATCGAGAACGTGCGCGCCGTGTGCAACCTTTGCAACCTCAACGCCGAGAACTGCCGCATAGTCTACACCGTGGACAGCAAGGACAGCTGTGTCGACGTGCACTTCATAAGCGAAGTCCTCACCGTGCAAGACGGCATGGAGCAGTCGCTTCAACTCGCCATGGGTGACGCCTTCCGTTGGCAAAACACCTTCATAAAGAAGTTTGAGGAATTGGGGAGGAACAAGAAAAGCGACCAAGAGAAGAAGGCCGCCGACATGGACAGCGAGTTTGAGCTCTTGCGCGAGCAGGAGATGACCCACCAACAGGAAGGACCCGACTGGCACGAGACCGCAAGCCAGCCTTACAGCTTGAGCCACGTGCTCGCCACGACCATGGGCCTCAGCGACATCGTGCCCATCGGCTTGACCATAACGGAGAAAGAATCGACCACGACCATGACAAACGCCGACGAGATATTGGGCATGAGCGTTCACACCATGCTCATTGATGACGGCAAGCTGAAACGCAAGTCGGCGTTTGCCAAGCTCGACTTCTACGACCCTCGCGACCTCTCGCAAGGACGACACCTGA
>DAINOS010000089.1:9626-9760 GCA_036743855.1 Prevotella sp. | reverse complement strand
ATAGTGCAATGCAAGCGGCAGCCGATTTTGCTTATCAAGAAACTGTGGATGGGCGGACTATTCCGCATTCTCAGGTATTAGATGACGTAAAGGCTGAGCTTGGATGGAAATAGAAATCTATTGGTCTACTTTGG
>DAINOS010000089.1:0-9492 GCA_036743855.1 Prevotella sp. | reverse complement strand
GAGCATCATTCATGACTAACCATTTCACATGAAGAAGATAGCGTTGATATCAATCCCCACCCCCACGTTCAATAACCGGGGGGCGGCATCGGCGTTGCCATACCATATCATCAAGGGTGCTGGCAACAAGGCGAGGTTTGAGGTGTGGAGCTATAATAGCAACCACATTCCGGCTGAGGAGGTGAAGGAGACGGAGCGCGCCCTCGGCGTGAGAGTGCACACGATGCGACAGCCACGGTGGATGACATGGATGTTCAAGCTCCACCTTGCCGTGTTGCGCGCGGTGTTGCGCTATCCATATCTTCGCTATCTCCGGCTTGGCGACAAGGAGCTTGCCTCCATCCTCGACTACGCGCCCGACATGGTGTGGATCTATGGTGAGGAGGCGGCCCACTTCGCGCGGCTCTTCCCCGACATACCTTGCGTCGTGACCATGCCCGACTGCGAGTCGCTCTATTACCACCGCTTGTTGGGCAAGGACTTCGCCACGCTCTCGCTGACGCAAGTCATGCGCTACGCCTTGGCCTTTTGGCAATATCGCGGCATGGAGCGCGACATGCGCCACGATGCCGCAACTTTTCATTTCGTGGGCAGACAAGACGCGGCATTCTTTAGGGAGGTGTGCCCCGAGGCCAAAGCAGTGTTCCTGCCACATCCGCTCTACGCCCATCGCGACAAGGCCGTCCGCTTCCACCAGCCAAGGGTTCGCCTGCTCTTCGCCGGGCGCTACGATTTCTATTGCCGGCACGGCAGCGACAGGTTGCTCAATGCCATGCTTGCCGCCGATGACCTGAGGGAACACTACGCCGTCACGTTTCTCGGAAAAGGCTGGGAGGCTTGGGCTGCGCGACTCACCGCCGCCGGCTGGGCATGCCAACACGTAGCCTTCGCGCCCGACTATATAGAGGAGCTGCAGAAGCACGACATACAGGTGAACGCCATCGACGTGGGCACGGGCACCAAGGGCAAGGTGCTCGATGCCATATCCAATGGGCTGTTGGAGATGGGCACGCCGCTGGCGCTTGAGAACATTGCCGTGACCGCGGGCGAGAGTTGCGTGCTCTTCGAGCATCCTGATGAGGCTATAGCCGTCCTTCGTGATATTCCCGAAAACGTGGCAAGATATGAGGCCCTGGCGGTAAAGGGGCGCGACGCGGTGCTCAAGATTCACGATACCGCCGAATGCGCGCGAAAGATGTTCGGCTGATTCTTCACACGGATCAAAAAGATTTGAAAGATTGCTACGCCGCAAGCGGCTACGCGGTGTGCCATTCCAAAATATAATTGAAACTATAATAAATATAAAACATTTTTATGTGGCTTTATCTATTGCTGTTCTTGATTCCAGCCTTGGCATATAAGTTGTCGGGCAACGAAAAGAGCAAGGCGTTCTTGATGATATACGTGGCGTTTCTCGCCCTCTTCGTGGGCATGAGCGACATGTTTGGCGGCTACGACCGATATATCTACGGCGAGGTGTTCGATTCCATTGCCGACACCACGACCATGGGAGGCGATTATGGCAAGGCGTTTGCCATATTCTTCCCCAGCGAGCAAGGATACATTCTCTTGAACATAGTGTTGTCGTGGTTCACCGCCAATCGCTACATCTTCATTCTCATCATCACGCTCCTGACTTATACCCTGCTCTATAAGTCGTTGCGGCGCTATTGCGACAACTATCCCTATGCCATCATCATCTTCCTTGGCCTTTGGTTCTATTTCTCGTTCACCTACCTTCGTCAGGTGTTGGGAGCCACGGTAGCATGGTTGAGCATTCGCTATATCCTCAAACGGCAGTTGTGGAAGTTCCTCATAGTGTGGTTCATAGCATTCAAGATACACAAGTCGGCGTTGCTCTTCTTGCCGCTCTATTTCATACCGATAAGGAAATATTCCACCAAGACCATTTTCGGTGTCATGTTCGCCCTTCTCGTGCTTGGCATTTCGCCCTTGCCAAATGCCCTGTTCACCGCCTATGGTGATGCCAACAGCATGGTGGAGAAAAACGCACAATATAACGCCTCTGGTGGCTTCCGCGTGGAGTATCTCCTTGAGGCCGTATTCTTCCTCTATGTCATCATAAGAAACTACACCCTCATACCCAACCGCCGCGTCAACGTGCTCATGCTCAACATGGCACTGATATTTTGCGGCATGCTCCTGTTCTTCATCCGTTCCGACAACGGCGGCCGCCTGAGTTGGTACTACATGATAGGCATCATCTCCACCATGACCTACCTCTGCACCCAAAGCGAGCGCAAGCCTCTTCTCGCTCCAATGATGATAGTGGTGAGCCTACTGCTATATGTGCGTGTTTACATGGCTTGGCAGACTCCACCGCTCACCAACCTCTATCCATACAAGACCTTCCTCAGCAACGGTGTGCGCGCCAACGATTTCTCATGGGAAAACTGGGAATATGACCACATGTACGACGTGAACAAACTCTATCGTGCGCCATTGAGATTCAATGTGGACCTTAACATAAGCAACGTAAGTGGGAAAGAACGATACGAACAAGACCAAGTGCAAGACCATGGCCAAGAGCGAGAGACAGAGCGGCGTTGAGCTCTTGCGCATCATAGCCATCTTCATGGTTCTCGTTTGCCATGCCAACGCGAGAGTGTTGGGATTGCCATCGCCGTCAGACTTCGTGTCGACCCCGGCATCGTCGGTGGTGAGGATGCTCTTTGGCTGTGTGGGCGTGGGTGGAGTCAACATCTTCGTGATGATTTCCGGTTGGTTTGGCATTCATGCCAAGCCGAAGGGGTTGGCGAAGCTACTCTTTGAGGTCTTTTTCCTGCTGTGGGGTATCTATGTCGTATTCCTCCTGACAGGCAACGCCACGCTCAACGTTCATGACATCAAGGTGAGTCTCACGCTTACCGATGAATATTGGTTCGTGATGGCGTACATTGGGCTCTATGTCTTGTCGCCTGTGCTCAACGCCTTCGTGGAGAAGGCCACCAAGCGAGAGTTCCAAATGGTGTTGGTGGCGTTTTATGCCTTTCAGTGCTACTACTGTTGGGTGTCAGGAGCCTTGGATTATTTCAGCGGTTATAGCGTCACGTTCTTCTGCGGTCTTTACCTCACGGCACGCTATTTCAGACTCTATCCCATAGAGGTGATAACTTCCCACGGCACCGTGGTCTATTTCGCTTGTCTCTTCGTGATTACCTCGGTCAGCATCGTGGCGATGGCACGTTTTGGCAATGGAGCACGTATGATGCGCTACGACAACCCACTGGTCATCATCTCGTCGTTGGGACTTCTCTCGTCATTCGCTCGCATGCGCTTCCATAGCCGTGTGCTAAACAGCCTTGCCACGGCGTGTTTTGCCGTATATATCATCCATTTCGACCCTTGGGTGTTCCACTATTTCGCCATGGCGGTGCGATGGATTTACCAGTCCACGTCGGGTTTGCTTGTTGTTGTGGGTATTAGCGTGTTTCTCGTGGCCGTATTCCTTGCTTGCTTGCTCATCGACAGGGTGCGGCTGTGGGCATGGCGTTTAATTTTTCATTAAAGACATGTTATTTTGGCTTTCCTATTTGTCGTTTACGTAGAATATTCGTAGATTTGCAATTGAAAGTATACTCATTTAATATTCTTGTGTATGGAGGCATCAGTTTTTAATCCAGTTCAGTTGCATTTGTTGAAGATGTTTGCGTATGATGGTTCAGAGGATACGCTTTCAGAAGTGAAGACCGTTTTGGCTGAGCATTTCAGGAAGAAAGCGGACGAATGCCTTGATGACCTTTGGGATTCAGGAGAGTTGAATCAGGCTAAGTTGGATTCCTTGCGCCATCAAGATTTGCATGCGCTCGCTATATAGTGACAGAAGACCACCACTATGATGCCTTAAAATGGAAGGAGTTTCCTGGAATTGAAATTGTGGGTCTTGATGATTTCTTGCGCCATCAAGAAGAGCGTGCTTGAAATCCGTTGCCTTTTCACGGAAGAAGCGATGGCTTAACACTGTAATGACATTGGTTTACTAACGTAAAGTCGATTCTGTTTGTAAAAATCTGATAATAAAGAATGTAACAGTAATTATCATGGCAGAGAATCATCCTTATATAACCATACTTACACCTGCATACAACCGAGCGTCGTTGCTACCGAGGGTCTTTGATAGCTTGCTGCGTCAGACATATAAAGACTTTGAGTGGATTGTCGTGGACGATGGCTCCACCGACAACACGAGTGAGGTGCTGGCATCGCTCAAGGAGCGTTGCGGCAACGCTTTTCCCATGACCAGCCTCTATAAGGACAACGGGGGCAAGCACATGGCGATAAACATGGGGGTAGCGCACGCCTGTGGCGAGCTATTTTTTATAGTGGACAGCGATGACATGCTTCCGCCAGAGGCCCTTGAGAATGTGGTTGAAGAGTGGCGACCCATCAGTGGCGACAAGAGCTTTGGCGGCGTGGCGGGTCTCGACATTGCCATGGACAGTCATGAGGTGATAGGCTCTGGACTGCCGCGCGAGATAATTGATGCCAACGCCATGGACATACGCTATCGCTACCACGTCACGGGCGACATGAAGGAGGTCTTTCGTACCGAGGTGCTACGCCAGTTCCCCTTTCCTGAGTTTGAGGGCGAGCGGTTCTGTCCCGAGCAGCTCACATGGTTTCGCATTGCCCACCGCTATAAGTTGAGATATTTCAACAAACCCATATACATTGCCGAATATCAGCCCGACGGCATCACGGCTGGCATCACGCGTGCGAGGATGAAGAGTCCGAGCGCCTCCATGCTTACTTATGCCGAGCTCACCGAGTGCCCCGTGCCGTTGATGGCGCGCGTCAAGGCTGCCATCAACTTTTGGCGCTTTTGGTATTGCCGCACCGCCACGTCGGTGGTGCCGCACGTCGCGGCCATCTGTCATTGCCTGAGACCATTTGGCTGGCTGATGCATAGGCGCGATGTACGTTGACGACGCAACCGTTTGGCGGTTCCACAAAATATCGTATCTTTGTGGCGTAATATAGACGATAAACAATAATGGCGGAAAATATGTTTTAAATCGTATTATAAGTTATGAAAAACAAATACTTCCACGATGAGGAGATCACGTTCAATGACTTGTATTTTGTTTGCTATATGATAGAGCGTGTCGCTCGTGCCATGCATCGCCGTAACCGTTATGTCGTGCATGCGATGGGGCATGATGGGTTGTGGCATGAGTTGTCGACGGCCGCCGTTAACCATTGTCTTAATCCCAAGCAAGTGGTAGACAATTGGGTATCGCTTTATCACCTTGAGCCTGGCAATGTGGATGTGACGCGCGTGGACCCTCGGTTTACCGATAAGGTGCCTTCTCCCACACAGATGGGCAAGGTATATGCACGGCTTATCGAGTCGGTAAGGCAGGAAGAGGATTTGCCCAAGGCCATGATGCAAGTTTACGACTCTCCATTGTGCGATACTATCGATAATTATAATTCGAGCGCATATTACGAGCCCAGTTATGTGCAGACGCGTGCCTATTTCAATGGTGGCTTCTGATTTGAAGTGTAATCTATACATTTTTATTGCTGAACCATGAAAATACTGCAAGTCATAACATCGCTCCAGCTTGGTGGCGCAGAGACGTTGGTCGTGAACCTCGTGTCGCGGTTGCGCGCCATGGGCGATGAGGTGGACGTGTGCGTTTTCGACGGCAGGGAGACTCCCCTCATGGAGCGGCTGCGCCGCGAAAACTCTGGCGTGAGGATTTGGAAACTCGGCAAGGGCTATTACAACCCCTTGTTCATTGCCAAGCTCGTGCCCATCATGCGACGCTACGACATTGTGCATACACACAACTCCTCCCCACAGCTCTTCGTCGCGATAGCCTCAGTGTTATGCTCTGTCGAGCTTTGCTCGACAGAGCATAACACTTCCAACCGCAAACGCGGTTGGAAGTGGTATGCCCCCGTCGAGAGCTGGATGTACGGGCGCTATGACCACGTGATATGTATCTCCAAGTTGGCTGAGGACAAGTTGCGCGAGTATATGGGGGGCGCGTGGATGGACGAGCGTTCGGAGCGCTACCACCGCATATCCACGATAGACAACGGTGTGGACGTTGCCGCCTTTCATGCCGCCGAGCCACTGCCCGCTGAAGTCACTGGGCGACAAAAAGATGACTTCGTGGTGACCATGGTGGCAGGCTTCCGTGAGGCAAAGGATCAAGACACGCTGGTGCGCGCCATGGCCATGCTGCCAAACAATTATAAGCTCTGGCTCGTGGGCGATGGCGTGCGCATGGACACAGTGCGTGGCCTTGCCACAAGTCTCGGCGTGGAAGGGCGCGTGCGCTTCTGGGGCTTGCGCACCGACGTGCCACGCGTGCTGAAGAGCTCTGACGTGGTGTGCATGGCGAGCCATTGGGAGGGTCTCTCGCTGTCCAACATCGAGGGCATGAGCGCCGGCAAGCCTTTCATGGCATCGGATGTCAACGGCTTGCGCGAGGTGACGAAAGGCTGGGGCGTGCTCTTTCCCGAGAGCGACGCCAAGGCCGTGGCAAATGAGCTCAAGCGTCTCCACGACGATGCGGATTATTACCATGCCGTGGCCGACAAGTGCTGGCAGCGCGCGCGGCAGTTTGACATAGCCAAGACAGCCGAGCAGTATCAGCAGGTATACGTTGCAGGGGCCGGTCTTGTGCCGGCCCACAAAAACCGACCTAACCGATGAAAAAATAATGTCGAACGTTGTTCGTGGGTCGGCACAAGACCGGCCCCTGCAAAATTTCGGAAGCATGAAATACAAACACGTGGAAGGACAGGAGAGAAAGCAAATGCGATGGGCCGATTTTGACTATTCTGCTCAGGGCGTTTACTTCGTCACCATAGTGACACAAGACAGGGCGTGCCTTTTCGGTGATGTTGTAGGAGATGAGATGGTGTTGAGTGCGGCTGGCAAGATGGTTATGGATGTGTATCATGGTCTTGAGACTGCCAATGCCCAATGCATGGACATTGTGGTTATGCCCAACCATGTTCATTTTCTGCTTTATCTTTCGCATTCTGGCAATACTACTCTTTCTGATTTCGTGAGAGATCTCAAGTCGTTGACTACGTGTGAGTATAGCAAAGGTGTGGCTGATAGTGGTTGGCCTCCGTTTAGGGGGCATTTGTGGCAGCGGAGCTTTTGGGATGACATCGTGTGGAACGGTCGTATGTTTGAATATGTAAGGAGGTACATAGCCCTTAATCCGTCTCGCTGGACACGAGACGCGATAAATGACAGTCATGGGGCAGAGATAGACCACATAGTTGCCAATCTCAAGTCATTACGATGAGAGTACGCTTAAACATATTATGGCGCATTGCAGGGGCCGGTCTTGTGCCGGCCCAAAAATAATGCTACAACCGCTGAAAAAATTGTCGAACATTTTTCGTGGGCCGGCACAAGACCGGCCCCTGCAAAGCACCAATATTATATGAGAGATAAAAAGAAGATAATAAGGGCAGTCACGGTGTCTATGTCGCTTGGCTTCTGTCGTGACTTTATGATAATGATGCGGGCGATGGGTTACCACATGGTGGCGGTGACATCGCCGGGCCCTGAACTCGATGACCTGAGGGACAAGGACGGCTTCCGCTGTGTTGGCGTGCCCATGAGCCGTCATGTCTCAATCTTCAGCGACCTGAAGTCGCTCGTGAGGCTCATAGCGGTGTTCAGCAAGGAGCGGCCTTGGGTGGTCCACTCCATGACACCCAAGGCGGGGTTGCTGTGCATGGTGGCGGCATGGCTGACGCGCGTGCCAGTGCGCATACATACTTTCACCGGACTGGTATGGCCCACGGCGACAGGGATGATGCGCCGCGTGCTGATGATGACCGACAAGATAACCTGTGCCTGCGCCACTCACGTCATTCCAGAGGGGCGCGGCGTGATGGACGACCTTAGGCATGGCGGCATTACGCGCAAGCCGATGCGCGTGCTCGGCTATGGCAACGTGATGGGCGTGGACATGGCGAGGTTCTCGCCGGAACGCTTCGTCCAATGCAAGCGTTCGGGCGTGTTCACATTCCTCTTCGTGGGCCGCATCGTGCGCGACAAGGGCATTAACGAACTGGTTGAGGCTTTCGTGAGTCTCCATGCTGACCATCCGGCTACGCGGTTGGTGTTGGTGGGCAACTATGAGCGGAGCCTCGGCCCCGTGAGCGAGAGCACGCAGAGGCTCATAGACACCAGAGAGGCGATAGAGACAGTGGGTCACAAGGAAGGTGACGAACTCGTGCGTGCCTATGCCGCAGCCGACTGCTTCGTGATGCCATCCTATCGTGAGGGATTCCCCAACGTCGTGCTTGAGGCAGGAGCCATGGGCTTGCCTTCGATAGTGACCGACATCAATGGCTCGCGCGAGATAGTGGAGAACGGGGTAAACGGTTTCGTGGTGCCTCCGCGAAATGCTGCCGCCCTCCACGAAGCCATGGAGCGCATGCTTGTCGATGACGAGGCGCGGCAGCGCATGGCGCGTGAGGCTCGCCCTATGATAGCCTCACGATTTGACCGCGACTTCGTGCTGCGGTGCCAGATAGATTTCTACAAGGAAGTGATGGGGTGAAAGAAAACCTGTGAAAATGTTATACGAGATAGCGCATATTCTACGAGACAAGATGCCATGGTTGTGGGATTTGGTCAACAGGCTGAACGCCATGCTGTTTCAGGTGAGGTATGGAAGGAAACTGAGGAGAGTGGAGACTGACGTGTGCGGAGCACGACAACTGCCAGGTGGCTACCGCGTCGTGCCGATACGCGACATGGAGACCGAGCGGTTGGTTCGGTTCTTCTTGCGTCAGCCAAAGGAGGCTTTCAGGTTTTTCAAGCCACACCCATTCGACGCCAAGGCGATGAGGAAGTTGCAACGCAACAGGGCGTTTCTTGCCTATGCTCTCATTGACACGTCTAATGGGCTAATGGCAGGCTATTGCTTCAACCGCTCGTTCTTCCACGGCAAGGGATTTCGCGGAAGGATGGTCGACATCGACTATCGAGGCCGGGGGCTTGGCACGACGATGAACCGCCTGCTTAATGAGGTGGGCTTTGGCATAGGGTTGAGGCTCTTCGAGACCGTGTCGAAAGACAACGTGGCATCTTACAGGAGCGCGGTGAGCGCGAGCCGTTTCAAGGTAGTGGAAACACTGCCGCACAACGAATTGTATTTGGAGATATTAAACGACAGGAAACTTAACCCATAGTCACAGTTGTCGCTCCTTAGAACTTGCGACGAATATTAATTTCATTGAAAAGAATTTGCTGAGGTCATGGATTTGGCGTAATTTTGCGAATGAAGTCAGATGCACATTAAAACAGAATAATTATGGTAGCAGACAAAATAGAATATATATTAATGCTCATTAAACTGTTTGCTAAACACTTTGGATTGAGTTACATGCAAGCTTTTCGCTATATTAGCCTGCATGACGGTATTGAATATGCTGAAAAGTACTATAACATACTTCATACTTTGTCATTTGAGGATCAAG
>DAINOS010000088.1:1224-9887 GCA_036743855.1 Prevotella sp. | reverse complement strand
CCAATGTCGTGGAGCAGGCCGGCGCGCTTTGCCTTCTTCGGGTTCAAGCCGAGCTCCGCCGCCATCACTGAGCAGAGGTTGGCAGTCTCGCGAGCGTGCTGCAAGAGGTTCTGGCCATAACTTGAACGGTATTTCATCTTGCCGATGATACGTATCAGCTCAGGGTGCAGTCCGTGTATGCCAAGGTCGATAGCCGTGCGCTTGCCGGTCTCAATAATCTCGTTGTCGAGTTGTTTCTTCACCTTTGCCACGACCTCCTCAATGCGGGCAGGATGGATACGGCCATCTGCCACGAGCTGGTGAAGGGCGAGGCGACATACCTCACGGCGAATGGGGTCGAAAGCCGAGATGACTATAGACTCAGGAGTGTCGTCTACGACAATCTCCACGCCACAAGCGGCCTCCAAGGCGCGAATGTTGCGCCCCTCACGACCAATGATGCGCCCTTTCACCTCATCGTTGTCTATATGGAACACGCTGACGGAGTTCTCAATGGCGGTTTCCGTGGCTACGCGCTGAATGGTCTGAATGACTATTTTCTTGGCCTTCATGTTGGCGTCAAGCTTGGCTTGGTCAACCACCTCGTTGATATAGCTCGCCGCGTCCATCTTGGCCTTGTCTTTCATGCTCTCCACGAGACGGTTCTTGGCTTCCTCAGCCGAGATGCCGGATATTTCCTCCAGCTTGGCGCGCTCCTGATCCTGCATCTTGTCAAGTTCCTGCTGCTTGGCTGCCACGAGTTGCTTCTCGTTTTCCATGCGCTGCTGCTCACGCTCCATGTCCTGACGTATCTTGGCAAGTTCCTGCTGCTTCTGGTTGAGCGATATTTCGCGCTGCTTGAGCTTGTTGTCGCCAGCCTGCATCTTTTGGTTGTGAGCTTGTATCTCCTTGTCGAGTTCACCCTTCTTGTTGAGGAACTTCTCTTTCACCTCAAGGAGCTTTTTCTCTTTTATGACATCCGCCTCCTTGTTGGCCGCGGCAATCATTTGGTTGTATTTTCCCTTTATCACATAACGGAAAATATAATAACCCGCTACCCCACCAACAATGAGGGCAATGATAGCGGCAATCAAAATGTTTATCATTCTATAATATATTAACGTGTTTTTAAAATGTAAATTATTCCTTATTATCCTCCAGCAGCGTTTCAATCTCGCCAGTAAGCTCTTTCATCACTTTCTCATAAGGCTCAGAGTCGTTGCGCCGCAATTCCTTCTGCAAGCGAAGCCCGAGGTCTATCATGGCATAATATACTATCTCCTTGTCGGGCTTCTTGTCCTTGAAATTAGAGAAATACAGGTTCAGCAACTCATTGATGAGATCCGCGTCCTTTCTGTAAAGCGGCTCCTCATCTTGTGGCACCCTGACGGAGATGAAAGTATCATAGATACGAAGTCTGATATTTCGTTTGAGCTCCTCTTCCATATCAAAATATTAAACGAGCGCCTCGCTACTCCTGTCCGTTGAGCAGCGTGATGCTCCTGCTGACGTTCTTTATGAGCTTATTGAGCCGTTTCCGTGCCTCTTCAATGTCGCCATCAGTGATTTGCATCATTCGGGCGACCTTCAGCAAGTCGTAGTCGCGCTGAAGCCGATTGGCCCGCTCATTCAGGCTCACAATCTCCTCTTCACGTTGCTTGACTTGATTTTTCAACTCGGCATTCTCATCCTTCAGAGCCTTGTAGCTGAGCATGAGCTGCCTCACTCTCGTGGTGAAAACATTCAGGTCTTCCGTCTTGGCATCCATAACACGAACCGGTCTTATAAATGACGCTTACATGGAGCCGCGGCATCAGCCTTTCAGCCTTTTCTCAGCTTCCTTGGCCTCTTCCTGTGATGGAGCCGGCTCTTTCTTGGCGAGCATGACGACTTGGTAAACGAAGTCGGTGACCCACT
Source organism: Prevotella sp. (assembly GCA_036743855.1). Classification (GTDB taxonomy): domain Bacteria; phylum Bacteroidota; class Bacteroidia; order Bacteroidales; family Bacteroidaceae; genus Prevotella. The sequence goes on along the minus strand of DAINOS010000088.1, from coordinate 7,991 downwards.
TCTGCGAGAAGTTGAGCCTTTGGTTGAACTTGCGCACCGCCATGACAGCCTTGATGACGCTGGCGTCAGTATAGCTGTTCTTCGTGAAGATGTCGTTCACCGTCTTCTCCGTCATGGCGTAGATGGTCTTCTTGAAGAAAGAAGGCACGCGGAGCTTGAACTTCATGAGGTTGCCCGTGAGCATCATCAGCTCTTGCGAGAAGTTCTGGAATTGTATGAGGTAAACCTGCACGTCGGGCAACTTTCTGCAATTGCGACGAATGCTTTGGTCTATCTCCTTGAAGAAGCTTTCATCGGTGCCATAAATTTCTTGCATCATCTTGCGACAATGCGCCCTTTCCCCCAGTCCGAGCTTGTTGTTTTGGGTGGGCACATGCAGCGTAGACTTGAACACACGCAAGTCTGGAAGCATGGCAAGGTTGGTGATGCCAAGCTGCGCGGCGAGCGACGCTTGGAAGTACACCCTCACGAGGGTCATGTAGTCCTGCATGCCGCCGGCCTTCTCCTCACGTGGCTTCCTGCTGAATATCTTTGAGAATATTCCCATATTTTATCAAATATTAATTCACATAGATTAAATTATCAATGCAAATGTACGACAATAATGCGATTATTCAAAGAGAAATACATTATTTTTCCCTTAACACTTATTTATTTATAAAAAATTGGGATATTAAAAACAATAATGTGTAACTTTGCTTCAAATATAAAACGTATTAACCATGAAAGGCATAGTGCTGGCAGGCGGTTCCGGGACCCGTCTCTACCCCATCACAAAAGGCATCAGCAAACAGCTGATACCAATTTTCGACAAGCCAATGATTTATTACCCTATTTCAGTGCTCATGCTTGCCGGAATCCGCGACATTCTCATCATTTCCACCCCACAAGACATTGAGTCGTTCAAGAGGCTTCTTGGCGATGGCAAGCAAATGGGCGTGAAGTTCTCCTACGCCGTGCAACCGTCTCCCGACGGGTTGGCGCAAGCGTTTATCATCGGCGAGGAGTTTATCGGCGACGACAGCGTGTGTCTCGTGCTGGGCGACAACATCTTCTATGGTGCCGGCTTCACCAGTCTTCTGGCGAAGAGCGCGCGCCTCGCCGACAAAGGCACGGCATCGGTCTTTGGCTATTGGGTCAACGACCCGGAGCGGTATGGCGTGGCAGAGTTCGACTCCACGGGGAGATGCGTGAGCATTGAGGAGAAGCCCGCAAAACCAAAGAGCAACTACGCCGTCGTGGGCCTGTATTTCTACCCCAACAGCGTGGTGGAAATAGCCAAGCACATCAAGCCAAGCGCGAGAGGAGAACTTGAGATAACGTCAGTGAACCAAGAATACCTCAAACAGGGGCAGCTAACAGTGCAGCCATTGCAACGCGGTTTCGCGTGGCTCGACACGGGCACCCACGACAGCCTGTCCGAGGCAAGCACCTTCATCGAGGTCATAGAGAAGCGTCAAGGGCTTAAAGTGGCTTGCCTGGAGGAGATAGCCTTCAAGCAAGGATGGATAGACGCCAAGACGCTTCTTGATGACGCCAAGCCAATGGCAAAGAACGATTATGGCAAATACTTGATGCGATTGGCAGAAGAGTCCGGACAGGAAGATTAAGTTCTTAGATACAAACAGAAACTACACTAACATTATAAAACAATACGAATAATGACATCTGGACAAATTAGCAACCCAGAAGAAGCAAAGGACAAGAAGCTGAGTTTGCAAGCTGAGTCCGACAACATCAAGCAATACCTTGTGTCACTACTGATCAACTGGAAATGGATCGTACTCTCGCTCATCGTGTGCTTGGGAATAGGATTGGCATACATCCGCTACACGAATACCGTTTACAGCGTCAGCGAGAAGGTCCTCATCAAGACCGGCGACAACAACAATTCAGGCAGCAGTCTCAAATCGCAGACAATGGGCTTCATGTCCATGTCCGACGGTTTCGACAACGAGCTTGAGATATTGAGCACCCACACCCTTGCCAAGCAAGTGGTGAGAGACCTCAACCTCTTCGTGTCGTATTATTCCGTAGGGAGCTTTAAGAGCACCTTGCTCTACAAGGACCAACCTGTCAACGTGAGCGTGAACATCGGCGAGGCCGAGAGGTTGCCTGGCGCGTTCACGGTGGAGGTGGAGCATGTCAATGGCGACTACAACATCACCGCTCCAAACGTTGACGTGACTGTGAAGAGCCTCCCTACCACCATCGAAGCTCGCGGATGTCACCTGACGCTCACCATGAACGATGGCACGGCGATAGGGCAAGACTGGAAGATGAAAGCCATAGTCAAGTCGCCCGACCAGGCCGCCTACGATTTCCAAGGCCGCTTCAACGCCGTTTCCGACTCTCGTTCAACTTCCATAGCCATACTCTCGCTCAACGATGAGAACCCCAACCGCGCCTACGACTACCTCCGCCAACTGGTAACCTGCTACAACACGCAAGCCAACGAGGACAAGAACGAGGTGGCAAGAAGGACCGAGGAGTTTATCAACCAGCGTATCGCGAAAATCAACGATGAGCTCGGAAGCACGGAGGGACACCTCGAAAACTATAAGCGAAGCCGCGGCATGGTGGAGCTCAAGACCAACGCCACGCAAGCCTTCACCCAGGCCAACAACTATGAGGAGAAACTTGCCGACTTCAACACGCAAATCGCGCTCTTCGACGAGATGTCGGCGTTTCTCAACAACCCTGCCAACAGATACCAACCCCTGCCAAACAATGTGGGCATAGAAAACGGGGCTGTGACGTCACTCATAAGCAACTATAACCAAACGGTGCAAAAGCGCAACCTGCTGCTGCAAAGCGCCAGCGAGAACTCGCCTGCCGTGACACCTCTCACGGCGCAGCTCGACCAGTTGCACAACGCCATAAGCCAGACGCTCCGTCAGGTTAGGAAGAGCATGGACATACAGCGCAGCGGCATTCAACAACAGTATGGAAAATACCAAGGCGAGGTAGGCCAGACACCTGAGCAAGAGCGCGTGCTGACACAGATAGGAAGACAGCAGGAAGTGAAATCGGGCCTGTATCTCCTGTTGTTGCAGAAGCGTGAGGAGAACTCCATTTCGCTTGCCGCCACCGCCGACAAGGGCCGCATCATCGACGACCCTCAGACCAACGGCGTGGTGAGCACCAAGAGTCGCTCCATCATGGGCGTGGCCTTCGTGGCTGGCTTGGGATTGCCTATCGCCATAATATACCTCATCGGCCTATTGCGCTACAAGATTGGCGGACGCGACGACGTGGAGAAACTCACCAAGCTGCCTGTCATCTCCGACGTGGCAACGGCATCGAAGCACGCCAAGAGAGACGGCGAGATCGTGGTCAGGGAGAACCAAAACAACGCCATGGAAGAGATATTCAGGGGCATGCGATCCAACTTGCTGTTCACGCTCAAGGAGGGGCAAAACGTCATCGTGTGCACCTCGTCCATCGCCGGCGAAGGCAAGACGTTCATATCGGCCAACCTCGCCATGTCGTTCGCCATACTCGGCAAGAAAGTGCTTCTCTTGGGACTCGACATCCGCAAGCCAAGACTGCAAGGCATATTCAGCCTGGGCGACCAGAAGATCGGCATCACAAACCTGCTGAGACAGGAGAACCCTTCATGGGAAGAGATTGAAAAGCAGATATTGCCTTCTGGCAAGCACGACAACCTCCTCGTGATGCCTTCAGGACCAATTCCTCCAAACCCGACCGAGCTCATAGCGAGAAAGAGTCTCGACAACATCATAAACACAGCCAAGACCCATTTCGACTACATAATAATAGACTCCGCGCCTGTCGGCCTTGTTCCCGACACCGTGTCGATAGCACGTGTGAGCGATGCCACGGTGTTCGTTTGCCGCGCCGACTACACCCCGAAGCGCGACTTCGACATCATCAACACGCTGTCTGCCGAAGACAGGCTCCACAACGTGAGCGTGGTGATAAACGGCATTGACATGTCGAAGAAGAAATACGGCTATTATTACGGCTATGGTCATTACGGCTACGGTCACCACTCCTACGGGTATGGCGGCTATCGCTATGGCTACGACAACTATGGCGACAAGGATGACAAATCCATAAAGAAATAATGGAGTATGGCTAAGATAGCAATCGATTTCGACGGTACCATCGTGGAGGACCGGTACCCGGACATCGGGCCTGAGATAATGTTCGCCACCGACACGCTGCGCATGCTGCAACAAGAGCATCATCAGCTCATTCTCTGGACCGTGCGCGAGGGTGAAGCCTTGAAGGAAGCGGTGGAATGGTGTCACGAGAGAGGCGTGGACTTCTGGGCGGTAAACAGCGACTACCCGGAGGAGAAACCCACCGACAGGCACTACTCCAGAAAGATAAAGGCCGACTATTTCATCGACGACCGCAACATTGGCGGCCTGCTCGACTGGGGGCAAATCTACGCCATCATACATCAGCACAAGACTCTTGCCGAGGTGCTGCTCAATGGCACGATGGAAGAGAATGAGAAAGAGAGAAGAAGAAGACGCTGGTGGAGATTCTGGGCCCTGGAAGGCCTAAGTAAATGATTAGAGAATGGAAAAGAAAGACCTTAGGATAATATTCATGGGCACGCCAGAGTTTGCCGTTGGCACGCTCAGCCGGCTTGTTGAAGGCGGCTACAACGTCGTGGCGGTGGTGACACAGCCCGACAAGCCCGTAGGCAGGCATCAAGACAAGCTTCAGGCATCGGCGGTGAAGCAATATGCCCTCGCCCACTCCATACCGGTGCTTCAACCAGTGAAGATGAAGGACCCTGAGTTCGTGGAGCGACTGGCTGAGTTCAAGGCCGACTTGCAGGTCGTGGTGGCGTTCAGGATGTTGCCGGAGATCGTGTGGGCGATGCCGCGTTTTGGCACGTTCAACGTCCACGCGGCCCTCTTGCCACAATATCGTGGCGCGGCCCCGATAAACTGGGCGGTAATCAACGGCGAGACACAAACGGGCGTGACCACGTTCTTCATCGACAAGGACATAGACACGGGCAGGATCATCATGAAACGGACTTTCGACATTCCCGACGATGCCGACGTGGAATATGTCTACGATGGGTTGATGAAGCTCGGGGCTGACATCGCCGTGGAAACCATTGACCTGCTGCTCGACAACAACGGCAAAGTGCCAGCGCAAGAGCAGGAGGCCCTCATCCCGACCTCCGAGCCGCTGCACCCAGCCCCAAAGATTTTCAAGGAGACGTGCCAGATAGATTGGGACAAGCCTGCCAAGGCTGTCTACGACTTCATCAGGGGACTGTCGCCCTACCCTGGGGCATGGACCACGCTCCACAAGGAACAGAAAGCCACTGAGCTGAAAATCTACAAGGCAGCCAAGACCGGGAAACCTGTCGGCAACGCAAAGCCTGGTAGCATTGAGACCACTAAGAAGGCCCTGTACATGGCTTGCGCTGACGAATGGTTGGAGATTGTCACCCTCCAGCTTGCCGGAAAGAAACGCATGGACGCCTCGGCGTTCATCAATGGCAACAAGGGCTTGGACGATTGCACGGTGGGCGCGTAATCGCACGTTCACAGGATATGCGGACGCAAATCCATGACATCATTTCCCCACACGGATTCAAAAGATTTTAAAGATTGCTACGCCGCAAGCGGCTACGCGACGTGTGTCAACGAGAGACAAATCGTGCTTAATCGGCGAAGCCGGCATCTTTAATATCTTTTGAATCCGTGTGGGGAAAATTGTGTAAAAAATATTTGTGAGATAAAACCATACTAACACTAAAGAAAAGAAGCATCAAAAGTCTTGTGACCTTTGATGCTTCTTTTTTTGTCGGGGCGACAGGATTCGAACCTGCGACCACCTGGTCCCAAACCAGGAGCGCTACCGGACTGCGCTACACCCCGTGCTTATTTCTTTTAAGCGAGTGCAAAGGTAGACATTAAAAACGACACGACCAAACTTTTTCGTGATTTTCTTTCAACTTTCGTAATAAAACTTGACTTTACTGGATTGGAAGCCACTTTCCGAATTAAAATCAATTGCAATTGGGCATTATTTAGTACTTTTGCAAACGATGAAGGCGGATAATAAAAACTGAGAAAACATAAACTTATACCATATCATTAAATGAGAAAAGGATTATTGATGGCAGGCCTTGCCCTATGCATGGCTGCCACGGCAAGCGCGGACGTACCCGAGTGGTTCAAGATGTTCAAGATTTCAGGTTACGGCATGACCCAGTATCAATACAGCGGTCAGGAAGGCGCCAAGACAAACAGCTTCAACATCAGGCTTGGGCGTGTGATCGTTGACGCCAAGCCACACAAGGACTGGGCGGCAAGAGTACAGTTCCAGTACAACGGCAACACTTCGGACTTGTCGAGCTCGCTGAAGGTGGTTGACGTGTATGCCGAATGGCAAAAATACGACTTCTTCCGCGTCAAGGGCGGACAGTTCAAGCGCGCCTTCACCTTCGAGAACCCCATGAACCCCATTGACCAAGGATTCATGGCTTACGCGCAAAACATCACCAAGCTGGCTGGCTTCTCCGATCGCGACGGCGCCTCATCGAGCAATGGCCGCGACATTGGCATACAGTTTCAAGGCGACTTCCTCAAAAACGCCAACCACCGCAACCTCTTGCACTACCAGATTGGCGTCTACAACGGCCAGGGCATCAACCAAAAGGATGTTGACAACCAGAAGGACGTCATTGGCGGCGTGTGGGTAATGCCCGTGAAAGGCATGCGCATAGGTGCATTCGGCATGGAAGGCTCCTACTCAAGGAAAGG
>DAINOS010000088.1:0-1124 GCA_036743855.1 Prevotella sp. | reverse complement strand
TACGAGGTGGGTGCCAACTACGTGTTCTCCAAGAACCTGCAATTCAACATGGAATACGCGCTCGTGAACAACCGCGCCTTGCCCGACAAACACAACTACAGCATGGTGGACTGCGAGCTCGACTTCCGCTTCTAAAGCACTCATAACAAGGGTGTTAAGCCACAAGTTGTTTCCGCGGAAACAAAGGCCATCGGCTTTACGCTTGAATCGCAATGGCCTTACACTTGAATCGCAATGGCTTTACGCTTGAATCGCGACGGCCATACACAGAAAAGGCATCAGCTTTACATTTTAAAAGCCGATGCCTTTTCTGTGTCGGTATGATGGTCGGTTCATTTCCCCTATTGCCTATTTGTACGGGAGCTTGTCGTAAAATCAGAACTGGCCCTGCGGTATCTTGACGTAAAGCCGTTGAAATTATATCTCAATGAGAATGACACTCCGCGTGAATCATAACGGTTGCGCACCTTTTCATACACATTAAGATATGTAAACTCCGTTTCCGTGGGCGCAACGCTTCTGTCGAAGAAATCATTGGCTTCGAGCGACAAGCGCAGACGATTCTTGAGGAATCGAGCGGAGACACCTAACTTTGAGTCCAACTGATAGCCGTATCGGGCTCCTCCGTTTATACGTGGCGACTGGTAAAATGCCTCACCATATATTTCCCAGTTCTTGGCAAACGACCAGCTGAAGTCCATGTCGCCAAACAATGATGCCTGGCGATTGGTCTCGGCTTTGCCATTGGCGGTGTATTTATTGGTTACATATTCAAAACCCGCGAAGAATGAGGATGAGAATTTTCCGTCTTCGCTATCTATCGAATAGTCAACGTCAAAGTCGTAGCTGGTATACAGGTCCGAGCATATAGGCATATACTTTATGACATTGCCCTTTTCAAGTATATTGGCTTGGATGGGGGAATTGTGTCCCCATGTGTAGCTCGTGGTAAACGACAAGTCGCCTATGTTTGAGCTCGCGGAGATTTTATTGCCATAATAGGAACGCAGCGAGGGATTGCCCGTACGATAGTGCAGCGAGTCAATGTATTCAACGACAGGATTCAACCGATATATGGAAGGATTTGAGGCTGACCGCTGATATTGCAGTTGGTAAGAGTTACC
>DAINOS010000087.1:0-9905 GCA_036743855.1 Prevotella sp. | reverse complement strand
TGCACACGAGTGGCTCCACGGGCAAGCCTAAGCCGATGTGGGTCGAGAAGGAGAAAATGCTCAACTCGGCCCGCGTCACGTGCGACTTCCTTGGCTTGAAGCCTGGCGACACGGCTCTGCTCTGCATGCCGCTCGATTATATCGCCGGCAAAATGGTGGTCGTGAGGGCGATAGAGCGGCATCTGTGCCTCGTGTGCGTGAAGCCAAGTGGACATCCGTTGGCTTCGGTGGATGCCACTACGTTTGCAGCCATGGTGCCGCTGCAAGTGTACAACTCCTTGACGGTGGCGGAGGAAAAGGCCAAGCTGATGCGCATAAGGCACCTTATAATAGGTGGAGGCGCTATCGACGCTGAACTGGCAAAGCAGTTGCGCGACTTCCCCAACTATGTGTGGAGCACCTATGGTATGACCGAGACGCTTTCTCACATTGCCTTGCGTCGGCTCAACGGTGAGGACGCGAGCGAATGGTACACGCCGTTCGACGGCGTGGAGATAAGCAAGGACGAGGATGACTGCTTGGTGATAGACGCGCCTCTGGTTCACGATGGCGTGTTGAAGACCAACGACAGGGTGGAGACGCGCGTCGATAGTGTCACGGGAAGAAAACAGTTCAGAATCCTTGGGCGTAAGGATAATGTCATAGATTCCGGTGGCATAAAGATACAGATAGAAGACGTGGAAAACAAGCTCAGACCGTGCTTGCCCATGCCGTTCATGATTACCAAGCTGCCCGACAGGAAGTTTGGCGAGGTCGTCGTGCTCTTGTATGAAGGCGACAGCCTTTCGCATGACCATCTCCTTGACCTTTGCGCCCAGGCCTTGCCAGCCTATTGGGTGCCCAAGCGGTTCGTCAATGTCTCCCGTCTCCCGATGACTGGCACCGGGAAACCCGCGAGGGCAGAGGCGGAGCGCATGGCAAAGATCGCCGCTGATAAATGACGGATGCAAAGGTAGCGCAAATTTTTCTTCCGCCCAAATATTTAGGGGGCGCTACCGAGCAGAGGTCACTTTCTCAACTTTAAGCTCTTGTAGCTGCCAGCCTTAACGATATAGACACCTTTGGGCAAAGTGGATATGTCCAACCTCTTTCCGATTTCAGAGAGGACAGTGTGTCCACTTGCATCGTAAACAGTTATGGGGCAAATCTTTGGAACGCTCACAATATTGCCATCACGGCTGATGCCTCCAGTGCTTTCGGTCACAGAGGAAACTGCTGATGGCTGCAAGTTGTCCACCGTGAAAGACATGCTGTCCAACTTTGTCTTGCCTTCATAATCCATCACGCCAACAGTGATTTTATGCTTACCAGGCTTAGACAAGTCGGCCTTTTGGCTGAACGTGAAGTCCAAACTCTTGCCAGGCTTGGATTCATCATAATAGTCACCGTCCATTCTTTCATAAACGCAATTCTTCTCGTCATCGTCTACCATATAGTATACATAGCCGCCACTCAATCCATCAAACTCACTCAGATTGGTTATTGTCATGGTGACTGGTTCATCTGAAAGATTATCACCAGACACGGGCGACTTTATAGCCGTGGGGGCACAATTGTATGCTCTAACCTTAATGGTGCGCATTGACAGGTTGCATGCTCCGGCCTTGCTGTTGGCATGCAGGCCAAGATATATGGACTCGCCGGCTTTTAGCTTCAGAAGGAAGTCATAATAGACATCATCGTCGCCTTTAGTTTCAGGAGCATTGACCATTACCCCCAATTTGTGGGTCATTGCGCTCACCTTCGGTTCCGAGCCATAGTACACTTCCACGCTGCCGGCTGGCAAATTAGGCTCATCTATGAACATGCTCATGTCAAGAGTTATGTATTCATCCTTCTTCACGGAAATGACAGGGGAGATGAGCCAGTCGTCAGCGTCTTTCTCGTTGCTATAATCATAATACGTACGGCCGCCGGCACCTTCGGTGGGATTAGTGTAAGTCCATGTGTGACCGTCGTTGTTGGCATCTACGATTGTCCATGCGGGGAATGGGGCATTCTTATCAGTGACACTATAGCCATTGTCAAAATAGGTTCGCCACAACAGACCATAAGCATTAGCAGCAAGTGGCATCGATAATGCCAATGCAATAAGGGGTTGAATCTTTGAAATCTTGATCATTTTGATAATTACTTTAATCTGTTAGCTTATAACTTTACTATGCGGCAAAGATAGGCATAAAAACCGAGAAATCACCTGTTTGCGAAACAAATGTCAGGTTGGTTATGGATAAATCGAACATTTTCACGCCATAGGAAGAGTTATCTGTATTCCTATTTTATAGTTTAACTCCATAATGGTTCGCTTTCCCAACCTTGTGGAAATCCCATTGCATGTAAATCTGCATTTGGGTATTCTGCAAATAATTTGAGCAGAGAATATTTCAAGTCCATAGAAGGTGTGATAGTTTGCTCTAAATATAATAAGGTGCATAGCTGATGGTACAGCTTAATCGGCCTTTGACTTGGAGTAATCCAATGAAGAGGAAGACGATTCGGTAATTGAGGCTTCAAGGCAAAACGCCTGTTCCATATACGTGCATGATGAGCACAGCAATTACGAAGTACGGTAATGCACCTTATCCAACTTTCCAAATATGTGTATTGAGGAAGTCCAAACTCTCTTGCCACTTGCTTCTTTAGCCGATTATCCTTAAACAGGCAAAACAACTTGGAAAGCGTACCAAAAGAAACAACCTCCAAGGTCTTCCATACGGGAGGAAGAGCTGGATAAGTATATTTCTCGGAATGCTCCTTGATGAAATCTTCATTTGAACGAGATACCTCTTTCTTGATATTGTCAAGGCAACTTTGATAAAACTCTTCATTCTTGAACAATGATGGATCCATAAACCAAAATGCGCCATGTTCCATTGAGAACACTTGAATCATCTTGGTTCGAAGAGAAATCTCGATGTCTTGGATATACTTGAATATAAGTTGGCGGAGTTCTTTATCAAAGAGATAAAGGTTGATGGCTTGCTCGAATGTACTGTCCGGCTTGTAAAGATGATACCGTCGGTCTAACTCCATGTATCGGAGATAACTGGCAATACGGAAATAACTGATATTACGAAGCTGTATTTTAGCTGTCGCAATATCTTCTATCATCAGTCCTCTGTCTTGGAGCAAGGTTAATTGTTCATCTATATTTATCGGTTGTTTGTCGTAGTTCATCTACCCATATAAAAAGCGAAGTCCCACCGTGGTACGCATCGTTGAGAGGCGTGGTGGGATTTGTTACTGCAAAAATACTATTTTTGCTTGAAACCTCCAAATATTTTCAGATAAATCTGGCATCTTACGCAAAAAGTTAGCTTCAACTGAAAGTTAATGATAATATAAATTCCATGGTAAGCCACAAAATTATCTATGGTAGTTTTTGGATTGCCAGAGAGACCGTTTAAAAGGGCTGAATTGCAAGCGAGAAATTCAGCCCTTTTCTTGTCTTAAAAATAGCGGATAGCAGCAACTAAATCTTAGTCGTTAGACCTCAAACCTACCGGTCTTTTCATATTTCTGGCCATTGCATGTGAACTTCAAGGTTATAGTCTTCGTTACTCCTTGTACGTAGTAGTAATTCCAAATGTCTTTAGAGCCGTGAGCGGGAACCAGAAGACCGTCATCATCGAATTTTCTATCAAGTTCATTTACGTATATGTCATAGTCGCTGTTGTTCGTAATGGTGAATTGTCGACCATAAAATATTCCACCGGATATGGTAATAGAAGTACTTGTGACATTGAAATCTACCAAGTCGAGCATGTTCTTCACACTGACATTTACCACACAGGTGAAGTTGCCGTCTTCTGTGGTAAGATATATAACGGCGTCTCCTAAACTTTTTGCCGTGTAAGTTCCGTCAGTGTTTATTGTCAAGACATCCGTGTTGGAAGATGTGGCTTTCACGTTCTTATTCGTAGGGCTCTCAGGGCTTAAAGTATAAAGTTCGGAGAGATTGCCTTTGTCGCCAACCAACAAGGAAATGGAGCTGTGCTTAGCCGTAATGCCATTCACGGGGACATGGCTGTCCCACTTGCTTGCCTCGCTTGATGATGGGCCTTTGATGATGATGTAATCGCCGGCTTGGGTTGTCTTTGACGTGTAAGTGCGCCTGTACGTTGCTCCATCTTTATTGGTGAGTACTATCTCCGTGTTCCCGTTTTTGTTTGGGAGGATTCCATAGAAGACACAGGTGTCTCCATATACTTCCTTGTATTGGTTTTCACCCGACGAACTATTGGTCTTCCACCTCATGTAAGCAATAGACTGCAAATCTGTGTATTCGGTCAGATTGCTTATCCAAAAGGACTTGTCCATCCCGACTATCGCGATACGACTGACGGGACGCTCGCTCATATGCAGGTTTATCTCTACTATGTCATCATGCTTGGTATACGAGCCTTTTTCTGTATAGAGAATGTCTCCGTTGGTAGTTATGCCATCTGCGTTGACAGTGAGCTTGTCGGCGTGTACGGCCGACAAGCTGCCACTATTCCAGGTGAAATTTGCTGATTCATTGCTCTTGCTTACCGTCCACTTGTCATTGCCTTGATATTCAAGGCTGATGGTGTTGGTGTTGCTATTGTCAATCGAGGCGATTATCTTATCGCCGATGTTCCAATCTTTCTTGCCTGTCGCGGCACGAGTTTCGGCATTGCCTTTGTCTATGTTTACGACAAACTTTAGCTTGTCAAAATTGTTGGAGGTGGGTGTTATTTCAGTGTCTTCGTTGCCACATCCGACAAAAAACAGTGTCAGTGTCAATATGGCGATACTGTATATTGACTTGATTATCTTTTTCATGATTCTATGATTTTTATGATTTACCACTTTTGCCCGTTTCCATAAGGATTGTAATCAACGGTTTGCGACTTCGTTACAGTCACCTTGCAACTTGAAGTGTGATTCCCGTCTTTGCTTGTTGCCGTGATTTCTGCTGTTCCTGGGCTTTTTGCGGTGATTTGGCCATTGTCCACCGAAACTATGTCACTGTTGCTGGATGTCCATTTTATTTCTTTGTTTGTGGCGTCCTTTGGAAGAATCGTCGCCGATAGAGTGTATTTCTGCCCAACAACAAGCGAGAGCTGCTCCTTGCTAATTGTTATGCTTTGCACTGGCACCGTGACACTGACGTTGCAGGTGGCTTTGACCTTTCCGTCATTGGCTTTGACCGTTATCACAGCTTCACCGCCATTTATGGCTTTTATAGTGCCATTTTCAACAGTTGCCACATTCGGATTGCTTGTTGACCATTTCAAGTCCTTATCTGTAGCGTCATCAGGGTGGATGGTCGCGGTTATAGTTTTGCTTTCGCCTTTTTCCATTGAGACATTTGTCTCGGATAGGGCTATGGAAGTGACATCAACCACTACGCTTACGCTACAGGTTGCTTGAAACTTGCCATCTTCTGTCATAACAATGATATCTGTTGTGCCACTACCTGTTGCTGTCACGCTCCCGTCTTGGTCAACGGCTGCCACCAAATTGTTTAATGAGTGCCATGATACGGTCTGGTTAGTGGCGTTGCTCGGAGCTACTGTCGCTCTTAATTTTATAGTTTCGCCTTTCGACATTGACAATGTTGACCTGTCCAGAGAAACTCCCGAGACTGGAACGGTAGCGGGGATGTCATCGCCATTGTCTTTGCTACACGATGTGAAGCCTATCAAGACCATGAAGATTGATAGGAATGTCCAAATGATTTTCTTCATATGTTTTTTATGATTAATGAGTTGCTTGCTTTTGTCATTGGTTCACGTGAACCTTGAGGCTTGTCGTGCCAACCTTTACTATTATCATCTTCTCTTGCGTGGCAATGCCTGCCGTGCCGCCTTGCGCGGTCTGTCTGCCGAGCAGTTTGCCTTCCGTGTTGTAGAACAGGGCTTGCTCGCCATCGTTGAGGCTGCTGCAGGTCACGAGACCTTGGTCTGACGAGACCACTAGTCCGCGTGTCTTTGCAGTGTTGATGTCCGTGCCAATCTTTCCATCGTCCTTGACCCAGTAGAGCGTGGCTATGGCGTTGTCTGAGGCTCGATACCCATCTGCCGTGGCATATACATCTATATTGTAGCAAGCCGCAAGGTCAACGATGCCGTTGTCTATTGCCTCGTTGACCTTTACGTCAGCGCAGGTCAATGTGTAGTGATATTCCGCGCCCTTTGTGGCATCGCTGAAAAGCAGCTTGCCGTTGGCGAAACTGATGATGGGCTTCTCGCATTGCTGTTTGTCAGATGGTTGGTCGCCTCCTTCTTTTATCTTGTATATGTATGGGAAAGCCTTCCAAGTAGTCGCAGTCTTGTACGCGTCAACGTCTGGGACGTAAAGAATGCAAGTAGATGGGCTTGTATAGAAGGCATAAGGAGCTGAAGGTGGAGTCGTGGCCAAACAGGTAATACTGGATAAAGAAGTGCAATTCCAGAAACAGTTAGCGCCCATGTCCTTAATTGACGCAGGCAATGTTATGTTCGAAAGGCTCTTGCAATTATAAAAACACTCATTACCTATGGATGTAACCGATGATGGAATGAAAATACTTGTAAGTTTATCGCAGTTGCTAAAACATTCGCTGCTTAAGGTTGTGACTCCGTAAGGAATCTTGATTTCACGAATGACCCAACACGCTATAAAGCATTCTGCTCCAAACGATGTAACTGTAGAGGGAATTTCTATCGTTTTCATTCCGCAGCAGTGATAAAAGCACTCTTTCCCTAACGTTTTCACTCCTTCAGGTATGACAATGCTTGTAATACCGCAACACCAATGGAAGCATTGATCCCCTAAGGCTGTCAGTTTGAACTTAATACCATCCGCAGTGAAACTTGCGGGAATCACAACATCTCCAGAGTATTTCCCGTTGTATATTAGTGTTGCCTCTTTGGTGTCTGGGTCAGCAAGATACTTGAATCCGTCCACCACGTAAATCTTTTGCTCGGCGTAGCAGCACGTGGCCACAACAACGAGCGTGATAAGTGATAAAAGTCTTTTCATACGTTGGAATTTTATTTTTGAATGTTTGTGTCTTTAAGTTAAGTCTAATTGATAGTTTTTCCCAATAATGGAAATGTTGTATCTGTCTTTTGAACTCCATATTGTTTCTGACCCGTCAGAAGTGTCAAGGGAATAGTCTAACAGCCCATTTCCATAAACGAGTACAAAAACATCTCCATCTACTCCTTTGTTCCTTTGCTTTTTCACATTTTCTATCGTTTTTTTGATGTTCTCCAGATTTTTGAAATAATGGACTTCGTCAATTTCTCTTAGGCAGGTTGATAGGATTATGAACTTCAATGCATGACCTAAATGAAAATACTCTTCTCTTTCATTGTTGGGGCATCTTTTAATGAATCTATATTCTTGCTCATGTTCCCATTCTTTGCTTTTGTGGAAAAAGATGTCTTGCAACCGTTTGCCAATTTCTATGCTAACATCATTTGGATTGGTTGATTTTGAAACAACAAAGGAATCTAACTTTTGAGTTTCGTCATAAAAAACGGCTCCATGAGAGATGCTTTGTATATCGTTACTCTTTTCAAACTCCTTTTTATCAAAGACTAAACAAACGCCATCACCTTTGTCGGCATAGCTACCCCACATCTGATGCAAGTCAAATCCTTCCTTCTTGCCATCTTTCCTATCCATTGAGAAGCTTATCTGTCGGTACTTGTATATCTCATCATGCAATGTGTCAAGTATGTCTTGTGGGAAATGTTCAAAGTTTAGATTTGCACCGTCAACGAAACTCAACTTGTCATTTTCGTGAAGATCATTCATGTCGCTGAGTTTCCCGAATTTTAAGCGATTAGAATCGATAATTTTCAATGCTGTATCAAATGATGTGAAATGATACAATTTGTCTGTCTGTTTAAACTCTTTTCTTATATCCATGTTGAAAATTTAATGTTTATTTTTCGGTAATATGTCTCATGCACCCGCTCGGCACATACGCCGTTGTAACCACTCCCAGCCCTGCGATCTCGATGGCTACACGCTGCTGTCGTTTCGCGCGGACAACGCGGCCAGTGATGTCCTTGAATGGGCCTGCGGTGACAACCACTTGGTCGCCACTCTTGAAGTGGCACTCCTTGGGAGAGACAAAAAGAATGTTGGGGTCATCGATGTTGCAGAGGCGGATGAAATCGTCCATCTGGCGGTCGGGGACGGTGAGCGGCGGATTTTTGCCGTCTGTTTGCACGGTGAAGTGGTTGTAATAGTAGCTGAGGCAGGTGTTGCCCGGGTTGTGGATGGCTTGGTCGAGGGCCGCGAGCGTGGAATGGGCAAAGATGATGTTGGGTATCAGAGGATAGGAGACTTTCTTTCGTTTGCCGTCAACTATTTTGACCTCGTTGCGCAGTGGGAGGAAGACCTCGATGCCTTTGCCTTCGAGCCATTCGCGCGCTTTCCGCTCACGATTGTACGAGACACGGAGGGCATGCCAGCGGGCAGTTCCGTGGAGGCCATTTCCTACCGATACCCTAGCAATGGTCTTGCTGGAGATGGTGCGCAATGGTGGTTGAGCACTTATGGTAGAGTTGTCGCCCTGCCTGTTGTCCACATTAATCAACGTGTACGCGTGTAATAGTAAGGACACGAAAAAAGCGTGGGATACTGTATCCGTTACCCGTCCCACGTTCTGAGGCTCTGGTAATGCCCACTGTAGTTGAACGAGCAACACAGAGCCCACGCGTGTATGTATGTCAAGCCATTGGTACACCTTATTATATATGATAAGGCATACCGCAGGTTGGTGAATACACACCCATGGACATCTATCGTTGCACCATTCTTGACTACAGTTGAAATTTACCAGATTTCAGAACGTCAAGAACAAGCGTCAGATAAACGCCAATTCCATAAAGTCCATTCCCCACATGATTGTCGCCCCTGTCGTGGTCTCTGCATTACTACAACGACTACCCGGGGCGTGAATTGTGGTTCATGGTCGCAAATTTATTAATTCTTTTTGATATTTGGCAACTTTTAGATAGATTTTTTTATAAAAAACAACCCCCGAAGTCCTGTTTTAAGGGGCTTCGGGGAGAAATGTTTATGCTCTTTGGAGTTTTACCGGACAGCAATAATTTAGCTTTTCAATAGTCGTTCTGGTGGCTTGAGCCATTAAAGCTGTGCCACGACTGCCTTTTCAACCTCTTTCAGGTCATCGGTAGGCTCAAAACGAGCTACGACTTCGCCTTTCTTGTTTATGAGGAATTTTGTGAAGTTCCACTGTATGTCGTCTTTCTTGCGTGGCTCAGGGTTGCTCTCGTTGTACAGTTTTTCCATCACGGCAGCCAATTTGGGCTCGTAAGAACCTGTGAAAGGCTTCTCTTCCTTCAACCAAGTATAGAGTGGCAACTCACCGTCTCCATTCACGATGCTCTTCTTGAACTGTGGGAAGTCTGCTCCGAATTTCACCGTGCAAAACTCCTTGATTTCCGCGTCTGTGCCAGGAGCCTGATGCCCAAACTGGTTGCAAGGTATGTCGATGATCTCTAATCCCTTGTCTTTCAGGCGATGATACATTGCCTCCAGCTCCTCGTATTGTGGAGTGAATCCGCATCCAGTGGCAGTGTTCACTATGAGCAGAACCTTGCCTTCATATTTTTTGAGGCTTACCTCGTTTCCATTTTTGTCTTTAACACTGAAATCATAAACTGTTTTCATAATTCATCAAGTATTTGTAATAATTACAAATGCAAAGTTACTATAAAAACGTAATAATTGTGCTTTGTCGCCTGTTTTTTTAATGCTTATTATGATATTGAATCAAGAAACAGCTAACGTGAATTCAACAAGCAAGTGCAAATTTACTCAATCTGTTTGTAAAAGCACTCTCTTGGAGTTCTGAACTTTAATTTCTTTCTTGGTCTCATGTTAATTTTCTTTGAATACTTTGTAATCTGTTG
>DAINOS010000086.1:0-10111 GCA_036743855.1 Prevotella sp. | reverse complement strand
ACGAGCGCACAAACAACGCCGAGCACTACCAACACGCCTTGCAATTGCTCGGAGGTGCCGACAACATGGGCACCGACGTGTGGTGGGCTAAATAAAAGCGTAGCATAACTATCAAGACAACACAACAAATCAAAAGACTATCATGAACAATATAATAAAGCATGGCATGCTCTCCGCCTGCTGCGCCTTAGGAGCACTGACGCTCGCGAGTTGCGACACCGACGTGGAGGCCGTGGACATAAACCAGCCAGGCATTGAGCAGCAGAACCCTGAGCTCTACAAGGCTTACTTGGCAAATCTCAAAAGCTATAAGCAGAGTCACCACAAGGTGATGATAGCGGGATTCGACAACAGCAACAAGTTGCCATTCACTCAGGCGCAACACATCAACGCCGTACCCGACTCGATAGATTACGTGGTACTCACAAATCCTGAGGCGGTGAACGAGCGTGAGATTAAGGAAATGGGCGAGCTACGCGAACAGAAAGGCACCAAGACAATATATAATGTGAGCTTCGACGACATCAAGGCAAAGTACGACACGGAGGATGCCGCTTTCGAAGCCAAGAAGAAAGCGGAGATTGATGACCTCGACAAGCAACTCGATGACAAGAAAATCTCACAGGAAGACCACGACGCAAAGGTCAAGGAAGTGAAGGCACGCACGTATACCGCCTTCAAGACTTACCTGACCGACACCGTGACCGTGCGCATGTCCTATTGCGACCGTTTCGGCTTCGATGGGGTGATTATGACATTCCGCGGCAAGGAGAAGATTACGATGACCGAGGACGAGAAAGCTACTTACTCGGCATGGGAAAACATATTTCTCGGCATCGCCAAGGACTGGGCTGAGCGCCATTCCGACAAGGTGTTGATGCTGCAAGGCAAGCCGCAGTTCTACACCGACCAAAGCATCTTCGAATTGACCAAGTATATCCTCGTGCCATGCCAGGACGCATCCTCAACGAATGCCGTTGACTACACCATGCAGAAGGCCTTGGGCGACGGCGTGCCCACAAACAAACTGGTGCCTGTGGTGGAGACGACATCCATGGACAGCAGCGACAAGACCACTGGATGGTGGAGCGGCAACGTGTATGCCACACTTGGCGCGGCACGCTTCGTGGCAACAGAGCACGACGGCTACGACCCAGCCGGTCTCGCCATCATGAACATACAAAACGACTATTACAGCTCCGCGTTTGTGTATCCCCACATCCGCGAGACAATCTCAATAATGAACCCTAACGTTAAAGAATAACCGACGATGAACAAGTTTTTAAGATACATACCAGCCTTGGCCGTGGCTCTCACCATGACAGCCTGCCAAAGCAATGACGAGGAGAACTTCGCCAACAAGGGCTATATCGATGCCCAGTCGATGGTGAGCGAGACCATCGTGAAAGGCAACACCGCCCCACAGGAGAAGACGCTGAACATTACCTTGGCGCGTCCTGCCGAGAGCAACATCAACGCCACGGTTGACGTGGACGCCTCGCTCGTGGACACATACGTAAAGGCATATTATGCCGATGCCAACATAACCAAGTTGTTGCCAACTAACTGCTATGAAACAGAGAACGACAAGGTGACGATACAGAAAGGCTCGGTAAAGAGCGACGATGCCAAGTTCGTGTTCAAGAATCTCGGCACGCTGAGCCGCGACTCCGTGTACGTGTTGCCTGTGTCGGTGCACACGTCCGACATCTCGTTGCTCGCATCTGCAAGCAAATATTATTTCGTGTTCCGCGCCGGCGCGCTCATCAATGTCGTCACCGATATGTCGAAAAATTACCTCACCGTGAAGTGGGCGGCCGACTGGGTACCTGTTGTGAGCGACATGAGCCAAATAACCATTGAGGCATTGATTTACCCTCGCGAGTTCGGCAAGCTCATCTCCACGGTGATGGGCATCGAAGGCAAGTTTCTCATGCGCATCGGCGATGCCGGGTTCCCCGACAATCAGATACAGATGGCAACGTCGAGCGGCAACTTCCCAGCCGCAAGCTCCGACAAGGGCTTGGCTACAAAGACTTGGCAACACGTGGCCATGACCTACAACTCCGCCACGACGGAATGGGTAATCTATGTCAACGGCAAAGTGCAAAGCTCTGGCAAGAAGAACCTCGGCAACATCAACATAAAGGGCAATGGCAGCGACCGCGACTTCCTCATCGGCAAGTCGTATGACGACAGCCGCTGGTTTGAGGGCAATATGTCGGAAGTGAGAGTATGGAACGTGGTGCGCACGCAGCAGCAGATACAAGACAACATCTACACCGTTGACCCTCAGACAGAAGGACTGGTTGGCTACTGGAAGATGGATGACAACACCACGACCGGAAAGGTAGTAGACGCCACCGGCCACGGCAACGATGCCATCGCCAACAGCACACTGTCGTTCCACAACGTGTCATTGCCCGAGAAATAAAACCATAAAGACCAAAAACAATCATAAATTGAAATTCGACATGAATATCAACTATATCAAGGCTCTCGCCCTTGGCGTGATAGCGGCTTCGGCCATGACCTCGTGCTCCGAGGACGTGAACTTGGGCAGCGTGGACGAGACTCCGTACACTCCTGCCGAGAAGCAACTCGTGTTCCTCACCGACAAATACGGGCAAAGCAACGCCGACTCCATCGTGTTCAACAACAATGGCACGACCGACTTCTTCGTGAACATCAACTCTGCGCCGACAACGGCACAAACCTTCACCGTGAGCTACGACGCCTCGGCTCTCGAACGCTACAACGCCGCACACGGCACTAACTACAAGGCCATGCCCGAAAGTCTCGTGACCATAGGCGGACAGGCCACCATCGAAGCCGGCGACCTGAAGTCTGCGCCAGTAAGTATTGGCTACAAGACGGCAGACGAGCTGGAAAAGGACGCCACCTACGCCATACCACTCTCCGTGAAAGGCGCGAGCGGCGTGGAAGCCTCAGCCGACAAGGGCGACTTCGTGTATGTGGTGCGCGACATCTCAAAGGTGCCAAACTGCGACAAGGGCACGGGCCAAATTGTCATCTCCTGCCAGGAGACCAACGACGCCAACCCTCTGCACAACCTCTGCTACACGCTGAAAGAGTCGGGCAAGTATGTCATCGACCAAGTCGTGCTTTTCTCTGGCAACATCAACTACAATGTGGAGACGGGCGAGGTGTACAACTTCAACAACGAGAACATCACCCATGTGCTGGAGAACCGCGACAAGTATATCAAGCCGCTTCAGGAGAAAGGCATGAAGGTCATTCTCGGCATACTCTGCAACCACGACCGCGCTTGCTGCGCTTATCTCAGCGATGAGAACTGCAAGAAGTTCGCCTTGGAGCTGAAGGCCAAACTCGATGCTTACGGGCTTGACGGCGTGTTCTTCGACGATGAGTATTGCAGCCGTGGCGACTACCCTGGCTTCTCCAAGACCAACAACTTCGCGCGCCTGGCCTATGAGTGCAAGAAAGCCATGCCCGACAAGCTCGTCGAGGCATATGTCTATTCAGGCACACGCTCTGCGGCACAGATTGACGGCGTGCAGGGCGTCGATTACGGCATACAAGACTATCTGAACTATTCCGACCTCAGCAGCTACTACCCAGGCATGGCAAAGAGCGGCATGATACAGGCTTCATCGGAGTTCGCGCGCGGCAGCATAATATCAGAGAACACCGCCCGCCGCATCGTCACCGATGGCTACGGAGGCACGATGATCTTCTCACTCAACCCGTCGAATGGCAAGGTGGCACGTTTCAACAACATCACCATTCCGTTCTACGGCGAGGAGACCGTGCAGACAGGCTCATACGCCAAGGACTGGTAAGAAAGAAAGCTAACCATATCACAATTTTCAAGAAACAGAAAACTTATGAAAGCAAGATATATCTATACCGCCATGCTCGCCATGGCCATGACGATGGGCATGACGGCTTGCGGCGACGACGATGACGACGTGTACGACCCGGGACTGAACGTGCCCGCGGCAGAGGAACGTACCGCCATCGCCACCGATGCCAATGAAGAGGTACAGGTCGGCGTGGGTGAGACCGCGACGATAAACATCACTGACGGTAACGGCGACTACAAGGTCGTGGCAGAGAATCCTGATCTCGTGAAAGCCGAGATTAGCGGCACCGCCATCACGCTGACAGGCGTGGAGAAAGGCATCACAGGCGTGATGATTTCCGACGCGAAGGGCAACTACAAGCACATCAGCGTGAAGTGCATATACAAGACCATTACCCTCGACAAGAGTGAGGTTTCCGTTGGCATGAAACTCGGTCACACAGACGGTACGGCAACCGTGACCGTGACTGGCGGCAATGGCAACTACACGGCAGTGTCGGCCAACGAGGACGTGGCCACGACAAGCGTGCAAGGCGACGTCATCACCATCCAGGGAAGGAAGAGCGGCGAGACAACCGTCACCATCACCGACATGATGGGACTCACGCAGACCGTCAACGTGAAGGTGGAGACCACAACAATCCCATTCACCGATGACGAGAAGGCAGAGGTTCTTGCCCTTACCGACAACAAGATGGTGTTCAACGGCAAGGAGGCTCTTTACGTGCAGTATGGCGGCAAGTACACCGTCTCACAAGCCGATGGCCTCGTCACGATGGAGTCGTACTACTCTTGGTACCAAAACTATGGCATGGTGATGAAGTTCAAGGGCGACCTCTCCGTGGGCAAGAAAGCCGATGGCACATTCAACGACAACAACAGATTCCAAGGCACATTGGCACTCGATGGCGTTGACTACGAGATCTTGAAGAACGACGGCTCTCGCGTCTGGGGCATCTGCTCGGTGATAAAGGACGACTACCTTTACACTGGCTACTTCTGCATGCCCTTAAAATGATTCCGTGACTTGTGACTAATGATTTGATCTTGATATAAAAATAGTAAACAGGGCGGGACGGCAATCATTTGCCGCCCCGCTGTTTTTCTTTGTTTCCTCGAAATCTTAACTAAAAGGCTGATAAGCTAATGGTTACCCGTATAGTATTCGTTTTGCTGTCCTGCAATATTCGGATTGGCATTGATCTCGTCCTGCGGAATGGGCAGTACGATGCCGCCGAAAGTGCGGTCGATGGTCTTCGGACGGCGTGTCACTGGCACATCGCGGAAGTCATCGTTGAACTCCACCTTGCGGTTCATGCGCATCATGTCGAAGAAGCGCTGTCCCTCACCGAAGAGTTCCTTGCTGCGCTCATCAAGAATCATGTCGTAGCTGACTGTGGTCGCCGTTGCCGGAGCGAGCTTTGGCGAGCGACAGCGAATGGCATTGAGATAGTCTGCAGCTTTTACCATGGCACCTGTATGAAGTGCCGCCTCAGCCGCAATGAGATATACCTCGGAAAGGCGAATCACCTTGATATTGACCGCCGTGACCGACTCCTTGCCATCGCCTCGCATGTCAAGGCCTCCCATGTACTTATAGCATGCCCCCTTGCGCTCCACCTTGGTGTCTGTCCAAGACTCATCGTTGTCCATCACGCCCCAGCGCACATCGGTGTCGTCCTGGGCGAGACGATTGAGGAAGTAGTCGCTGGCCAGGAACCATCCCATGGCATTCTTCTTCTGTGCAGCGCGTATATAGTAGTAGCCGAGCGAGGTCTGCTGAAGGTCGCTCTGTGTGTCGATGCCGATTTCGAATATCGACTCGGACCCATACTCCCTTGCCCAAGAGTCGCACCACGCCGCAGGCTTGTAAAGCTCAAACTTACCACTCTCCATCACCTCCTCGGCGGCCTCGAGCGCACCGGCGTAGTCGTCCATATAGAGCTTCACCTTGGCTTGCAGCGCCATGTTGCCCCAATAGTCGAGATAGCCGTTGTAGTGGCTCTTGTCCGAAGCCATGAGCTTTTGTCCGTCCTCAAGGTCTTTCACTATCTGGGCATAGACCTCTTCGACCGTGGCCCTTGTCGGCTCTGCGCTGGCATCGAGCGTCTTGAGCACGAGAGGCACGCCGAGCGATTGCTTGTCGTAGTTGTAAGGCTTGCCGTAAAGCCTCACGAGATCGAAATAGAACAGTGCCCTCAACGACAGTGCCTCACCCTTGTAGTAGTCGAAGTCCTTGGCACCTCCTCCAGCCTGCAGCTTGTCGATGTTTTCCAGGAGGTTGTTTACCTGCATCACACAGTCGTATATCGTTGACCAAAATCCGGAATAAGAACCGCTCGTAGGCGTGTGGTTGAATGTGTAGAGCGCGTCGTTGCCTCGTCCGTTCTCGTAGAGCGTGAGGTCGCCACCCTTGGCATCACCATAGAGCAGGAAGTTGCGTCCGTAGTAGGCCGACGACGACATTTCGTGCATCATGCCGTTGATAGCCACCCTCGCATCACGCGTCGTGGCTATGGCTTTGTCGGCATTGGCCGAGTTGGTAGGCTCACGGTCGAGGAAGTCGTCGCAAGATGTGAGAGCTGCCACGGCCATTATCATCATCGCAATGGTACTTTTGTATATATTCATTTTCATGTCCTGTTAAGTCTTTCACGATAGTTTACTTATCTCCCACCACGTCGTCAGATGGTTATCTCTATTCCGAAGATAAACGTCTTGCCTATTGGGGTTTCCCATCCGCGCGTGCTATAGTTGTTCACCTCTGGGTCGGCATCCTTGTACTTGGCGAAGGTGAGCAGGTTCTCGGCATTGAAGAATACCCTTACGTTCGAGAGCCATACACGGTTGACCAGCGTCCTGGGCAGGGTGTAGGCCAACGAGAGCGTCTTCAGCCTGAGGAAGGTGGCATCGTGGAGATGGCGGGTGCTATACTGCATGGCATCGGTGAGGTCGCTGCCCGAGAGCGCGGGCTCTGAGGCATCGGTGTGGGTTGGTGTCCACATGTTCTTGTAGTAGTTTTCAGAACGTATGCGCTCCCAGTAGTAGCCGTCGTCGGCCACATCCTTGTAGGCTCCGTCGTAGAGCTTTCCTCCGAGCTTGTAGATGAAGTTGAGGCCCAGTTCTATGCCCTTGTAGCTTACGCTTGTAGAAAATCCTCCTGCCATATCAGGTATGCCGTTGCCTATGACCGTGTAGTTGGCCTTGTCGTAGTCGTAGGTCGCGCCTCGTCCATTAAACTCGAAGTCGCCGGCCTTGTGGTCATTGTCATCGTTGACATAGTAGACGCTCTTGCCATTATTCGGGTCCACTCCGGCCCACTCGTAGCCGTAGAAGGCCAGGGTAGACTGTCCCTCACGGTAGATATACTGAGCACGGCTGTCGCCACCCGTCGGGTCATACCAGATGATGTCCTCGCCGCGATAGAGCTTCTTCACCGTAGACTTGATGAATGAGGCATTGAACGCGGCTGTCCAGGTGAGCTTGTCGTTCTTGATGATGTCGCCAGAAAGTTCTACCTCAAGTCCGTGATTGTTGATGCGCCCGATGTTTTTCAGCACAGAGCCGAAACCTGTCACCATCGACACAGGCACGTCCTGCAACAGGTTCTTTGAGTCGCGGTTGAAATACTCCACCGTACCTCTAAGCCTTGACCCGAGGAGTGAGAAGTCGAGACCTATGTTGGTGTTGTAGTTGGTCTCCCACGTCAGGCTCTTGTTGCTCAGCGATGAGATAAGCCCGGCCGGCTCGCCCATATACTTGCTCGAATAAGACACGAGGTTCATGTATGCATAGTTTGACGAGGGCAGTGTGCCGTTAACGCCGTAGGAGGCGCGCAGTTTGAGATCATCGACCCACGTGAGGCGCTCAACCCATTTCTCCTTGCCGAGTCGCCATGCCCCAGACACCGACCAGAAGTTGCCCCAGCGGTTGTCGGGACTGAGCTTTGATGAACCGTCGCGTCTAAACGAGGCAGAAGCGAAATAGCGCTCATCGTAGTTGTAGTCGATTTTGGAGAGTACCGACACCATAGAGTTGCCCCACTCGTAACCTGCCGACTTTTGCACTCCGGCCGTTGATACGGTGTGGAGCGTGCTGTTGGGGAGGTTCTCGCCTGTGGCTCGCGTGAAGTCGGTATTGTTTTTCTCTGCCTCAAATCCGGCGAGCAAGCCCACGGAGTGGAGGCCAAACAGCTTGTTGTATGAGGCAGTCGTCGACGACACCGTCTTCTCGTAGGTGGTGCGCATCTCGCTCACCGAGCCGTTGGTAGCCGCTCCGTCATAGTGGTTGACACTATAATAGATGTGGTCGCGCACGTTGGTGTTGTCGTAAGAGAATATGGAGCGCACGTCGAGACCTGGCAGCAGGTGTAGCGTAAGTGTCTCAATGGCCGAGACACGAGTGTCAATCGACTTGTTTTCCCATTCCTTGCTGTAGTAGAGTCCGTTGTAGGCATAGGAGCCGTAGCGCGATGTCCAGTCGTCGCCCGTCTTGTAGTCGGTGGGCCAGTAGAGTCCCCAAAGCAGGTTGCGCGTCTGCATGAAATAGTTGTCGGCAGTGGTGCGTGTGTCGTTGTATCCGCTCTTGGATATGCGGGCCAAGCTCACGTTGCTGGCAAACTCGATGGCCTTGCCTATCTTCTGCGAGAGGTTGACTCGTCCAGATACACGCTTGAAGTCGTTGACCCATAGCCGTCCGTTGTCCTTGGTATACGACAGTGACGTGTAGTAGTTGGTCTTGTCGGACGCTCCGCTCACCGATATGTCATCGGTCTGGTATACACCCGTACGGAAATAGGCGTTGTCCCAGTCGTAATATTGTCCGGCGCGTCCCGAACCGTCGTAGTCGCCGATGTCCACGCTCTCATAGGCTCCCGTGCCGCTTGTGGTGAAAGAGTAGCCATGCTTGTTGAACTTCTTGTTGAGCTGTTTCAGCGCATAGGCGTTGGCATCGGCATCCAAAGCTCCGTTGGCTGTCTTGTAGGCATGGAAGACGGTATAGAGCATGTCCACCTGATGCTGTGTTGAGGCCGCCTCGTAGTTGCCCGTGGCCCACGCCGGCGTGAAGCCTACCGACGACTTCACGGTGATGCGCGGCTTCCCTACCCTGCCTCGCTTGGTAGTAATGAGTATCACGCCGTTGGCGGCACGCGAACCGTAGAGCGACGACGCTGCCGCATCCTTCATCACCGACACCGACTCGATGTCGTCGGGGTTGAGCGTGTTCATGATGTTGTTTGTGGAATAGGTATAGTCAGACATCTGCCCCACGTCACCATCAATCACGGGCACGCCGTCAACGACATAGAGAGGCGAGCTACCGGCGTTCATTGAGCCTATACCGCGTATCTGCAGCGTCGGTGCGCTACCGGCCTGCCCAGAACTGCTTGTCACCTGCAATCCTGCCACCTTGCCCGTGAGCGCACTCTCAAAGCTCGTCACTGGCTTGTCGGCTAAGTCCTTGGCGCTGACCATTGTGGCCGAACCTGCGTAGCTGCTCTTTTTGGCCGTGCCGTAGGCCACGACTATGACATCGTTGAGCTGGCGCCTCTCCTCGGCGAGCACTATTTTCAGGGTCGGCTTGATGGCGGTCACCTTTGGCAGCATGCCAAGATAGGTCACCCTGAGCTGCGTGGCCTTCATGGGTATGTCGTTGAAGGAGAAATTGCCGTCGGCATCCGTGACGGTGCCCACATTTGTGCCGACCACAATCACGGAGGCCCCCACAAGCGGCTCGCCGTCTTCCGAGGTTACGGTGCCGACAACTTTCAGGTTTTGTGCTGTCACCGTCATCGTGCTGAAGACGGCAATGAGCAGTAGCATAACAATCTTTCTTGCCATAAGAAGTCAGTATTTTGAAACAATTATATCAAGTCAGACAAAAGTCTTATGGCAAAATTAGCAAAAAGACATTAAATACAAGAAAAACCTTGTATTTAATGTCTTTTTGCGAGAAATACTTGATATAAAATAACTTTTTGTTCAGTTTACGCAATATTATTGCGCACGATGTCAATTCGCCAAGACGCAGGTTGGCGGCAAGTCAAAATTCACTTCACCATTTTCTTGCCGTTGACCACATACACGCCATTAGACAAGCCCTTTAGGGCCGCGGAACGGACGACACCCTTTCTCACCATCACTCCCGAAATGGTGTACACATCCACCCGACTGTCGGCGGCAGAAGGCTTCACGGTTTTAATGCCCGTAGAAGTAGTGCGGCGGTAAAGCGAGACCGCCTGCTGAGTGCCTTTGTAGCAAGCGA
>DAINOS010000085.1:0-10282 GCA_036743855.1 Prevotella sp. | reverse complement strand
TGTCGTGATGACCTGCCAAATAATAAACAGAGAAACCGCCGAAGCTGGCACCTACAGCACCCATTCTGTCCTTGTCCACATAAGGCAAGTTGTTGGCGGCATCGTCAATTGCCGAAAGATAGTCGTGCATGCACTGGCCCGTCCAGTCTTGTGAAACCTCCTCGTTCCAAGCCGAGCCGAAACCAGGAAGGCCGCGACGATTGGGCGCAACGATGACATAACCATGTGCTGCCATTATGCTGAAGTTCCACCTGTATGACCAGAACTGTGACACAGGGCTTTGCGGTCCACCCTCACAATACAACAACGTGGGGTATTTCTTCGTGGCATCGAAATGAGGCGGGAGAATGATCCAAACGAGTTCCTGTTTCCCATCGGTCGTTGTCACCCAACGCTGTTGGATTTTAGGCAATGCCAACTGGTCATAGATTTGCTTGTTCTCTGCCGTAAGGCGCGCAAGCGTTGACGACTTGGGCTTCTTGTTGTTTGGAGTCAAGACATAGATGTCATCAGGATTTACCATTGAATGTTTTGTCACCAGCAACGCCTTGTCTTTCAAGCCAGAACCAAGCATCTGAAGTGAGCCATAATCCGCCCACTCGTCTTTGCTTATTTGCATCACGTTGCCAACCAAGTTGGTCTGGTAGACATTCTCTGTAGCGTGCCAGCATCCAGTGAAATAAATGGTCTTGCTGTCATTTGCCCACACGAAAGCGTCAACATTGGAGTCGAAACTCTCCGTAACATATTGCTTCTTGCCCGTAGCCAAGTCCATTACACACAGACGGTTGCGATCACTCTCATATCCATCGCGCGCCATGCTCTGCCAAGCAATGTACTTGCCATCAGGCGAGAACTGAGGATTCACATCGTAGCCCACCTGCATATCGCCTTTTTGATGGTTTACCGCCTGATTGCGCATGCTTTTCGTTGGGTCAATCTTCGGTTCCTTGTAACCCTCCGGCTTACACAAATTGCGTGTGGTCTTGTCTGCCACATTGTATAAATAGATGTCGGCATCCGTAGACACAGCATAATCTACGCCCGTTTTCTTCCTGCAAGTATATGCCACGCTCTTGGAATCCTTGCTCCAGTCAAGTTGCTCTATGCCGCCAAACGGAGCCATCGGGCACTCATAAGGCTCACCATTGAGTATGTCTTCCCCGTCGTCTACCTTGTCGCCATTGACATTGGCGACGAAAGGATGAGCTACGCTCTCCACATAGTGATCCCAGTGGCGATAGTTGAGATCGGTAACGACCCTACCCGTAGCGAGAGGAAGGTCTTTCGGATTCTCCTTGATAGACTCGTGGTAAGGCAAGCTCTTGATGAGGATAACCTTCTTGCCGTCTGGTGAGAACCTATACCCCTCAATGTCGATCTTGGAATCAGTGAGTTTGACACGGCCCGTGCCATCGGCATTCATTTTCCATAATTGGCCATCACGCAGGAAGGCGATTTTACCTCCACCATCTATCCATGAAGGATCGCTCTCGCTCTTCTCGTCAGAGGTCAAGAGCACAGGCTTGACAATGGTCTTGCCTGCCTTTGTAGACAGAATGTAAAGAACCGTGTGGCTCTTGTTCTCCTTAACGCTGTAATAACTCACCTGATACACCACCTGTTTGCCATCAGGAGAGACCGCTGCCGTGCCGATTCTACCCATTGCCCACAAAGCCTCGGGAGACATCAAGTCGGACTTCAGCGTGATACTACTCTTTCCAATCATTGTTGTCGCGTCTATCTTAGGCGTACCAAGAAGCATGGCGCCTAAAACCAAAGCAATAGTCTTATTCATTATAATAACAAAATATTTGCAATAGTATTAAACAGTATAGGGAGGCCCTAAAACGGACCTCCCTAACATTAATAATTAAATGGTCTACCGTTTACGGTTCTGCTGTTGTTTCATCTGCTCTTGCTGCATTTGCTGTAAGGCTTGCATACGAGCTGCGAGACCACTCATTTTCTTAGGATTATCCTTGTTCTCCTTATAGCGACGCTCAAGGATAGCCAACAGCTTTTCATCATTGGTTGTCTTGCGGAGCACAAACATGATGATAGCCGAGAAAAGAAGTGATATGAAATAATAGAAGTTAAGACCAGCTGAATAATCGTTGAAGATGAAGAAGAACATGAGAGGCATCAAGTACATCATCCATTGCATCGTCTTCATCTGTTCTGCCTGCTGCCCCACCATTTGGTCTTTTTGCAATTGCATCGTAAACCATGAGTAAATGAGCTGAGCTGCAACGAAGAGTATGCAAGTCAACGACAGGTGATCGCCAATGATCGGCAATGTCCTGCCCCACTCTACAATCGGGTCAAAGGTTGAGAGATCGTGAATCCAAAGGAAGCTCTCACCTCGCAACTGTATGGCGTTTGGCACGAAGTTGAACATCGCGATCCAGATAGGCATCTGTATAAGCATTGGCAAGCATCCGCTGAGTGGCGACACACCATACTTGGCATATTCAGACATCATAGCCTGCTGTTTCTGCATGGCATCCTCTGGCTTGTTATATTGCTTAGTAGCCTCATCGAGCTTTGGCTTAAGCACACGCATCTTCGCGGAAGACATATAACTCTTCTTCACCATTGGATAGGTAATGGCTTTCAAAAGGAGCGTGATAAGAATCAACACGATGCCCATGTTGAAACCCCAAGACGTGAGCCATGTGAACACTGGCATGGTGAACCAACGGTTTATGATGCGGAAGAGAGGCCAACCAAGATATACGAGCCTTTCCATTTCAAGGTCCTTGTTGAAAGAGCTTTCTTTCTCCACATGCTTCAACGTGTAGAAATCGTTGGGACCATAATAGAACTCCAACTCCGTGGCTTTCTTTCCACTTGGGTCGAAAGCCGTCTTCATGCTTGCCTTGAAATCTTTAAGGTAACGCACCTTCCAATTGTCTTGCGACTCCTTGCTATAAACAGTGCTCTCAAGGTCAGCGCCTTTGTCAAATCCGTCCTTGGAAATGATTACGGCAGAGAAGAATTGGTTTTTGAAAGCCACCCAATCCATCCTCTCGTCCACGGTTTCCTGTTTAGAGGAAGCCTCGCTGAGATAATCGGTACCACCATCAGAGTTTTTCCAATCGAGACGAGCATAACGGTTCTCAAAATTGAATCCCCTCTCCTGCTGCCTGACAGTCTCGTGCCAGTCAACATTTATACGTGAGGCGTTAGGATCGAACAGTCCGCTCATTCCCGTTGCCTTAATGTCGAGATGAAGCATATAGTTCTTTCCCAAACGGTAGTTGAAGACAAGTGTCTTCCCCTGTCCAGCATCGGCGGTGAGTGTCACTGTGGAGTCAGTGACTGCGGATGGTGTGAAATAAAGGTCAGAGGTGCTGATGTTCATCTCCTTGGCCACGAGCGTGTAGTCAAGCGACTGACGACGGCCTTCAAATAGCGTCACGCCATTTTCATCATCGTGTTTTCCGCTTCGGTCGGCCATATTGTGACCAATGAATTGCCGTGAGCCTTTCTGATTTTTGAGATAGGCCTTGACCACGGTTGCACCCTTTGTTGAAAGGGTAAGAGCTACCTTATTGTTACTCAGAACAATATTTTGCGCCTTGCCTATAAGAGACTTGTGAAAGAGGGCAGTCGTATCCTCAGCCACTTTCTGCCTCAAAGCCTGATGCTGTTTGAATTCCGCGGCTTTTGCGGCCTTCTCAGCCTTGGCACGGTTTGCCTGCTCTGTAGAATCTTTCACAAACGCCGCGCGACGCTCTTGCTCTGAAGGCTGCGAATAGATGCTGAAGCCAATGAGCACGGCGGCGATAAGTACAAATCCTATTATTGAATTCTTGTCCATTTATTTCTCTTGATTTTCAATAGCGGTCTTCACAAAGTCGACGAAGAGCGGATGGGGATGGAGCACAGTAGACTGATACTCTGGATGGAATTGCGTGCCTATGTACCATTTAAGCGACGGGATCTCAACTATCTCAACCAAGTCGCTCTCAGGATTGCGACCCACGCACATCATGCCGTTACGCTCAAACTCCTTCTCGTAGTCGTTGTTAAACTCGTAACGGTGGCGGTGACGCTCCTGAATGTGCTCTTTCTTATATATATTGAACACGCGCGAACCTTGTTTCAAGTCGCATTCATAGGCGCCAAGACGCATTGTGCCACCCATGTTGGTGATGTTCTTCTGCTCCTCCATGATGTCAATGACATTATGTGGTGTCTTCTCGTCCATCTCACGACTGTTGGCATCCTTGTATCCGAGCACGTCCCTGGCGAATTCGATGACCATCATCTGCATACCAAGGCAGATGCCAAACGTCGGAATGTCGTGCTCACGGCAATATTTAGCGGCTATAATCTTGCCTTCGATGCCACGCTGTCCAAATCCAGGGCAAATCACGATGCCATCCTGACCTTTCACCTTCTCGGCAACGTTCTCAGGAGCGAGGTACTCTGAGTTGATGAAAGTGATAACTGTCTTATGGTCGTTGTAAGTTCCGGCTTGCGAGAGGCTCTCACGAATGCTCTTGTATGCGTCCTGCAAGTCGTACTTGCCCACCAAACCGATATGCACTTCTTTTGTGGCCTTGTTTCTGCGCTCAAGGAAAGCCTTCCATGGACCAAGCGCAGGTGTCTCGCCAACAGGCTCGCCAACCTTACGCAATATGGCCGCGTCAAGGCCTTGGCTCTGCATATTCACCGGCACCTCGTAAATGCTTGGCAAGTCTTCGCTCTGCACCACGCAGTCGAGGTCAACGTTACAGAACGCCGCTACTTTCTTGCGGATGCCGTCGTCAAGATGCTTCTCTGTGCGCAACACGAGGATGTCCGGCTGTATGCCGACACTCTGCAACTCTTTCACGCTGTGCTGGGTTGGCTTGGTCTTCAACTCGCCTGCTGCCTTAAGGTAAGGAATGTAAGTCAAATGGATATTTACAGCTTTCTTGCCCAGTTCCCATTTCATCTGGCGAATGGCCTCAAGGAATGGCGCGCTCTCAATGTCGCCAATGGTTCCGCCAATCTCGGTGATGACAAAGTCGTAATGATATTTTGTGCCAAGGAGCTTGATGTTACGCTTAATCTCGTCTGTGATGTGCGGTACCACCTGAATGGTCTTGCCAAGATAGTCGCCTCGGCGCTCTTTATCAATGACCGACTTGTAGATACGGCCTGTCGTCATGGAGTTGGCCTTAGTGGTCTTGATGTCCGTAAAGCGCTCGTAGTGGCCAAGGTCAAGGTCGGTTTCCATGCCATCGACGGTGACATAACACTCTCCGTGCTCATAAGGATTGAGCGTTCCAGGGTCGATGTTGATATAAGGATCAAATTTCTGGATAGTGATGTTGTAGCCCCTTGCCTGGAGGAGCTTTCCTATAGACGATGAAATGATTCCTTTTCCCAAAGAGGAAACCACACCGCCCGTGACGAAAATGTACTTTGTTTCTGCCACAATCTTGAGGATTAATAATGATAATAAAAAATTTGTTGCAAAGATACGGCTATTTTGCGAGATAAACAACAAATCATTTTAGTATTTTCTTTTTGGATTTCGTTTCACAATTACTACCTTTGCATCAAATTATTGTTCATCCTGCTTTATGTCACTTAAAAGGCTCTACATATTTTCCCGCAAACATCAGCATGGCTGCCAAGCGGCACTTGTCTTTCTTTTCGTCTTGACATTTGCCCCCTCTCTTGCTTATGCCTTTCCCCAAAGGCGTTTTCGTTTTTACAACGGCGAGACCACGTCAAGGCTTATGCGCAAATACACCGACTCATTGTTCCTTTTCCGCGACTCATTATATCGCGACTCAGTTCACGTCTCATCCGTCAAGCCCATGGAGACGGCACCTTACTTCTTGCCGTTCACGTTTTACGAGGGCGTGGCAGACAACGCCCTATCACTCGACAAGAAGCTGAGCGACACAGACAGCACGTTGCTCCACTTGTACCTCTCACACCCAGAGTGGGTCATCAACACGCAACGACGCCTTGAGACGACAGGGCCTGTCATAAAGCCAAAGACCATAAAGGAGAGCCCTACAGAAATCATAGAAAAGACGCTGCCTAAAGAACCTGACAGACAGCCCATTGACCTCGTGGTGTTCAAGCCTGACTTTTGGCACTTCGGCGGCGACTACTACTTGCAATTCCTGCAAAACTATCTTTCTGGCAATTGGTATCAAGGCGGTGAGAGCAACTATTCCATGATGGGATCTGTCACACTATCCGCCAATTACAACAACAAGCAGAAAGTGAAATGGGACAACAAGTTGGAGATGAAATTTGGCTTGCAAACCTCAAAGAGCGACTCTATACACAGCGTGAAACCCACCGAGGACATGCTCCGCTACACTGGCAAACTTGGCTTGCAAGCCGCCAGCAAGTGGTATTACACGTTCCAGCTCATTGCACAAACACAGTGGGCACGCCACTATGACTCCAACAGCAGAACGGTAAAGTCTGACTTGTTTTCCCCGCTCAACGTCAACCTGTCTGTCGGTATGGACTACAGCGCCAACTGGCTCAAAGGCAAGCTCAAGGGCAGTTTCCATATCGCGCCGTTCGCCTACAACTTCAAGTATGTAGGCAGACTCGCCCTCGCCTCAAACAACGGCATAGACAGCGGGCATCACTCACTGCACGACTTCGGTTCGCAGACCACGATAGACTTGACATGGAAATTCTCCGACAATATCTCATGGAAGACACGCCTGTATGCTTACACCACATACAAACGCATGGAAGCCGAATGGGAAAACACGCTCTCTTTCCAGTTTAACCGTTACCTCGCCACCAAGATTTTCCTTTACCCGAGGTTTGACGATGGTCGCACACGCGATGACAAACTTGGCTACTGGATGTTTCGCGAATACTTTTCAATTGGTTTTTCTTACAGCATCTAACCCACTGGCAGTAAGGAAAAGACTATTAAAGTTTTGTCATGTGGTACCCCAATGCTTTCAGCTCGATAGCCGCGCCCATGAGATACATCTGGTGCAAGGCGGCTACGAAGCCACGAAATGCTTCCTCTGACCCTGGTTGCAGGCCTTGATGAATGAGCAGGTTATAGGTTCGTGATGCGCATTCCGCCACTACCACGGAGAGTGCATTGCTATCGTCTTCATTGAGTAAGAGCACTTTCCCGCATATATAGTCGTCCATGTGGTCAAAATCAATGCTATCGCGCAAATACTTATAGAGATCTTCCACTTTGCTGTATAATTCCCAGTCCTCATCCCAATATTTGGCGATGGCCATGCCCACGAACATAATCCAACCAAAGGATACCGTAGGATACTCGTTAAACTCTCTCATTGCGTCTGGCAGATAACTCTCTCCTATCTTAGGCCACAGTCCCTCGATGTCGGGAGCTTCTGGCAAACGTTCATCCACGCGCTTGATATATGTGAGATACTGGTGCAGGTCATTCTTGAATATTTCCTCGATATTCTTTTTGTTTGTTTCCATTATTGTCTTATAATATCACTTACGCAAGTTTATAATCTTACTATGTTATGTTTCAATACTTTCTGTTTCTTATATGTTATTGTTTTAGTTGACATCTATTGCTTTGCTTGTAAAACGATACTGTTTTATGCCTCATGAGCATAATTGGCATAGTTACCCAATATTTGTTCTATGTGAATTACCTCAGGGCAAGAATCCCATGTGAAGCCCCCCCCCATGAGATACCAGTTAGGTCTTTCCTTGACGGGTACTTTCTTCATGCTTGGGAAAGCAGAGATAGGCATCGTTATCGAACGGCCATCTTGCAGGGTAACCTCAAACTTACCTCTCTTAGGAAAAGCCACAGATTTAATCTTAGGCTTTACATTCCAATAACCTTCATTCTGATACATATTCTTACTTTTTAATTTTTATGATTCTTATAGTTTTACCTTCCTTAAATTGCTTCCATTGGTGGAGCAACTTAGTTTGGTACTTTCTTACTATTTCTAGGACTTCCTTAACTTGTTTATCTGTTAAGTCTCCTTGTTTCGCAACTTCTACCATTGGTTCAAGCCAAATTTTACAAAGTTCTTCTGTCCCACGTTTACCAACGTGAACATGCGCCCTATTTTCATGGAAGTCTGTATTGTAGAAGAGAAAGTTCCATATAATTTTGGCTGTTATGTATAAAAGAACTTTTGGCATTTTTGTATTCTATTTGTAAATTACAGAACTTTATAGACTTGCAAAATATCGCTCAATGTCATCATGGCTTTTGAGTACAACGCATTGTCCATTGCGAATCTCTTCTCTTGTCATGTCTATCTTGGCTTGTAAAGCTGGAGAAATAACATTCTCTTTTTTGCGATAAGCTATGTAGTTTTCTACAGCCTCATGAAAGGCAGATTTCAGTTCATCAACGCTTGAACCTTCAAAGTTGACAAGTCCGTCAATGCCTTCGATCTTTCCGAAAAAGACATTATCTTCCTCGTTGAATTCAACAGAACCAATAAATCCTTTATATTTTAATGTATTCATAAAGCTAATATCTCAATCGCAAGATTCGTATTCCGCCCCAAATTTACGAAAAACTATCGAGAAGAGAGGCTAAGCCGTGCCTTTTTAACACTTCTGCCAATTGAGGGCAAGGATGCTTCCTTCCCCGTCGCAGACGGCAGCCATAGCATTAAATCACGAATACCACGAAAACAGTGGCAAAAAAGACTGTGTAAAAGAAAATAATGCACATTTTTTTTGCTATTGAGCAGTATTGATAGTAACTTTGCACGAAAATCCGAAATTTGTGCAATGACAAATACAAGAAGTCTGAATAAGTTGATTGAGGACGCTATCGTCAACAACTGGTATAAAGACGCCCTTACCGACTACAAGGGTGCCACCCTACAATACCACGACGTGGCGCGCAAGATAGAGAAGCTCCACATCATGTTTGAGAGCATTGGCCTTGCCAAAGGCGAGAAAGTCGCCCTTTGCGGTCGCAACAGCTCGATGTGGGCGTGCGCGTTCTTGGCCACACTCACCTACGGAGCCGTGGCAGTGCCTATCCAGCACGAATTCACCCCAGCACAAGTATACAACGTGGTAAACCACTCCGACGCGCGCTTGCTCTTCGTGGGCGATGTGGTGGCCACACAGCTCGACTATGAGCAGATGCCACACCTTGAGGGCATTGTATATATCCCCGACTACTCCATCGTGCTCAGCCGCTCCGAGAAAATCACCTACGCGCGAGAGCACCTCAACGAGGTCTTCGGCAAGAAATACCCAAAGTATTTCCGCAAGGAGCACGTACATTATTATAATGACCAAGAAGAAGACCTCGCGCTGATCAACTATACCAGCGGCACCACGGGCTTCTCAAAGGGCGTGATGTTGCCATACCGCGCGCTGTGGAGCAACATATCCTTCGTTGAGCGTGCCATAGGCAGCAAGCTCCCCAAGAACGCCAACGCCCTCTCCATACTGCCCATGGCCCACATGTATGGCATGGCGTGCGAGTTCCTTTTGCAGTTATGCCTCGGCAACCACCAATATTTCCTCACGCGCCTGCCCAGCCCCACGGTCATCCAGGCGGCCATGGCGGAGATTCACCCGTGCGTGGTCATCTCGGTGCCACTCATCATCGAGAAAATCATCCGCAAGAAGATATTCCCGCTCATCACCCCACGCCTGCGCCTGCTCATGCACATGCCCGGCATTGGCAAGAAGGTGCGCCAGCACGTATGCGACCTCGTGAAGCAGGAGATGGGCGGCAACGCCTATGAGGTAGTGGTCGGCGGAGCCGGACTCAACAAGGAGATAGAGACATTCCTCGTGGAGATAGGCTTCCCAATCACCATGGGCTATGGCACCACGGAGACCGGACCGCTGATCACGTTCTCCGACTGGCACGACTTCGTGCCAGGCTCATGCGGCACGGTGGTCGACAACATGGAGATGAAGGTGCTCAGCCCAGACCCGGAGAACGTTCCTGGCGAGGTTGTGTCGCGCGGACTCAACGTCATGCTTGGCTACTACAAGAACAAGCAGGCGACAAAGGCCACCATCGACGAGGACGGATGGTTCCACACTGGCGACCTCGGGCAAATATCAGCCGACGGCCACCTCTTCATCCGCGGACGCATCAAGAACATGCTTCTTGGCTCCAATGGTCAGAACGTCTATCCGGAGGAGATTGAGGACAAACTCAACTCCATGGCCATGGTGGGCGAGAGTCTCATCGTGCAACGCGGCGACCAGCTCGTGGGCTTGGTCTATCCCGACACCGACGCCGCCCAGCAGTTGGGCTTCAAGGACAGCGACCTCGACGCCATAATGGAGCAAA
>DAINOS010000084.1:10122-10345 GCA_036743855.1 Prevotella sp. | reverse complement strand
GGATGCCGTTTTATCAGCCGTTGCAATATCATTTGTGGCGTTTCTGTCATCAGCAGGAAATCGGCAATGTCAAGTCCTTTTTGTCGTTTTTCATCGGTGGCATTGTCCTCCAGGATGTTGCTGACATGAACTTGCTTGCATACTGATTGTAACAATGAAAGTTTGCTTTTCCATTTGTCCGTTGCCCCAAGGTCAGGAACCAATACAACCTCTCTGCCTCTTA
>DAINOS010000084.1:0-9991 GCA_036743855.1 Prevotella sp. | reverse complement strand
TGCCGAAGTGTAAAGTTGGGTATCTTCAACTCCGAGTGTACCCATGTCACCATGCTGTACGGTTTCTTGATGCGGTGTCCTGTATTTGCATCATATTTCATGATCTTGCCAGTGCGCACATTGCCGTTTATCCCAAATCGGTCATTAGAAAAAGTTTCTTGTCATTTTCTAATGACCGCCATTAGGAAAATGACTTTATATATGCTTGATTCATAAATATTTACTAACTTTACCACGAAAAAAAGTATATACTCCAATGCGAAACTGTGACATAAAGTTCGTAAATAAAGAAATAACACCTTTTGGTGGTCTTTCCCTGTTCTTCAAAATGCTTGAGAAATGCCATTTTGAAGAGCATGTCATGCAAAGTGGCGTACCTCTTCAAGGTTCCAACCGTGGCTACCAACCGATCCAGTTAATATTGGGATTGTTTGCAGGTGTGTGGTGTGGCGCAAGTTGCTTTGGACATCTTGACGTAGTGCGTTATGACGCTGCCCTATGTGACCTATTAGGGTGGAAACGTGGAGCGGACCATCGTGCATACCAGCGCTATCTCAACAAATTCTCACAAGCTGTCAACCAGCGCGTTTTTGGAAATTTGTTCCGTTGGTTCTTCTCTGAATTGAAGTTCGACAACTACACCTTGGACTTCGATTCGACTGTGATGGTCCGTGAGGGAAGTCAGGAAGGAGCAGCCAAAGGATACAACCCAAAACGTCCAGGACGACTCTCGCATCATCCTCTCCTTGCATTCGTTTCCGATGTGAGGATGATAGCAAATTACTGGCTACGTTCAGGCAACACGTCAGCAAGTACCAATTATCTGTCATTTCTTGAGGACACGCTCTCGAAACTTGAGGGCAAACGTGTCGGACTGGTCCGCATGGATAGCGGTTTCTTTGCAAAGGAAATACTTGACTATTTGGAAAACAAAGGGTTACACTACATCATAGCCTGCCGTTTCAATAATCGTATAAAGTACGGTCTTACCCATGAACGCAAATGGATAGAGTTCACAGACGGATTGGAAATATCCGAAAACATCTATCAGGCAAACGGTTGGGAGAAGCCAAGACGTATCGTGATGGTCAGGCAAGAAATTGAGAAGCGCCCCCAAGCTGCAGGAAAGCAAATCAAGCAATTGGAGCTTTTTGAGGATGAGGAAGATTTCGGAAAATACCGATACAGTTGCTTTGTAACAGACCTTGACCTGCCGGCCAAGATCATATATGACTCATATCGCGGAAGGGCGGATTCAGAGAACAGAATAAAGGAACTGAAGAATGATTTCTCCATCGATGATTTTGTCACAAATAACTTCTGGGCAACAGAGGCATGTGGAAACTTCATTGTCATGGCATATAACTTTATGTCGTTGTTCAGACATGCACTGATTAATTCCAACAAGAAGAAATTTCTGAAGACTATCCGGTACGAGTTGATATCGACACCGGCCTATCTGGGGAGGACAAAAGACAAGCACATACTATATTTGGCCAGATCACTAAAAACACGACAATCGTTCTTATCTATATGGAAAAAATTAAAGGATTTCTCTTTGCCGTACGACACTGAGAAATCCTAATGACCGATTTGGGATAAACAGATCTACACCATTACGTGCAACAGCATTCCAATTATTATCATCGAAATTATTTTTTAATTGATAGCCAGTGTAAAGTCCCGTAATTACAGTACCTACAGTACCCATCCCATTAAAAAACTTGTAGTATCTTGCGGCAGTTACGCCAAGAGAAGACATGTCTGCATATCTATAAAATGGAGTATCTCCGTTTTTCACATTGGACGCAATCTGAAACAATCCCAACTTTACATCGTTAGCCACACCAACTAAGTTTAGTGTGTTCATGGCTTTATCTATGGACTTGGAATCTATAGACTTGAAATCATTTGACGAATTAACGCTGGTAGTTTCTTGGGGCAAATCAGCAGACTTACCTCCAGGGGTGTACCAAAACAATTCCTTTCCATCGTCCCTTCCGTAGTATATGTCTCCATTTTCAGCCATCAGTACAACGGACTTGCCTAAATATTTATACCCCTCAGGCAATTTCGAATGTTTTTCCCATTTTGAGTCAAATTGTGCTTGTCCATTGGAATCTTCTATCCAATCTCTACCATCAAGATCCATTCTTTTTACTGGATTATTTCCGCAATACGCGTATGGACTGACGCTGTAGTATTTCTCCGCCAACGGGTCTGGCACCATCCAGCGTGCCAACGCGGGGTCATACATTCGCGCGCCATAGTCGTACCAGTCAAGGCCGTGCGTACGGTCAAGCTCCTTGCCGTTGTACTTGTAGCGTTGCGAGGACGCGAGGTTCTCGCTCTCACCCATCAAGCCACCAAAGGGATAGTAATGGTTCACCTGCTCCACCTCGCCGCTCTCGCCCAGAACTACACGGTTGTCGCCAAGGTGGTCCTTTATGTAATAGTGATAGGAAGGTGACGGTGACGAGCCGTCAGCCTTGGCATCGTATGACACGTAGCCGCCATCGAAAAGCGACATCCGCAGCGTGTCGTTCTCGTACACCTTGTTAGCGCAATAGTAAGTCCAAGTGTGCACGAGAGAGCCGTCACCGGCCGTGCCCGTGCCTCCTGCAAGTTGCGGCATCGATGTCGTCAATGGGTTCACGTAATGGTCTGTCCTCAACTTCCGTCCTCCTCCGTCATATTATGTACGAAACTTTACATTCTTTCTTTCAGCACCAATGCTATATTCTCAACAATGCCTGTAACAAGCGCATTGCCCATGAGAAACGCTCGGCGCAAGTCAGACGAACCAAAGGTATGGTTGTCAGGAAACATATTCAAACGTTCCAACTCTACCGGTACAAGGCGGCGATAACGCCCGCTCTCAGTCTTGATGACATGTTTGAAACGTGAAGGCCCGGCACCGCCTTCGCCCGTGATGATAGTTCTTGAAGCACGGTCGAGGTAGTCAGGAAATGCCAGACTGTCAACGTTTCTCAACAATCTCCTTTATTCTTGCTTCTATCTTGTCCCAATCTTGGTTTAGATTAATGGTTGTCACATGAATCATGTGATTGGTATCCTTGTAACGATAAGAGAAGTCAAAATCTTCATTTACAGTCGGGTACACCAAAGTACCACTTGTGCCAAAAGTATGAGGGTTGTCGCTATCTTCCTGATTCATTACATACGAAATGATTTGTGAAAGATGTTCACGGCGAACTTTTTCTCGAGCACCATATTTTGAGACAAGAGTTTCCTTGTAATATTTTGCATCAAGTATTTTCTTGACGCCTGTTTGAGGATTATATAACGACACATCTGTTTCCATAATTGGAAGTGCTTCTCCTGCTCGTTTGAACATCATTCCAAAGGGCGTGAGTTGAAAATGTATAAACTCACGACGAACTTGTGGAAATTGCTCTTTGCAATGTCTTTTGCAGAAGTTCATAAGAAAACGCTCAAAAAGATAGTTCATCCTAAACTCGTCTTCCGTGAAATCCAAGAATTCATATTGTCCTGCAATACCTTTCTTCGGAAGCGTAGATTGGAATATCAATTTGCAAACATGTAACGCAAGTGAATAATACCTATTGTTTCTAACTAACTTTACCTGGTCAAATATTTTATTACACAAATGAATTGTACTGATTTGTGGAAACTTGCGAATAGTTTTGTTTATATTTTCCCGAATGTCCTTGTCTATACTTTTCAGTGTAGCCAATCGCTTCAAGGAATTATACACAATCTGG
Source organism: Prevotella sp. (assembly GCA_036743855.1). Lineage (GTDB taxonomy): Bacteria > Bacteroidota > Bacteroidia > Bacteroidales > Bacteroidaceae > Prevotella. The sequence continues at coordinate 6,245 of DAINOS010000084.1, read as the reverse complement.
TTGATAATCGAATCTTGCGAAAGCTCGTCCACATGGCATTGTGTATAACCCAAACGCATTCTTCCACTTTTTAAGGTAGATGATATATCCAGTTTTCCTCTTATCCCTTCCACTTCCTGCAACTTGAAACGATATGACAGTGAAAGTCCTCGTCTCAGCAAATGTTCACAGATATTGAGCAAGATGACAGCCAACAAGTTTTCGAGCGAATGGCATTTTTCACCATCCACTTTCACTTTGTTCCGCTGGTCAGGAACATCCCAAACATAACAAAGCAGGTAGTATAAGTTTTGAATTGGAATCTTCGGAATCATATATCTCTTAACATATTACACAGCTCCAAACACAAGTCATCATTATCGAAGCATATTTCTTGTATGTATGGGAATAAATCATATTCGCAAAGATCAGACCACCAAACTTCAAAATCTTGGATTTCCTCTGTTTGGCAGAAATAACTATGACCGATTTCCAATCCCTTCCCAAGAGATGGATTAGATTGAATCATACTATTAACTTGTGTAATACGCTTTACTATCTTCTCCACGTTTTCTTTACCAACCTTAGCCGAAAGAAATTCTTGGAACGCTTCATTGAACTCTGGTTGAATCTGGCAAAATGCAAAACGGCGACGCAAGGCGTAATCTACTATTGCCAGTGAGCGGTCTGCTGTATTCATGCAACCAATGATATACACGTTACTTGGCACAAAGAATGTGTCATCTTCCTCTTCGCTGTATGTAAGTTTGAATATTTTGCTGAGATTACCACGATTTATCTCGTCTATGATAAATACAAATGGTTCGTCAGAACGCCGAGCTTTTTGGCAAAAGTTGTAAAAGATTCCATTTCTAACCTCAAAGTCCCCATTGATTGAAGGTCGAATGCCTTGAACAAAATCCTCATAACTATAAGACTGGTGGAACTGGACCATCTCTATGTTCTCATCCTTAATCTCACCTATGAGTTGATAGGCAATCTTGCGAGCCAGAAATGTCTTTCCAACACCAGGCGCTCCTTCCAAGATGATGTTCTTCTTTCTAATCAATATCGAGACTATCTTCAAAAACTTATCTTCATTAATAAAAGGTTTGTCTGCATCCTTGTCAAAGCTATATGATTGCTTGTGCTCTTCCGTCTCTTCCAAGCGTTCGCAATAGATTAAGAACTCCTTATATTTATTGACATAGCTACGCACGTTTTTCAACTCTTTTTGCGCCTTGGGGTCGCTGGCAGCATTTTCTATCATAACGGAAAGTTCATCACTTACATTCTGAACAGAGCCAGAAGTTCGCAAATCAAAAATACAATCCTTGGAATATAATTTCTGTACGATTTCTGACACGGGTTGCCGCGTGCCGATTTTTGCATAATTGCTACTCTCGGCATCTTTGATTTGCTTGGTCGTGGCATCCTTGTCACCCATAAAAGCAATGTAGGCAAGAAGAACTTGTTCCGATGTCTTCCCTTTAAGTTGATAAATGTCTTTTATTGCCATATCTATGTTTTTGATCTAAAACGTTTAAATGATTTTTAATTCGATCTAAGTCTTTTGGCTATCTCGCCAAGATCTCTAAACTTTGCATCAACAATTTTAGTTTTTAAAAGCGCAATCACATGAAATGGATTAACACTCAGGAGTTCATCTCCATACTCAAGCTGTTTCCAAACCAGCGAATCACGGTTTCTGCTTATCTCGGTCATAGCGTTACCTCTGTGCATTGTTGGGAATATTCCACAAGTGGGAAATGCTTCATACACCATATCAGGGCAGCATCCAAATCTTACCCTGAAACAGAGATGCTTAGATTATATTGTAATCAATATTGGAAAGTAAAAACTTTCTTTTGCGTTAGGGACAGTCATGAAAAACAACTTGCCATACGAATGGTTGAGGAACTTGTCATGCTTGGTTGTCTGGATGACATTATTAGCGAGTATGAAATCGACAATGTACGTATCTGTGAGCATTGCCACCACCTTATGGATGAAGGATGGCTTGTAGATGGCATCCGAACTTTTTGTTCAGACGAATGCTTGCAGAGCGCATATCCAGAAGCCAAAATTTCAGAGCTGCGAAGACATTCTCTTGATACAGACTCATGGGCATACTGGACTAAGTGGGAAGAATAGTTCTTCCACCAACTGTCCCAAACTTCCTTTGCCATTATGCACTTCGGCATTTGGCGCAAAGTCTCGCAAGCACTTATTCAGTAAATGCTTGCTGTAATTGAATATCGACGAAATGTCCTTTTCGTTATATGGTAAGTTTGCCATTGTTTATCTTTCAATACGTTTATTAAATTCTGTTCAAATCTGATTATTTTAGGGTTATACAAAGGTACTATATTTTGTTGAGATATTTTTGAATATACAAAATTAAAAATGCCAACACGATGGAGATAGCTCTTTTCACGCAGTAATTATCATGGTTGGTCTTGATGATATGTATGAGAGCTCTCTTGTGGCTTCCGTTCTAATTTACAGCATTTTCATCATTTCTCCAAATATTTTCATAGAAATATCAGCAAATAGTAGTGAAGAGCTGCATCTTTTCATGTTATCTCATTACCTTTGTGCCAAGAAAGAGAAGTTTCCGCCTTCGCGGAGGCAAACAAGCAATAGATAGACACATATTATTATATAGATAATGAAAAGGAACTCAGCCTTTCTTGGCATGGCTATCGCCACGATAATCATGGTGATGGCTTCGTGCGGCACGACCAAGAAAACCATAAAAGACAACAACAGGAACAACGACAAGACCCTATCGCAGGGCACCACAGCCAAGCCGCAACATTTCGTCATGCCTGGCAAGGAGGCGCGCGCCGTGTGGGTCGCCACTATAGGCGGCATCGACTGGCCTCGCCGCCGCTTCACAGAGGCAGCGCAGAAGGCATGGTACGAGCAGATGCTCGACACGCTGCAACGACTCAACATAAACACGGTGTTTTTCCAGGTGCGCCCCAAGGCCGACGCCTTCTACGACTCGCCATACGAGCCTTGGAGCCAATACGTGACGGGGTATCGCGGCAAGGCGCCGACCTACGACGTGCTGCGATGGGTCATCGACGAGACGCATCGCCGCGGCATGTCGTTTCACGCGTGGATAAACCCCTACCGCGTGGACCAGAAGCAGCGAGTGGGCGACAAGTTTGGCAAACTCGACGGCAAGATACCACAAAGTCTCGTGAAAGACTACCGCATGGTGAGGGTCTACAACCCCGCCATGCCTGAGACCCGACAAAGGGTCAGCTCCATAGTGGCAGACCTGCTGCGACGCTACGACGTGGACGGCATACACCTCGACGACTATTTCTACCCCGCCTTGCAGAAGGGCGAGAAGATGAGGGACGAGGCAGAATACCGACGCTACGGCAAGGGCTTCGCTTCGGTAGCAGAGTTTCGCCGCGCCATGGTCGACTCGCTCATAGTGGCGATGCACGACACCATAAAGGCCATCAAGCCCAACGCCGTGTTCTCCATCTCGCCGCAAGGCAACTATGAGAACAACTACAACTCGATGTACGCCGACATAGCCCTGTGGTCCGCCAAGGGCTGGTGCGACGTCATCATACCACAACTCTATTGGAGCACGGAACGGTGGTTCCTGCCCCGCCTCAAATGGTTCTCCGAGAACGCCACGTCGAAGACCAAACTGCTCATAGGCTACGCTCTCTACCGTTTCGGCGAGAAGGCCAAGAGCAGCGTGTATCGCACGGCAACCGACCTTGGCAAGCAGATTGACGCGGCGCGCGCCGATGGCAATGTGTCGGGCGCGGCACTATACAGTGCCTATTGGCTCATGGACAACCCAGTGAACATCAATGGCATGATAGCCTCGCGCTTCCCACACATCGCACTCGCGCCATATCTCGGGCAGGGCAACGAGGACAGGCCCGCGGCACCACAGTCGCTCACCGCGACAGGAAGGCAACTGAGCTGGAATGCCGTGGACGGCTGCTATTATGCCGTGTACAAGGCCATGGGCGAGATGGCGACTCTCGAATCCGTGGTCTACGACACCCACGCCACGGCGAAAACCGACGGCACATATTTCATAACCGCCGTGAGGAAAGGCAGCAACGCCGAGAGCCTGCCGTCAACGCTCGTTTCGCGCCCCTCGGCGTCACGCTGAAATGGCATCGGCTTTACGCTTGAATCGCGTCGGCTTCACGCTTGAATCGCGATGGCTTCACGCTTGAATCGCGATGGCTTTACGCTTGAATCGCGACGGGGCACGTTCCAGGGGCGGGTCTCGTGCCCTTCCGCAACCACGAAAGGTTCGTTCTGGCTTGTCTATTGTGCTTAACTCATTTCACACGGATTATAAAGATTTTAAAGATGTCGGCTTCGCCGATTACCCACAACGTAGCATATTTTGCTTTTTGGTATGCCTTCACCGCGTAGCGATCAGCGTAGCCTTCTTTATAATCTTTTTAATCCGTGTGAAAAAAGTCCATTGCTTGTTGTTTCCATTCGGGACTCTTACGGGCACAAGGACCACCACTGCAAAGCAATTGTTTCATGCCATTCGTGATTTTTGGCACAATACTTGCAGATGTAATCTAAATAGAGTAAATTTGCATCGATTAATACAAAAAAAGAAAGGAAGACTTCATAAATGACCAGTCAGTTTTCACCAAAGGTATCTGAAATTCTTGCCTTCAGCAGGGAAGAGGCGACTCGCCTGGCCAGCAGTTTCGTGGGGCCAGAGCATCTCCTGCTCGGCATCTTGAGAGAGAAGACCTCTCCCGTGGCCGACCTGTTCAAGCAACTGAACATCAACAGCCAGACCGTAAAGGAGGAGCTGGAAGAGAAGGTGCGCGAGGACGAGATAGCCGAACCCTTGAACACCAGCGAGCTCGTGCTCAACAACCAGGCAAGCAACATCCTCAGACTTGCCGTGCTTGAGGCTCGCCTGCAACATACGCAATTGGTCGACGTGCAGCACCTGCTGCTCGCCATGCTACACGACAATGCCGACAACATGGCAAAGGAAGTGCTTGAGGAGAACAACCTCGACTACGAGACAGCGGTAAGGCTGCTCAGCAAGCACGCCACGAAAGACGGCATCGGCCTGCCCGACGAGGAGATGGACGACTATGAGGAGGACAGCTCTTCGGCAAACCAAGGAAAGGGCACCGGCAAGCAGCAAGCCACGGCAACGCAACCGCAAGGCAACGGCAAGACTCCAGTGCTCGACAACTTCTCGACCGACCTCACCAAGGCGGCGGCAGAAGGCAAACTCGACCCCGTGGTGGGAAGGGAGAAAGAAATACAGCGCGTCATAGAGATTCTCGGGCGCAGAAAGAAAAACAACCCCATACTCATCGGCGAACCCGGAGTGGGAAAAAGCGCCATAGTGGAGGGATTGGCACAGCTCATAGCCAACCACAAGACATCGCCCATGCTCTTCAACAGGCGTGTGGTGAGTCTCGACATGACGGCTATCGTGGCTGGCACGAAATATCGCGGACAGTTTGAGGAGCGCATCCGCGCCCTGCTCAAGGAACTGGAGAACAACCCCAACATCATCGTCTTCATCGACGAGATACACACCATCATCGGCGCTGGCTCGACGCCGGGCAGCATGGATGCCGCCAACATCATGAAGCCGGCCTTGGCTCGCGGCACGATACAGTGTATCGGAGCCACCACGGTGGACGAATACCGCAAGTCCATCGAGAAAGACGGTGCCTTGGAGCGCAGGTTCCAGAAGGTGATGGTCGAGCCAACGACCAAAGACGAGACCTTGCAGATACTGCTCAACATCAAGGAGCGCTACGAGGAACACCACCACGTGAGCTACACCGACGACGCGCTGAAAGAGGCCGTGAGACTGGCCGACAGGTATATCACCGACCGCTTCATGCCCGACAAGGCGATAGACATAATCGATGAGGTGGGCTCGCGCGTACATCTGAAGAACGCCAAGGTGCCACAGGAAATCACCGACAAGGAAAAGGAGATAGAGGCCATAAAGCAGAAGAAGCAGGAAGCCGTTGGCGCGCAGAACTTTGAGCTCGCCGCCAGCTATCGCGACCAGCAAACCGAAATGGAGCAAGAGCTTCGCCGCATGCAGCAAGAATGGCAGAAAGACGAGGCGCAAACCAGGCAGACTGTGACCGAGAACGAAGTGGCTGCCGTGGTGTCGATGATGACGGGCATTCCCGTGCAGCGCATGGCTGAGGCGGAAGGCAAGCGTCTGCGCAACATGGGCGCCGAGCTGAAGAAGGTCGTGA
>DAINOS010000083.1:0-10384 GCA_036743855.1 Prevotella sp. | reverse complement strand
GGCATTTGCGCGCTCGCGGTAACCACCGCGGCAAGCAAGAGCAGCATCGAGACGATAGTGTGCTTAATGTTTTTCATAGGATTAAAAAAAGTTGTACAGTTTCCTTTTTTATTGTTATTTCGTATAATAATGCGCAAAGTTACGATAATTAAATATGTCAAAATCATAAACATTAGATTTTTTTTGTCATTGTCGTTCTTTTAGCTTAAATTTGCACACCATAATAAGCATAGATTTGCCAAAATGAGTCTTACAAAGATAGCAAGTAAGTTTTTCAGCCCCCGACAAAAAGAGCTTGAGAAGCACTTCACGGAACCCGAGCAGTTGCAACGGTCGGTGCTGGAATACCTTGTCTCAAAGGGTCGCGACACGGAGTATGGCCGTTCCCACGCGTTTGTGAACGTCAAGGGCTACGACGACTTCGTGAAGAGCGTGCCCATAAACACCTATGAAGAGTTGAAAGGCGACATAGACCGTATGCGCCATGGCGAGGCCAGCGTGTTGTGGCCTGGATTAGTGAGGTGGTATGCCAAGTCGTCGGGCACGACCAACGACAAGTCGAAATTCATCCCCGTGTCATCGGCAGGACTGCACAACATCCATTACAAAGGCGGCTCCGACGTGGTGGCGTTCTATTTGCGCAACAACCCCGACAGCCGTCTCTTCGATGGCAAGTCGCTCATCCTCGGTGGCAGCCACTCGCCAAACTACAACGTGGAAGGGTCGCTCGTGGGTGACCTCTCCGCCATATTGATAGAGAACATCAATCCCGTGGTCAACCTCTTCCGCGTGCCAAAGAAGCGCACCGCCCTGCTCTCCGACTTTGAGCTGAAGCGCGACCGCATAGCGCGAGAGTGCATGGACAAGAATGTCACAAATATATCTGGCGTGCCCTCGTGGATGCTCAGCGTGCTCGTGAGAATGCTGGAAATATCGGGCAAGAAGCACATTGAGGACGTGTGGCCAAACCTTGAGGTGTTCTTCCACGGTGGCATAGCTTTTGAGCCATACCGCAAGCAATACGAGGAGATTATCACCTCGCCGAAGATGCACTACATGGAGACATACAACGCCTCGGAGGGCTTTTTCGGCATACAAGACGACCCCAAGGACCGCTCAATGCTCCTCATGCTCGACTATGGCGTCTTCTATGAGTTCATACCGATGGAGGACGTGGGCAAGCCCAATCCCGACATCATCCCGTTGGAAGCCGTGGAGACGGGCAAGAACTATGCCATGGTGATTTCCACCTCGTGTGGGTTGTGGCGCTACATGATTGGCGACACGGTGACCTTCACCTCGACCAAGCCATACAAGTTTGTCATCACGGGCCGCACCAAGTATTTCATCAACGCCTTCGGCGAGGAGCTCATCCAGGACAACGCGGAGAAGGGCCTGGCCTATGCATGCGAGCGCACGGGAGCTCAAATACTTGAATACACTGCCGCTCCAGTATACATGGACGAGAATGCCAAGTGTCGCCACCAATGGCTCATCGAGTTCTCAAAAGAACCCGACGACATGAAGTTGTTTGCCGATTGCCTCGACAGCAAGTTGCAGGAAATCAATTCCGACTATGAGGCCAAGCGCTTCCACGATGTCACCCTTCAGCATCTGGAAGTGGTGAAGGCGCATCCCCACTTGTTTGAGGAATGGCTAAAGGCCAAAGGCAAGCTCGGTGGGCAACACAAGGTGCCTCGACTGAGCAACTCAAGGAAAAACATGGACGAGCTGCTTGAGCTTAATGGCAACTACAAGCAGCAATGAGCCTATGGGCGTTTTTATGCTAAGCGTTTTATGACAGACAACAAACATTTAAACGGCAATGGCAAGAGGGCGAGACTTCTCGGCGCGTTGTCGCTCGCTGTTTTTATCATGTTGTGCCTCCTGCAAGGTTGCGCGCGCATGGGAAACCCCGATGGCGGATGGTATGATGAGACACCGCCTAAGGTCATTGGCGCTGAGCCTGCCGATGGGGCGACAAACGTGAAGAAGAAAAAAATACTTATCAATTTCGATGAGTATGTCAAGATAGACAACCCCACAGAGAATGTAGTGGTGTCGCCACCACAGCTTGAGGCGCCAGAGATAAAGGGAGAGGGCAAGCGCATAAGCGTGCAACTTGCCGACTCGCTCAAGCCAAACACCACTTATACCATCGATTTCTCAAACGCCATAAGCGACAACAACGAGGGTAACCCCCTTGGTGACTACGCCTATACCTTTTCCACAGGTGACCATATCGACACCTTGCAAGTGTCGGGATACGTCATCGGGGCGGAAGACCTGGAACCAGTGAAAGGCATTTTGGTGGGACTTTACGATGACCTCAGCGACACTGCTTTCCAGAAGAAGCCAATGATGAGGGTGTCGAGAACCGACTCGCGTGGACATTTCACCATAAAGGGCATAGCGCCAGGCAAATACCGTGTGTATGCCTTGCAGGATGCCGATGGCAACTACATGTTCAACCAGAAAAGCGAGATGCTGGCTTTCAACCACGACATCATAGAACCTTCGTTCAAACCAGACACGCGCCAAGACACCATTTGGACCGACTCGCTGCATATAGCCTCCATCAACGTGACAGGCTATACGCATTTCCTTCCCGACAACATTTGCCTCCGTGCCTTCAACGAGATTCTCACCAACAGGTATCTCGTGAAGAGCGACCGCACCGACGCCAACCATTTCACATTGTTTTATAGCTATGGCGACAACACGCTGCCAAAGATCGTGGGGCTTAACTTCAACTCCGACAACGCATTCCTTACAGAACCTTCGGAAAAGCGAGATACGATAGTTTATTGGCTTCGCGACACCGCGCTCGTCAACCAAGACACGCTGAAGATGCAGATAACCCACAATGTCACCGACACGCTGGGCGTGTTGCGTGAACAGGTTGACACGCTGCAACTCATAGCCAAGACCTCGTATGAGAAACGCGTGAAAGACGCGGAGAAGAGGTTGAAGACGTGGCAGAAGGAGCAAGACAAGAGGAAAAAGAAGGGTTTGGACTACGATAGCGTGATGCCGCCTGAGGAATTGAAACTCAAGATAGTGCCGTCGGGCGACTTGGATCCGGACCAGAACGTGACGATAAGCAGCGACGTGCCACTGCTGTCGGTGGACACTGCCCACATACATCTTTATTCGCATCCGGAGAAAGACTCGCTTTGGTATGCCGAGCGATACGAGCTGCACAAGATAGACAACAGGAATTACCGGCTGCTCGCTGAGTGGAAACCTGGAATGGAATACAGTCTTGAGGCCGACAGCGCCACTTTCGTTTCATTGTATGGAGACGTGTCGAAAAAGCTGAAGTTAGGGCTTAAAGTTCGCCCGACCGACTCCTATGCCTCACTGCTGATGACGCTCTCGGGCATGAGCGGAAAGCACGTCATCGCCCAGCTGCTCGACAATTCTGGCAAGATGGTCAAGGAAGTGTATACCGACAATGGGCAGGCGGAGTTTTATTATCTCAAGGCTGGAAAATACTATATGCGCGTGATAGTGGACTCCAACAACAACCATCGATGGGACACTGGCGACTACGATAAGGGCGTGGAACCCGAACAAGTATATTATGACCCTGAGGTGATAGAGTGCAGGGAGAAATGGGACCTCACGCTCACGTGGGACCCAATGGCAAAACCGCTATGGCAGCAAAAGCCGGATGCTATAACAAAGCAAAAGGCCGACAAGCAGAAAACCATACAGCACAGGAACATAGACCGTGCCAAGAAACTTGGAATACAATATATTCCAAAGCCTTGACAAAGACGAAAAGAATAATTGTTTTAACTTTAAGTATAATGACATTAACTTATCAGAAAAACAAAATGACACAGGCAACAAAACGATTAAAGATAGCTCTTCTTTCATTGCTCGCGCTCTTCTGCGTATCGGCTTCGGCGCAATGCACGTTTCGCAACACGGCATTCAAGTCGGGTGAGCGACTTTCTTACAACCTGTATTTCAACTGGAAGTTTGTTTGGGTCAAGGTTGGCACGGCATCGTTCGACATCGACCAGACAAAGTTTCTTGGCAAGTCGGCTTACAAGGGCAGTTTGATAACGAGAGGCAACAAGCGTGCCGACCACTTCTTCGTGCTACGCGACACCCTCCTCTGCTACAACACGCTCGACATGGCACCGCTCTACTACCGCAAGGGCGCCAAGGAAGGCAAACGTTACACTGTGGACGAGGTGTACTACACTTATCCCAACGGCAAGTGCCACGTCAAGCAGCACAGGCTGAAGCACGACGGCACTCACTCAAGGTCGCAACGCACGCTCAACGAGTGTGTCTACGACATGATGAGCATCTTCATGCGCGCGCGCTCATTCAATCCCACGGGATGGAAGAAAGGCTACGTCGTGAACTTCCCAATCGTTGACGGAACCAAGGTCTACGCAGCGCAGCTTCGCTATCAAGGCACAGTGAACATAAAGGCTGACAACGGACACACTTATCGTTGCCTCAAACTTGCCTACATGGACAAGGATGATGACAGCAACAAGTGGGAAAAGATAGTCGACTTCTTCGTGTCCGATGATGACAACCACATCCCCGTGCGCCTCGACCTTCACCTTAAGTTTGGCTCGGCAAAGGCTTTCATGACAAACGTGTCAGGGTTGAGAAACGCCGTGAAGGCCATGGTGAAATAAGCATGGTCATTTGAACTGGACATACTTCAAGTTGCCAGGGCCTACGTCTCTCTTGCAGCGTGCCAGCAGCGCGCTGGGAGACTCTTGCGTTACAGTGGAGGGTGTAAAGCTTGCCTCTACCTCTTCCTTGCCATAGTAGCGCGCGATGCCTTGGTTTATCCAGTAGCCTGGGTAAATCGTGATGTCGTTGAAGGCATCCGAGGGCATCTTTACCGAGAGAGGCTTCAATGTCATCACGCTGTCTTTATCGGTGGTGAGCGCCAGGTCGCGCGCTCTCATCTCCTTGTCAAATTCATAGACCGTGCCTTTCAGCATTAGCGTTATGGTTCTGTTGGTCGTAGTTTGCTTGATGCTTACTGATAATAGCAAGGCGACGATGGCGTAATAGGGCGCGTAGCGCAATGCCTTGGCATATTTTTGTTGAAGTGCTTTTACCACTGCTATAATGGCGGAACTAAGGGGTGCCTTTGTTTCCGCCTTTTTTATTAGAGCCCCTGAAAGGTAATAAATGTTGACGCAGATGAGCCAAATGCTCACGTAGGAGTAGATGTTTTGCACTCTTCCCGGGCCTCTTGTGCCCATGGCATAACTGTGGGCGAAGAAGAAGGAACCATACAGCAAGACCGTGACGATGACGCACAGCCAAGGGTGCGAGAACTTGAGACGCGACTTCGCCGCCATCCTGACGATGGCTGGGGCTACGATAGCCACCATCAGCACCTGGACTATATTGAACGTGTCGGAAAAGAACTCGAAACTCTTTCCTATGGCCATGAAGAACGCGGCAATGGCATTCGGCTTGTTTTCCACTGTCACCTGCCTGTAAGCATTGCCCGGGGCAAACACGCTCATGGCGAATGCTACGCCGAAGATGGCAAGGATGGCAATGTAGAAGCGTGGCCACCTCTTTTGCTCTATTCGCATGATGATGATGGTCGTGAACAGGATGGCTCCCATGCCAAGGCCAGAGACGAAGTTGCCGCCGGCGATGACTATCGCGAGCGCGACCGACACAACGCCAATGACGGCTTTGCCTGTAAGCGTGGTCGTTTGTCCGTAGCCTATGAGCAGCGATGCCAAGACAAGCGACAAACTATAAAACAACGTGTAATACATCGCGCCATTGTACCAATAGAACGCGTCGTAATAAGAATACGTGAACTGCACTGTGATGATGACGAAGAGCGTAGACACGAAAGCATACTCCAACCTTGAAGCATGGAGCAGCTTGCGCATCACCATGTACAGCAGCGCGTAAGTGGAACCCATCAGGCTGAACAGGAGGATGATGGGTCCGAGCCAATAGTGCCCGAAGACGCCTGGCTGTAGCGCCATGAGGAAACAAGCCGAGTAAGTGCCCTGCCATGAGTGGTACATGGTCATGGCCACGTTCCACGCGCCTTGTATACAGGCAAGGAAAGAGTGGGTCGCGTTCCATGTCTTGTAAACGGTGGCACCGAAAACATAATCATCTCCAAATGGATGCAAGTATTGACCTATCCACAGCATGGGAATGATGGATATGATCAGAACCGCTATGGCGACAATGCTCACGATTTTCAGTTGCTTATTATTCATGATGGTTTATTATCCTGTTTTTATGTAAACTGACTAACTATTATATATATAGAACACCGCTCGCCTGATAATCTTGCATGCTTGCTAATTAATAAATGTTAATCGCGGCTTTTATTCATTGTTTTTCGTACCTTTGCGTAATGCGAACAACAAGAGAGAAACGTATGAAAAGTAACAGAGGACTCGCTTTAAGAATATCTTTCGGGATATTGGTGTTGCTCATGGTGGCCATTGTTGGCGGAAGCGTGTATTTGTTGAGCTTTGCCCTCCATCCGGCAAACAACAAGGGTCGCGACTATACCAGGCAAACCGCCGTGATGCGCGACCGCTATCCATGGATGGCGCCTTGGCTCGACTCCGTGACCACCCACAAGGCCCTTCGCGACACTTTCGTCACGATGAAAAATGAGCATACGGGACTTTTCCTTGCCGACAGCACGCGCTTGCACGCGCTCTTCGTGAAGGCTCCGCGCAAGACCGCCCTCACCGCCATTGTCGTACATGGATATACTGACAGCGCGGTCGATATGCTCCAATTCGCTTGCTTCTATAACAAGGAGCTTGGCATGAACGTGTTTTTGCCAGACCTGCACGCCAACGGAAAAAGCGGCGGCAAGGCAATGCAAATGGGGTGGAACGACCGCGACGACGTGCTGAGGTGGGCGGCGATAGCCGACAAGATGTTCAAGGACTCCACGGGGCACGCGAGAATGGTGGTACACGGATGGTCGATGGGCGGTGCCACGACAATGAACGTCGCCGGCGAAAACACCCCCGACTATATCAGGTGTTTCATAGAAGACTGCGGCTACACCTCCGCTTGGGATGAGTTCAGCCATGAGCTTAATGACATGTTCGGGTTGCCTGAGTTCCCGTTGCTCTACACCGCCTCGGCACTATGCAAGGTCGGCTATGGTTGGTCGTTTGGCGAGGCTTCGCCGCTGAAGCAAGTGGCGAAATGCCGCAAGCCGATGCTTTTCATTCATGGTGGCGATGACGACTTCGTGCCGACACGCATGGTTTATCCGTTATATGCCGCCAAGCCTGAGCCAAAGATGCTCGTGGTGTTCCACGGCTCAGGCCATGCCAAGAGCTTCAAGGATCACAAGGAGCTTTATGGTCAGTGGGTTAAGACATTCCTTAGCAAATATCTCTTCCGCTGAGCTTTTATAGCTCCAGCTTGAATTTCACCTCGTGGCGTTTCCTGTATCTGGTCCAAAACTTCCTTCGGCTGTCCATGGCAATGCCCATGGCTTCTTGCCCATCGAATCCACGCAGGCGCGCGTATTCGGCTACGAGCAGCTCGATAAACCTTTTCGGACCCCAAAGGCGCGCGAAGTTGGCGCATCCTCGCCTTATGTCAACATGCCCGAAATACATCCTGTTGACGTCCACTATGGAGAAGCAAGTGTTGCCGTCAGCGTCCTTGTCCCAAAGTATGTTTCCAGGCGAGTAGTCCTTGTGCAACACGCCTTCCTCGTGCATGTGCGCGGTGAAGGCGGCGAGAGCCTTGGCCATGGGTTCATACACCTCTGGCTTTGCGTCGCCCATCTCGTAGAGCAGATGCTTGTAAGGAATCTCCGGCGTGATGAGCCAGCTCTCCTTCAGTATTCCCCACTTGCGGTCTTCGATATAGGCTATCGGCTCTGGTGTCTCCACGCCATGCTCACGAAGCATGGTGGCATAGGTGAAAGCGCGCAAGCCCTTGGGTTGGCGCATTCCCCAGGAATACACGAACTTGTTGATAAACCGTGGGCGATGAAAACGCTTCACGATGAGCGGCTCCCCATTGGGAGCCGCGAATCGTTTTATGAGGTTGCGCTTTCCGCCATACACATATTCTCCCTCGGTGTCCATCCTGGCTGGCAAGGCAAGGAGAAAGTCGCGGAGGTCAGCGTATCGTGGGGATATGAGCTTGATCTTTATCATTGAGCTGTTTCGTTTCTGTACATTATAATAATATAATCTCACGCGGCAATGTGCCTGCGTCAGTATTTCCCGCCTAAGCTCTCGCGATACCGTTTCCTCTTGAGATGGAGCGCGAAGAGCAGACGGTCAATGGCCAGTTTGCAAGACCAACGCAATGGTGTCGTCGGACGTGTGCCACGAAAGGCCGTCATGTCCACATACGTGAAGTACTCGTCACGGAAAGGACTCAGGCAATTGTGGTTCCAAGGCTTGCGCGACCCCGTGAAATGTATTATCAGAGGGTTCTCGCAAGCCTTCATCACTTCTGGCATCATCTCTTGTCGCACCCTGCATTTGCGGCGCAAGAAGCCGTCTTGCACGTTACACGCCAAGGGGAGGTGCAGCCATTTGTCGTGCAAGACACCATTGAGGATGTCTTGGTCTACGAACAACAGGTCGGGATGCGACTTGTGGAAATCCACGAACCTATCGGATAGACTGTGCTCCCGCCAATAGCTTAGGGAAATCATCATCACTCCAGAATTGAAATAGCCGTATTCGCGCGAGTAGCCCAACCGCTTGTAGTTGTCGTCCTTTCCGCTCCACATGTCCTCGACGGCACCTATGGCGTTGCCATCGAGCGGAGTGTCAAAGAGCGTTTTCAAGTCTCCTCTCACTATCAAGTCGCAATCGAGATACAGCACCTTGTCTATTTCACTTGGCAAAATGTCGGCGACGAACAGGCGATAGTTGGCGGCTTGCGAGATGTGGCTGTTCACATATCCAGGGAATAGCCCCGCGCTCTGCCCCGACAGTTTGTGCACTTGCAGCTCGTTGTGGTATTGCCTTGCCACGAGGTCGTTGAGGCCCTTGGTTGAAGCCGTGCTCAGGCCTGCCGTAATCACGTGTATGGCGAAGTGGAGACTGGGGTTGTTGTGGAAGACCGATACCAGCATCGCCGAGGCGTGCTCCAGGTATTGGTCGTCCATGTTGAGGGCTATGTGATAAGTCATCATTATAATTGTTTGCCACAAAGGTAACAAAAATAAGGCATACGGAAGTGCTTTTTGATTTTTTTCATAACTTTGCATCGTTTTAATGATCTTATTTACAAAGCAATAGCATGGACTGTCCATTCGTAAGCATAATAGTTCCGAATTACAATCACGCCGAATACTTGAAAGAGCGCTTTGACAGCATATTCTCACAGACCTACGCCAATTATGAGGTCATTGTCTTGGACGACCATTCAATTGACGATAGCATGGACATAATAGCTGAATATGCCAAGAACCCGAAGGTGTCGCACGTGGTAAGGAATGAGACCAACAGCGGCTCGCCTTTCGTGCAATGGAATCGTGGCATCGCCCTTGCCAAAGGCGACATAATCTGGCTTGCCGAGAGCGACGACTATTGCGACAAGGACATGCTCCGAAGGCTTGTGGAGGCATACGTGAGCCACGATTGCGTGTTGGCTTTCTGCCGCTCCATGTATGTGGACTATCGTGGCAACGAGCAATCGGTGGTTCAACGCATGTTCCGGAAAGATGCCCATTGGCGCGGCAAGACGTTCGTGAGGCGGTACCTCAGCGTTGGCAACAGGATATACAATGCCAGTTCGGTGGTTTTCTCAAAGGCAGCCGCACGCCATGTGGATACCTTTTACATGGACTTCCACGAGTGTGGCGACTGGGTCTTTTGGATAGAGATTGCCATTCAAGGCAACGTGGCGGTGGTGTCGCGACCGCTCAACTTTTTCAGGCGTGGGGACGACACCTGCACGTCGAAGTCCACGCTCAGCGGAAACACCGACAGGGAAGACTTCAAGGTTATGACATACATGAGGGGGAAAGGCTTGATGTCGTTCTTCTCTTGGTTTGTCAAATGCAAGCGGATGGCTTATCACATTTGCTATCAGAAAGACCGTTTCGCCACGGAGGAGATTCGCGAGGAAGTCATCGCGTCGCTGGGGTTGCCGTGGCCATTCTACGCGTTGGCGCGTTGTTCCCACTTGTTTCACGTCGTTTTTAAATAAGGAGTGTGGCGATGAGCGCAGTAATGTTTTATACTCGTTTCCGCCCTGTCAACGAGAAGGGCGGAACGGAACACACCACGGTCGTCTTGGCAAAAGAGTTGCGCGAGCGTTATGGCATGGAGGTCATAGCCGCTTACAGAAACGACTTTGAGGGCACATGCGACGGCTTCGATGCCGTGCGCAAACTGCCCAA
>DAINOS010000082.1:0-10545 GCA_036743855.1 Prevotella sp. | reverse complement strand
AAATGCCGATGGCCTTCCAAGCGTAGTAAGAGCTGATAGGCTCACCCACGCGGTTAATGGTGGAGCCGCTGATGCGTTCCTCGAGTCCGCCCATGTAGAGCACCTCGTTCTTCACGTGTGTGATATTATAGCCGGCATACCATGTGAAGTCGCCCTTGCGGTCGTTGTAGTTGGCGCTCCACTCCCAGCCGCGGTTGCGCACCTCGCCAACGTTCTGGTAAGGAGCCGACAGCGAGCCGAGGAAGATGCCTGGCATGGACAGCTGCATGAGGATGTCGGAAGTCTTGCGGTCGAACCACTCGAAAGAGGTAGTGATCTTGTTGTTGAGGAATCCGAGGTCGAGACCGATGTTTACGTTGCGGGTCGTCTCCCACTTGATGTTCTCGTTAGGCACTGAAGTCTGCACGAGTCCTGCCTGTGGCGTGCCGCTTTGGTTGAAGTAGTAGTTGCCACTTGCGGCGTAGGTAGCCGTGTAAGGGTAGTTGCCTATCTCCTGGTTGCCAAGTTTACCCCAAGAGAAGCGCAGCTTACCGAAGAGCCACTTGCTCTGCTGCTCCATGAACTTCTCGCTGGTGAACACCCAGCCCACCGAAACTGATGGGAATGTGGCGTAGCGGTGTGCCTTTGGCATACGTGATGAACCGTCGCGACGCACGTTGAACTCAAACAGGTACTTGTCGTCGTAGTTGTATTGCAGGCGACCGAAGAACGATTGCAGACGGTATGCTCCAGCCGAACCTTTTGTGTTTGGATTCTTCGTTCCGCCATTCTGCTCGTAGATGTTGTTTGTTGGGAATCCCATCTTCGAGGCTGTCAACGCGTCGTTGTCGTAGCCGATGATTGAGTGGCCGAGCAAGGCGCTCACGTTGTGCAGGCCAAACTTCTTGTTGTAAGTCAAGAGGTTCTCGTTGGTCCACATGGTCTCAAGATATGTGTAGTCGGTGAGCTGGTTGTTCTCCGAGCCCACTTTCTTGATGTTGCCCTCTGCGTCGTATCGTGCGTATCCTGTCGGTGAGAAGCTCTTTGTCTTGTTGTGGTAGTAGGTGTAGGCGTAGCTCGTCTGGAACTTCAGTCCATCGTAGATGTCGAGGCCGATAGTCGCCTTGCCGTTGAAACGCCATGCGTCGTTGCGGTTGTATCCCATCTCGATGCCCTCAAGTGGGTTCTTGAACTGCTCCGCGTCTGTTATGGTGCCGTCCACATATCCGAACTCTCCATTGGTGGAGTAGCGTGTGGGAACCGTAGGACGCGCGAACCATGAGATCCAGCGCATGATACCGCCTTCACCGCCTACCGAGCGGCCTGGCGACTGCTTGTCGTTGTAGTTGCCCGAAAGGTTCAAGCCGAATGTGAAACGCTTGTATTTTGAGTCAACGTTGGAGCGGAAGCCCAAGCGACGCAAGCCTGTGCCCAGCATTATACCCTTCTGGTCGGAGAAGTTCACGGATGTCATGAAGTGTGTGCTCTCCGAACCGCCCGACACTGTGACATGGTGTTGCTGCATGTGTCCGGTGCGCAAGATGGCGTCTCTTCATTTGCGCAGGACTGGCATGCCGTCCTCAAACTCTATGGGAATCCACAGATGGCGACTGTCGCTTAGGTGTTCGGAATTCCAGATGTCTGCCATGAACACGTAGTCGGCTCCATGAAACATCTTTTTCTGTGCCGCTGTTTCCACCTTATATATATAGGTGCCTTGCG
Organism: Prevotella sp.; assembly: GCA_036743855.1. GTDB lineage: Bacteria > Bacteroidota > Bacteroidia > Bacteroidales > Bacteroidaceae > Prevotella. The sequence continues at coordinate 8,844 of DAINOS010000082.1, read as the reverse complement.
CGCCAAAGGTCTTGTCGGCACCTTCGCCACGGCATGGGTTGGGCAATTGCTCCCATGGTCCGAATATGTTTTTAGCGCGAAACATCCTCGCGGCATTTGGTGCCCAGCCCGTGCAGCCGCTCGTTATCATCCAGTAGGTGCCGTCTTTCTTGAATATCGTTGGTGCCTCGTTTTGTCCGCCTGGCGCCACGCGCACAAACGAGCCGTTGTGGTGCATGTAGTCGTCGGTGAGCTGGGCTATTTGTATCGTCAGGTTGTCCTCCGAAGAGAATATGTGGTATGCCTTGCCGTCATCGTCCACGAACACGGTCATGTCGCGTGCCATCTGCCCGCCGTCAAGGTCGCGCATGAAAAACATGCCGCGCTCTATCTGTTTGCGCCATTCGGGTGTCCACCATGTCTTCATCTCCGGAAATAGCAACTGGTGTCGAAGGTCGGTGGTGTCGGGCTTGCAGAAGCCTATGGGGTAGAGCCCCGCGTTGACGCGGCCTGAGCGCACGAAACGGAATGGGCCAAACGGGGTGTCGCTCACCGCCACGGCAGCGCGTGCCGCCTCGTAGCCGCGACCTTTCAGCTCAAGGTGAAACCACATGACAAACTTTTTTGTCTTGGCGTTGTAGAGCACCTTGGGGCGTTCTATTATGCAGCCGCCTTCAATGTCGCTGCCTGCCTCGTGGCTTACGCTGAGCACGAGTCCGTGGTTGGTCCAGTCCTTGAGGTTCTTCGATGTATAGCAACTCACGCCGAGCGAACTGTAAGGCTTGCCGTCGTCGGAACGGCTCTCGCCATACCAGTAGTATGTGCCCTTATAGTTGAACACGCTTCCGCCATGGGCATTGATGTGCTTGCCTGTGTTGTCCTTCCACACTCCGCCATCCATGGGCGACTGTGCCGACAAAGGCAATAGCATCACAAACGTGGCTATGATCATCAATAGGTTTCTCTTCATCCAGTAATAGGATTTTGTGTTTTATATATAGGTTTTTATGTTCTTTTGCAAAGTTAGGTATTTTTTCCAAATATTACGTAACAAAATCATTAAAAACTCACGTATAAACGTAAATTTGTTAGCAGATCGCAATTGCGAGAACTCGCAAGAAGCGAGTTCGCTCTAAAGAGTTATTTGGGCTATGTTGATTCGTGTGGCTGCTTTACTTTCACACATTTTGTTTCACACGGATATAAAAGATTTCAAAGATGTCGGCTTCGCCGATTAAGCATACCGTCATTCGACCAGCACGCAAATTATTGGTTTATCAACGCGTAGCCGCTTTGCGGCGTAGCAATCTTTGAAATCTTTTATATCCGTGTGAAACAAATCCATGTGAAAAATCAGCAAGAAAGCAGATTTGAACCACTCGTATCAACATGGAACCAAATTATTTTGCCTCAAGCGTCTGCTCAATGCCTTGCTCCCTGTGGCACACGTGAACCTCTATTCCGAACTTCTCGTTGATGTGCTCGGCAAGGTGTTGCGCGCTGTAGACGGAGCGGTGCTGGCCGCCCGTGCAGCCGAAGCAGAACATCAGGTGGGTAAACCCACGTTGGATGTAGCGGCTGACGTGCTTGTCGGCGAGGGCGTAGACGTGTTCAAGGAACTCGAGTATCTCGCCATCGTCTTCAAGGAAACGTATCACGGGCTCATCGAGGCCCGTCAACTTCTTGTAAGGCTCGTATCGCCCAGGGTTGTGGGTGGAGCGGCAGTCGAACACGTAGCCGCCGCCGTTGCCCGAAGGATCCTCTGGTATACCTTTCCTGTAAGAGAAACTGTATATGTCCACGACGAGAGGCCCCTTGCCGTCGTATTTTGAGAACGTTGGCAGGCCGTCTTGCGGATGGCGCGGATATATGTTGCTTGCCGTGGTCTTGAAGCCGTCGGTTCGTGGTTGCACCGTGGGCTCCTTGTGGGCGAACTGTGGCATTTGGGTCAGCCTTGTCAGCACGTCACGCAGGTAAGGATAGGGCAGTATTTCCTCGCGGAGCTTGAGCAGGTCGCGCAGGTTGTCCATGGCTGGCGGAATGCTGTCGATGAAATGCTGCTTGTGCTCGAAATACCCACGGAAGCCATAAGCTCCCAGCACTTGCATGGTGCGGAAGAGCACGAACAGCGTGAGCCTGTCGGCGAAATGCCTGATTGTCGGCACCTCGGTGTATTGCTTCAACGCGTTGTAATATTCGGCTATGAGCTCGCGGCGCAACTTGAATGGGTATTTTGCCGATGCCTGCCACAGAAACGAGGCGAGGTCATAATAGAAAGGCCCTTTTCTTCCGCCTTGGAAGTCGATGAAATAGGGGTTGCCATCCTTGTCGAGCATCACGTTGCGCGCCTGGAAGTCGCGATACAGGAAGCTCTCGCCTGGCTCCGCCGTCAGGTCTTTCGCCATGCGGCGGAAGTTGGCCTCAAGGTATACCTCGTTGAAGTCGAGCTCGGTGGGCTTCAAGAAGCAATACTTGAAGTAGTTGAGGTCAAACAGCACGCTCTCCTCATTAAACACGGGCTGGGGATAGCACACGCTCCAGTCCATGCCCCTCGCTCCCCTTATCTGGATGTTGGGCAGGGCACGTATGGTCTTCTTCAGAAGCTCTTGCTCGGCGAGGTTGTAGCGTCCGCCCGCCTCGCGTCCGCCCTGTATGGCATCGAAGAGCGACGTTGAGCCGAGGTCGGTTTGCAAATAGCGCATCTCATCATCGCTCACGGCAAGCACTTGCGGTACGGGGAGCTTTTGCTCGGCAAACTGCTTGGCGATGTTTATGAACGCGTGATCCTCCTCCTTGCTGGTGCCTATCACGCCCACTACGGTGGTGCCGTCGCTGCCGGTCAAACGGAAATATTGCCGGTTGCTGCCGGCGCCTTGCATCTTGTCTATGTTGGCAGGCTCCTTGCCCGACCACTGTCTGTATAATTCAATGAGCTGTTGCATCTTGTTCGTGTTCTTGCCTCAATTCGTCGAAAATCTTCTTGGTCTTGCGGCGGTATTCATAATTAGCGATGAGAGCATCGACAACAAAAAGCAACATCATGATGCCCAACGACATCCAAAAAGAACGGGTCAGGAAAACAAGTCCTGTGCAGATGAGCAGGAAGATTATAATCTTTTGCCAATTGAGGCGCAATTTCATTTTCATGTGGCAAAGATAAGCATTTTTGCCGTCTTATAAGGACAACTTACGTTATTTTTTATATGTGGTCAGTCTTTTCTCCTCATTACTTGTTCGGCATGGTATGACGAGCGCACCAAAGGCGCGCTTTCCACCGTCTTGAATCCCTTGTCGAGCGCTATGTGTCGATACTCCTCAAACTGCCTTGGCGTGACGTACTCTTTCACGGGCAAATGTCGCGCCGTGGGTTGCAGGTATTGGCCGATGGTCAGGATCTCGCAACCCGTGGCAAGGATGTCGTCCATGGTCTCAAGCACCTCTTGGCGTGTCTCTCCCAAGCCGAGCATGATGCCGGTCTTGCATTTTATGTTGGCCTGGGCTATCGTCCTCAGCACGCCAAGGCTCGTGTCGTATGTCGCCACGGAGCGCACCGATGGTGTCAGTCTGCGCACGGTCTCCATGTTGTGCCCCACCACGTCGGGGCGTGTGGCGAGCACTTGGCTTGTCAAGTCGGCCCTGCCATGAAAGTCGGGTATCAGGAGCTCCAGACCCGTGTCGGGATTGAGTCGTCTGCATTCAGTCACGGTCTTCACCCAGTGGCTTGCCCCGTAGTCGGGCAAGTCGTCGCGATCCACCGAGGTGATTACGGCGTAGCGCAAGCGCATCTGCCTGATGGATTGCGCCACCTTCGTGGGCTCGTCGCCGTCGAGAGCCTTCGGATGTCCGGATAGGGTGTTGCAGAAACGGCAATGCCTGGTACATATCTCGCCGCCAATCATGAATGTGGCTGTGCCGTTGCGCCAACACTCGTTGCGGTTGGGGCACAGTCCGCTCTCGCAGATGGTATGGAGCCGATTTTGGTGTATTATGGATTGCGTGTCGCCAAAATGCCGGTTGGTCAGCATGCTGGTGCGGAGCCATTCGGGTTTCGCCACGTGGGGCTCTCGCCCGAAGAGCAGCCTGGCCAATTGGTCATTGCCCATGCCACGTATGAACGCGCCCACGTCTGTTTTCTCCAGTGCCGATGTCACCGCCGCGCGCGTAAACTCCACGCCTCTTAGGGCATCGGTGAGCTTTGCCAATGGTTGAAGTGCGAAAAAGTCGCCGCCCAGCCGAAGGCTCTCTATCTTGAAATTCTTTACGCTGACGTAAGCCTCTACCACGCCCACGTCGGGAAACCGATGCTTGCGTGAGACGGTGTAAGGAGGGTTCTTGCCCCTGATGAAGGCTTCCGACTTCCAGTTCTCTTCCAGTTCGGCAATGCGTGCCATGTCGATGGTCGTCAGTTTCCTGCACTCGTCATGACACACGAGGTGGCGTGCCACGCCTATTATGTCTCCCATTGGCATCTTGGTGTAGTCGCCCACGTTGGCTACCCTGGCACCAACTGAGGCCACGCCCTTTGACGGCAAGGGCTTCTTGTCGGTCGTGATGCAGTGTTGCAGGACGCTCAGGTCAGCACTATATAATAATGTGTTGTGCATCACGTTTCTTGTCGGCGAGGTATAGAAAGCCGCTCCAGCCACTTTTTTCCCATCCACCACGATGTCGTTTCGGCCAGTCACTTCGGCAGGCACGCCGGCGGCTTTCAGCACCGATGCAGTGATGTCCATGCATTTCTTGAAGGTCTCTTCCACGTCTTGCTTGTTCACCACGTAGGAGAACTGGTAGCAGCCCTTGTCGGCATACACGCATCCGCCTCCGCTCTTCCTGCGGAAGATGCCCACGCCATGCTCTTGGCAGAACGCCTCGTTGACCTCGTTTTCTATGAGTTGGTTGCGGCCCACCATAAGGCAAGGTCTCACACTCCAAATGAAGAAATACTCATCGTCGTCGAAATGTGTGGCGACGTATTCCTCCACGGCAAAATAAAAGGCGGGAGTCTGTCGGCTCTCATCTATTTCGGGTATAAGCAGGTATTTCAATTGCTTTGTTTTTAGTTGTTGGTTTCCGACAAACAAAATTAAACAAAACAATTGAAATCCACAAGTATGAAAATCTTAAAAAATCAGAACAAGTCGAGCTTGTTCTTCCTCGCCTCGTCCAGCGGCTTGAGCTTGACTTGCTCCTGTCGGTATTCCTCGCGGAGCTTTTCATAGCGGGCATACAGCTCGTCGAGGAATGGCTTGCGCTCCTTCTCGTTCATCAGCTTGGCGAGTATCGCCGCGCTTTGCGACGCGTCTTTCTGCCATATCACGGGACCCTTGTATGCTGGCACTATCTTCAATGCCGTGTGCATCTCCGATGTCGTGGCGCCTCCGATGAGCACGGGTATGGTCAATCCAGCCTTATCCATCTCCCTCACGGTGTTCACCATCTCGTCGAGCGAGGGTGTTATCAGTCCGCTGAGCCCCACCACGTCGGCGTGAACGCTCTGTATCTTTCTCACTATTTGGTCGGCAGGCACCATCACGCCCATGTCTATCACCTCATAGTTGTTGCACGCCACGACCACGCTCACGATGTTCTTGCCTATGTCGTGCACGTCGCCTTTCACGGTCGCCATCACCACCGTGCCGGCTGTCGTGGCTCCGCCGGTCTTCTCCGCCTCTATGTATGGCTGGAGTATCGCCACGGCTTGTTTCATGGTTCGCGCCGTCTTCACCACTTGCGGCAAGAACATCTTGCCGTCTCCGAAGAGCTTGCCCACGACGTTCATGCCGTCCATGAGCGGTCCCTCGATGATGTCCACGGTGCGCGGAAACTCCTTTATCGCCTCTTCGAGGTCTTCTTGCAGGTAGTCGCCGATGCCCTTGCGCAGGGCGTATACCAGGCGGTCGTGCAGCGGCTCCTTCCTCCACTCGTCGGCAGCGGTCGCCTTGGGTGCCACACCGCCGTTGGCGGCTTTCAGGGCCTCCTTCTCGGCGAGTTTGCGCTCGGCGAGTTCCGTCAGCTTGTCGGCAGCCCCGTGGTAACGGTCAAGTATGGCATCCTCTATTATCTTCAGTTCATTGGACGGTATGTCCGAGTAGGTCACCTTGGTCGACGGGTTCACGATGCCGAAGTCCATGCCCGCTTTCGTGGCGTGGTAGAGAAACACGGCGTGCATGGCCTCGCGAATATAGTTGTTGCCACGGAAGGAGAAGCTGAGGTTGCTCACGCCGCCGCTCACGTGCGCGCCCTTGAGGTTCTCGCGAATCCATCGCGTGGCGCGGATAAACTCCAGGGCGTAGCCGTCGTGCTCCTCGATGCCTGTGGCTATGGACAGGATGTTCGGGTCAAAGATTATGTCGAGAGGGTTCATGCCCACCTTCTCGGTCAAGAGCTTGTAGGCACGGCTGGCTATCTCCACCCTTCGCTCGTAGGTCGTGGCTTGTCCTTGTTCGTCGAAGCACATCACCACGACAGCCGCGCCGAAGCGTCTCACGTCGCGGGCGTGGGCGAGAAACACGTCCTCGCCTTCCTTGAGCGATATGGAGTTCACGATGCACTTGCCTTGCAAGCATTTCAGTCCGGCGGTCACCACGTCCCATTTGGACGAGTCGATCATCACAGGCACCTTTGATATGTCGGGCTCCGAGGCTATGAGGTTCAGGAAGTTGACCATCTCCTCCTTGGCGTCGAGCAACGCGTCGTCCATGTTCACGTCGATGACGAGAGCGCCGTTTTCCACCTGCTTGCGAGCTATGGAGAGAGCCTCCTCATAGTTTTTCTCCTTTATGAGCCTGAGAAACTTCCTGCTGCCAGCCACGTTGCACCGCTCGCCCACGTTGACGAATCTCACGTCGCTGTTCACGTCGAGGAGTTCCAATCCCGAGAGCCACAATGTCGAAGGCTTGGGCTGCGGCACGTGCGGCCGTTTGCCTTGCGACAACGCGCTGTATCTCTCGATGAACGAGAAGTCGGTGCCGCAGCATCCGCCAACGATGTTTACCAGCCCTTCGTCCATCCACTCGCCAATGAGAGGCGACATGCTCTCCGCCGTCTCGTCGTAGCCGCCCATGGCGTTGGGCATGCCGGCGTTGGGATAGGCGGATATGTAATAAGGCGCCTTGCGCGCCAGGTCTTCAAGAAACGGTTTCATCTCCCTCGCGCCAAACGAGCAGTTAAGGCCCACGGAGAAGATGGGGTAGGAGCTTATGCTCCCGAGAAAGGCGTCGAGCGTTTGGCCGCTGAGCGTGCGTCCGGCGAGGTCGCTCACCGACACGCTCATCATTATGGGCAACTCCACGCCACGCTTGCGCATCACGCCCATGGCGGCGTCGATGGCGCACTTGGCGTTGAGCGAGTCGAAAATGGTCTCTATCAGTATGGCATCCACGCCACCCTCCACGAGACCGTCTATCTGCTCCGAGTAGTCGGCCCAAAGCTCATCGTAGGTCAGCTCGCGCGAGGCGGGGTCGGTCACGTCCGCCGACATTGACAGCGTCTTGTTGGTTGGTCCCACGGAACCTGCCACGAAGCGCGGCCAGGCAGGGGTGGATAACTCGTCGGCGGCTTGGCGTGCGAGGCGCGCGCCGGCAAGCGCCATGTCGCGAGCGGAGTCTTCAAGATGATAGTCGGTTTGCGACACGCGCTGCGACGAGAACGTGTTGGTCTCTATGATGTCGGCACCAGCGTCCAGGTAGCGGCGGTGAATGTCGAGGATGATGTCGGGGCGCGTCAAGTTGAGCATGTCGTTGTTGCCCTTGGTCTGTCCCTCTGCGTCCTTGAACCTCTCGCCACGGAAGTCGTTTTCCGTCAAGCCGCGCTTCTGTATGACGGTGCCCAACGCCCCGTCAAGAATCATGATTTTCTCTTTTACTATATCTTGAATCCTCTTCATCTCTTACGTGATATTGATATAGCTTGCAAAATTACCATTTTTCAGCCATATTCCGATAAGGTTGCATCTAAATGTTGCCCAAAAACGTGCCCTTCGGCTTTACGCTTGAATCGCGTCGCCTTCACGCTTGAATCGCGATGGCTTTACGCTTGAATCGCGCCGCGATTCAAGCGTAAAGCCGATGCCCTTTGCATGGTGCCGTCGGATTGACGAAATATGCCAGGAAAAGCTCTGTTTTAATAAATAAATCGTACCTTTGCAGAAAATTAGCTGATTATAAAATATGTTTGAGAATTTAACCGATCGCCTTGAACGCTCGTTCAAGATACTTAAGGGTGAAGGAAAGATAACGGAGCTCAATGTCGCCGCCACGCTGAAAGACGTGCGCCGCGCGCTCCTCGATGCCGATGTCAACTACAAGGTCGCAAAGGAGTTTACCGATACGGTAAAGGACAAGGCCCTTGGCATGAATGTGCTTACCGCCATCAAGCCAGGACAGCTCATGGTGAAGATCGTGCACGATGAGCTGGCTAAGCTCATGGGTGGCGAGGCTTCAGAGCTTCATTTGGAAGGCAAGCCTGCCATCGTGCTCATGTCGGGTCTTCAAGGCTCGGGTAAGACGACATTCAGTGGCAAACTTGCCAATATGCTCAAGACCAAGCAGCACAAGAACCCGCTGCTCGTGGCTTGTGACGTTTACCGTCCTGCCGCCATCGACCAGTTGAAGGTCGTGGGCGAGGGTATCGGCGTGCCAGTGTATAGCGAGCCCGACAACAAGAACGTGAACGAGATTGCCGACCACGCCATTCAGGAGGCAAAGGCCAAAGGCCACGACGTGGTGATAATAGATACCGCCGGTCGTCTGGCTGTGGATGAGCAGATGATGAACGAGATTTCCTCTCTCAAGGAGCACGTGCATCCCGACGAGACACTCTTCGTGGTCGACTCCATGACCGGTCAGGACGCCGTGAACACGGCAA
>DAINOS010000081.1:0-10631 GCA_036743855.1 Prevotella sp. | reverse complement strand
CCGGGAATCGCACGATGACATCGGGGCGGAAGTTCTTGCCGTTCTCGTCCTTGGTATTCTCCTGAATGAAGAACTCCTCGTCCTTTCGCAAACCGCTGTTCTCCAAGATGGTCTCCAACACCATCTCGCCCCAGTCGCCCTGCATCTTGCTGTCGCCCTTCAAGGCACGGGTCAGGTTGGCGGCATCCGAGCCTATTTTCACGGTCTGTTCCTTTAGGTTGGCGACGGCTTGTTGCTGCTCCTGTTGGAAGAGCTTCATGGTAGCCTCGAAGGTGCTTTGGAGTTCCTTCTTGCTCACCTCGTTGCTGGTACGGCTCTCCTCCACCGATTTCTTGAAGTCGGCAAACTGTTCCTTGATAGGTTTGAGGAGCTCATCCATCTGCAGGCGGTTGTTCTCTTGCAGGGCAGACTGCTTTGCGGCAAGTTGCTCGGCGGCGGCCTTCTGCTGTTCGATGGTCATGCGCTGCATCTCCTGGCGCAGTGCCTCCAACTTCTGGCTCCACTGCGCATCGCTCTCCTCACGGAGCTTGGCGGCATACTGTCGCTCGTTTGCCATTTGCTGCTTCAAGTCAGCCAATTGCTTCTCATGAGACTCCTTGAGAGCTTGAAGTTGTTTCTCATGAGATTCCTTGATGGATAGAATCTGCTTATCGTTGGATTCCTTGAGCGACTGAATCTCTGCCGCATTATGCTCTCGTTCATTTTTCAAGAGAACATCCTGATTACTTTTCAGTTGCTCGATTTCCGAGTTCAACACCTGCGTCTTGGTTATCAGCTGCGCTTTCTCCTCACCAGCCGATTTCACCATCATCAACTTGCCAACGAAGAATCCGATAGCAAGACCTATGATCAACCCTATTACTATTTCCATTATAATAAAAGCCTTATAATAATACCAATTAATTAGCGAACCCTATGATAGCGAACCATTAAAAAAGAGGATGTGCCAACAAGGTCGACACATCCTCTTTTTTATTATGATGCTATCGTATATTTATAATGTTGCCATTTGGTTCAGCCTATGGTTTCACCACGGGGTTAGCTTTCACGCCAACGATGCCCGTGAGCTTGTCGTCGAGATAGAACGTCGCCATGAGCGTGTCCTTGTCTATGGCATATCTCAGGGAGATGAAGTTGAGCTTTGAGGTGGGGCGCTGGTACGTCGTACCAGGCTTCACCAACCTTGCTTTCACTGCCGTGGCGTGCATCACCTGCAATGCCGAGGTGGTGAGGTGCTTGGTGGAGTCGAGTGGGGACCACGCGATGTAGTCGACATCGGCTTGCGCCATTTGCCCTTCCATGAACTCCTTGACGTGACCCTTCGCCGTATGGCTGTTGCCACACGAGGAGACGACAGTCGCCGTGGCAAGAGCCATGCAAAGACCCAGAACCAGATTGTAAAACCCGCGCATCACTTCTTGGGGATGTTTTTCAGAATCTCGAGCAAGTGGTCCCAAACCATTTGTACGGTCGGTATGTAGAGACACTCGTCTGGCGTGTGCACATTGCGCAGCGTCGGGCCGAATGACACCATGTCGAGGTTAGGATATTTCTCTGAGAAGAGGCCGCACTCCAAACCAGCGTGAATGCCTCTCACCACTGGTTCTTTGCCGAAGAGCTTGTGATAAGCCTCCTTCACGATGCGCTGAAGCTCAGAGCCATGCTTAGGCTGCCATGCCGGGTAACCGTCGGTTTGCTCCACGTCGGCACCGGCAAGCTCGTAGGTGGCCTTCACAGTGTTGCAGATGTTGGTGAGGTTTGATGTCACGTTGGAGCGTTGTGAGCTCACGATGACCACCTTGTCGTCATCGCTCTGCACGCTTGCCACGTTGCTCGAAGTCTCGACCATCCAGGCGAGTTCCTGGTCCTGGCACATGGCAAACACGCCGTTGTCCACGGCTTGCAGGGCGTTGATGAGGTTGGCGCTCACCTTCTCGGGCATCACCTTCTGGGCTTCGCAGCTCTCAAGCGACCATTTCATGTTGGTGTCGGTCACGTGGTATTCGTCTTCCACTTGTGAGGCAAACTCGTTCCAGTCGGCCTTCACCTCCTCTTTCTTGTCGGCAGGCACGGCGAAGACGATCTTTCCGTCGCGTGGTATGGCGTTGTGCATCTTGCCTGAGTTCCACTGAGCGAGACGCAACGGCATCTTGCCTTTCTCCATATAGAGGAACCGTGCGAGCACCTTGATGGCGTTGGCGCGCTTCTTCTCGATGTCATCGCCAGAGTGACCACCATTGAGACCTTTCAGCGAGCCCTCCATGAAGAAGAATCCCTCGGGTGCCGCCTCGCGCTCGAAGCGGAACGTGGCTATGGTGCTTCTTCCGCCGGCGCATGAGATGAACACCTGTCCCTCGTCCTCAGAGTCGAGGTTGATGAGGTAGTCGCCGGTCATGAAGCCAGGCTTCATGCCGATGGCGCCCGTGAGCTGGGTCTCCTCATCGCGCGTGAAGACACACTCTATTGGGCCGTGCTCAATGTCGTCGGAATCGAGAATGGCGAGCTCTATGGCATCGCCAATGCCGTCGTCGGCACCAAGTGTGGTGCCTTTGGCGTGCATCCAGTCGCCCTCGACATAAGTCTGGATGGCATCCTTGGAGAAGTCGAAGTCCACGTCCACGAGCTTGTCGCACACCATGTCCATGTGGCTCTGGAGAATAGTGGTGGCGCGATCCTCGTAACCCTTTGTGGCGGGCTTGCGGATGATGACGTTGCCAGTCTCGTCCACTTTGGTCTCAAGTCCATGGCTCTCGCCAAACTTCTTGAGATACTCAATCATCTTTTCCTCATGTTTCGACGGGCGCGGTATCTTGTTGATTGCCGCGAATTGCTCGAACACGCGGGCCGGTTTTAATTCTGCCATAATCTTTGCTATTTTTATGATTAAATACTTAAAATGTCGTCTTATCTCTTTGCGGTTTGTCTATTTAACGCTATCTTTGCAGCGTATTATGTAGAAAAACACTGCAAATTTAGTAAATAATGATAGAAACGCTACTCCTTACGGTGTTAATAATTGCTATATCCGTGGTGCTCCTTTCCGTGAAGGTCTTGTTGTGCAAGAATGGCAGGTTCTCATCCATGCATATCCACGACTCCAAGGCAATGAGGGAGCGAGGCATACACTGCGTCATCGACGAGGATAGGGAGATGCGTGCCAGTGGACGTTTCAGGTAAGATTAATATACAACATCAAATATGAAGAAAAACATTATCTTCGCCGTGGCATTGACAATCGCCACGACTTTAGGCTTCACCTCTTGCAACAAGAGCGCGCCAAAAATGGACGAGAAGTCGGAGACGACCTCACAGAAGGCCGCAAGCACGCAAATCGCTTATGTGGAGGTGGACTCCATCATGTCGCAGTACCAGTTCTGCAAGGAATACACCAAAATCCTGAACCAAAAGGGCACAAACATACAGAAGACCCTTGCCAGCCGTCAGCAGGCTTTGCAGGGCGCGGCTGCCAACTTCCAGCAGAAGGTGCAGCAAAACGCTTACACCCGTGAGCAGGCAGAGGCCATTCAGGCAGGATTGCAGAAGCAGAGCAACGACCTCCAGGCTCTCAACCAAAGGCTCAGCGGCGAGTTCCAGACCGAGACCGACAAATACAACAAGGCTTTGCATGATTCCATCCAGCACTATCTCGCCGTGTTCAACAAGGACGGCAAGTATGGCATGATCTTCGCGAAGCAAGGCGACAACGTGCTCTACGCAAACAAGGCCTACGACATTACCGCCGAGGTTGTGGCAGGTCTCAACAAGGCATACAAGAGCAAGGTCAGCACAGCTAAGAAATAATAGCCGTAGCTGACAAGACACGAAACAAAAACAAGAGGGGCGTGCCAGAAGCAAAAGTCTTTTGGCACGCCCTTCAACAATCATGGCAATGGCATTATCAAACATAGAGAAGCATTACAACAAGCACCCAGAGGACTTGCGCCTGCAGCGTAGGCACGGCATGGTGGAGTTTCAGACCACGATGTATCACCTCCACCGCTTCTTGCGTCCAGGCTTCAGTTTGCTCGACATTGGCGCGGGCACGGGGCGTTACACCTCGGCGCTCATGGCCGAAGGCTATGACGTGAAGGCAGTAGAACTCGTGCGTCATAATATCGACGTGTTCTTGAAACGCGAACCCACTGCCAACGTGGTGCAGGGCGACGCGCGCCACATGCCATTCGTGCCTACAGGCTCAGCGGACCTGACGCTGCTGCTCGGCCCGCTCTATCATCTCATAGGCGATGAGGATAAGGTGAAAGCCCTTCGTGAGGCAAAGCGCGTGACGAAGCCTGGCGGACTTATCTTCGTGGCTTACCTAATGAACGAATACAGCATCCTTTCTTATTGTTTCGACGAGGACCGAATCGGCGGGTTGCTCGAAAGGGGTGCGGTGGATCGCGATTTCCATATCCAGGCGCAGCCCGATGAGCTGTACGACTATGTGCGCATAGACGACATCGATCGGCTCGACAAGATGGCTGGATTGGAGCGTGTCACAATATTCTCGCCCGATGGAGCCTCCGACTATATGCGCACGCGGCTCAACCGCATGAGCGATGAGACGTTTGCCCACTTCATAGAGTATCAGAAGGTAATATCCGAGCGTCCTGACCTCATTGGCGCCGGCAGCCATGTGGTAGACGTGGTGAGGGTGCCGTGAGGCATTGGTGGAAGAAATTTGATTACGCCAAGAGCTCGTTGATTTCTTCTATAGTCTTGTTCATGGTCTTGGCCACTGTGACAATAGACATGCCTCCATCTACCATTGCTTTAACCATCGCTTTTATTTGTGTTTTCTGCTCGGCAAGTTGTGCCCTTGCCTCGCTTAGCTGCGCTTTCTGTTCGTTTAGCTGAGCATTTCTCTCGTTTAGCTGAGCATTTTTCTCGTTTAGTTGAGCTCTTTTCTTGTTGAGCTGTTCGTTGAGCTTCATGACCTGCGTGTCACGCGCCTCAAGCACAGAGTAAAACTCATCCTCATCGTTCATCTCCTGCCTAACGTCTGCATTCATCGCCGCAAGGCCCAAGCGGTGCAGAATGTACATCATGTCAGAGTCGTCCTTATAATCATTCGCGTCGAGACACACGATCTGCTGGTTGCTGGCATCTCGCTGCGACTGGTCGAACACGCTCAGTACCTTGTCCAGCCTGTTGTTTATCTTGCCGTGAAGCAACGGTATCTGCACGATGATGCTGTCGTGAATAAGGCTGTTGATAAACGGGTCTTTCATGCCGCCCTCAACCACCTTGCCATCGTAGTCGTATGCGTTGTGAGTGACGTACACCACAGCCTTGTTGATGTCGCCAACCCTGTGACCAAGCAGGTATACGGCAATCATCGGCACGGCATACCCTGCCAGCTCGCCTTCCTTCACCATGTTCTCCTCGGCGTTGTATTGAGCGGCAAGATAGCGGCGGAAACGCAGCGTCTCGGTGTCCACCCACGTCTTTTGTAGTTCGATGAGGATGAGCCGCACGGTGCCGTCATCCTCCTTGACACGCGCGGCGAAGTCGATGCGGAACATAGAAATCTTGTCGCGAGTGACGTTTGGGTGCTCGTGGCGACGCATTTCAACGCTCACCACCTCTTTTTTCAGCAAGGCGGAGAGCACCGTCTTGGCGATGCGTTCATCTTCCATCAAGAACTTGAACACGCAGTCGTATATTGGATTGGCAACAGAGTATATCATAAATATATTGGTGTTTGAATATCCAGTGGCTAAATTAGTGATTTTCCCAAGATTCCCCAAACTTTTTATTATAAAGAGTATGAATTTGCTTGATTTTGTCGTTAACTTTTGTAGGTGGAGGCCAAAGGCTTTTGTCGCGTTTGTTTTATTCCGCTTTGTCTTGTTCGGTTCAAGTATTTTCCCTACCTTTGCAAATGTATGGGTCGCAATAGGCGGCACCATGAAATAAAAACCTATATTATTACCTCTTTACTAATAACTAAAACATAAACGATGACTCAAAAGAAATTCTATCCATGGCTCGTCGTGGCCCTGTTGTGGGCCGTGGCTTTGCTCAACTATATGGATCGCCAGATGCTTTCCACGATGCAGGAAGCCATGAAGGTCGACATAGCTGAACTACAGAAGGCTGAAGCCTTTGGCGCGCTGATGGCCGTGTTCCTGTGGATTTATGGCATAGTGAGTCCGCTGGCTGGAGTCGTGGCAGACAAGATAAGCCGTAAGAAGCTCGTGGTGGGCAGCCTGTTCGTATGGTCGGCAGTGACTTTTCTCATGGGATATGCCAGCAGCTTCGGCCAATTGTACTGTCTTCGTGCGCTGATGGGCATCAGCGAGGCATTGTACATACCATCTGCCCTGTCGCTCATTGCCGATTGGCATGAAGGCAAATCGCGCTCGCTTGCCATTGGCATACACATGACAGGCTTGTACGTGGGACAGGCCGTTGGCGGATTCGGCGCGACGATGGCTGCAACGTTTTCTTGGAACGATACATTCCATTGGTTCGGTGTCGTGGGTGTCGCCTATTCCGTGGTGCTTGCCTTGCTGCTGCACGATAAACCCAAACCGGCCGTTGCCACGGTCTCGCGAGAGTCCACGCCTCAAATCACCAAGGAAAACGTTTGGCACGGAATCAGCACGGTTCTGTCAACATGGACTTTTTGGGTCATGCTCATCTATTTTGCCGTGCCAAGTCTTCCAGGCTGGGCGACAAAAAACTGGTTGCCTACATTGTTCGCCGAGAATCTTGGCATCGACATGGCTCAGGCTGGGCCTATGTCCACTATCACAATCGCCGCCTCGTCGTTTATTGGCGTGATTCTCGGTGGCGTGATGTCTGACAAATGGGTTTTGCGCAACATACGCGGACGTATCTACACCAGTGCCATAGGATTGGGCATGACCATTCCGGCTCTCATCTTGCTCGGCTTTGGGCATAGTGTCTTGGCTGTTGTTGGCGCGGGGCTTCTGTTTGGCATTGGCTACGGCATGTTCGACGCCAACAACATGCCTATACTTTGCCAAATCATATCCGCCAAGTATCGTGCCACGGCTTATGGCGTGATGAATATGGTTGGCGTGTTTGCCGGTGCCGCCGTGACGCATCTGCTCGGGCAATGGACTGATGGCGGAAACCTCGGTTTGGGATTTGCCGTGCTGGGTTGCGTGGTGGTAGTGGCGCTCGTGTTACAGCTCGTCTGCCTGCGCCCGACAACAGACAATGTAAATTAAACAACTTATAATTTATCACAATATATAAACATGACAATGGAAAAGATTGTAGGACTTATAGATGCTCCGTTTACGCCATTCCACGCAAACGGCGACGTGAATCTCGAACCTATCGAGGCTTATGCCACGATGTTGCAGAAAAACGGACTGAAAGGCGTGTTTATCAATGGCTCATCGGGCGAGGGATATATGCTTACCAAGGAAGAGCGCATGCGGCTTGCCGAGCGTTGGGTGAGTGTGGCGCCAAAGGGTTTCAAGGTGATTGTACACGTGGGCAGTTGTTGCCTTAGGGAAAGCGTGCGTCTTGCCGAACACGCCCAGCGTATTGGGGCTTGGGGCATCGGCTCAATGGCTCCCCCATTCCCTAAGATAGGTCGTATAGAGGAGCTCGTGGAGTATTGCGAGACCATCGCCAACGCCGCTCCACAGCTGCCGTTCTACTACTATCACATCCCGGCCTTCAATGGCGCTTATCTGCCTATGGTGGATTTGCTGAAAGCTGTGGACGGACGCATAAGCAATTTCGCCGGCATCAAGTACACCTACGAGTCGCTGTACGAGTACAACCAGTGCCGTCTCTATGGCGGTGGCAAGTTTGACATGCTGCACGGGCAGGACGAAACCATACTGCCGAGCCTCGCGCAAGGTGGCGCGCGTGGTGGCATAGGCGGCACTACCAACTATAATGGCCGTGAGCTCGTGGGCATAATCGAGGCATGGAACAATGGCGACATCGATACAGCGCGCGAAAAGCAGAACTTCGCGCAAGCGGTCATCAACGTGATTTGCCATTTCCGTGGCAACATCGTTGGCGGCAAGCGCATCATGAAGCTCCTTGGCTTCGACCTCGGGCCAAACCGCGTGCCGTTCCGCAACATGACCGACGAGGAGGAACGACAAATGAAGCAGGAGCTTGAGGCTATAGGCTTCTTTGAGAGGGCAAACAAGTTTTGATAAAAACACGTGGATAAGATGAACGTAAAAGAATATATCACGTCTTGGGCTGAGAGTTACCGTAAAGACCTCACGGAGAACATAATGCCATTTTGGATGAAGCACGGTTGGGACCGTGACCATGGCGGAGTCTACACCTGCGTGAATCGTGACGGTTCGCTGATGGATACCACGAAGTCGGTATGGTTTCAGGGACGTTTTGCTTTTGTCTGTGCCTTTGCTTACAATAATGTGGAGAAGAATCAAGAGTGGCTCGATGCCGCCAAAAGCACGCTCGACTTTATAGAGAAGCATTGCTTCGACGAGCACGGGCACATGTACTTCTCTGTCACTGCCGATGGAATGCCACTGCGCAAGCGGCGCTACGTGTTTTCGGAGACTTTCGCGGCCATAGCGATGTCTGAGTATGCTCTCGCGACTGGTGAGAAGCATTGGGCGGAGCGTGCCGTGGAAGTGTTCAAGGACACGCGGCGCTTTCTCGATACTCCAGGTTTCTTGCCGGCGAAGTTTGAGGATAGCGTGCTATTGCAAAGCCACAGCATCTGCATGATACTCATCAACGTGGGTTCGTGCATACGCAAGGTTGTCGATGACCCGACGCTGACGAGGCAGATAGACGAGTCGATAGCAAAACTTAGAAAATACTTCATCCACCCGGAGTTCAAATGCTTGCTCGAAACCGTGGGAATGAATGGGGAGTTTATTGACACCAACATGACGCGTACCATCAATCCCGGTCACTGCATTGAGACATCATGGTTCTTGATGGAGGAGTCAAAGTCGCGCGGCTGGGACAAGTCAATCCTCGACATGGCTCTGCAGGTGTTCGACTGGTCGTGGGACTGGGGCTGGGACAAACTGTATGGCGGAATAATCAACTTCCGCGACTGCAAGAATCTGCCGCCACAAGACTACTCGCAGGACATGAAGTTCTGGTGGCCACAGTGCGAGACCATCATCGCATCGCTGTATGCCTATCTTGCCACTGGCGACGACAAATACCTCTATCGTCATGAGCGCATCAGCGAGTGGACATACGCTCACTTTCCCGACGCTGAGTATGGCGAGTGGTATGGCTATCTGCATCGCGACGGCACGGTGGCGCAACCTGCCAAGGGCAACCTCTTCAAGGGCCCGTTCCACATTCCGCGCATGATGATCAAGAGCTATATGCTCTGTCAGGAAATATTAAAGAAACTATGAGTGAGCAGAACATAACATCCCGCGTCATAAGGAGCCTACGCATGGGGATTGTCTTGCTGCTTTCGGCCTTGTCCGCGGTTGCGGCCAGTGCCGGCGAGCGTGTAGTCGACGTGGCAGGATTCCCGTCTGCCGAGCCAGGCTATTCGCTTGGCGTGTCGGCGTGTTATGCCGGTCGCATAGGCGACTACATCATAATGGCAGGTGGTTGCAACTTCCCAGAGGCAGGCAAGCCGAAGAAATATTACGCTGGAGTCTATGCCGCGCGCATTGACGGTAGCTCGCTGCGGTGGAGACTCGTGGGACGCTTGCCAGAACCGGCTGCTTATGGTGGTACGGTGCAGAGTGGCGACAGCCTGTTGCTCATTGGCGGAAACAATAGCCAGCACTGCTTGAAGACGGTATATAGCATTCATTTGGGCGATGGGGAAACTGTGGCAAAGATAACACGCCTGCCGGACTTGCCGTATGCGGTTGATAATATGGCAGTGGCAGGGAATGGAACCGATGTGTTTGTTGTAGGCGGAAATCAAGACGGCAAGCCGTCAGCATCCGTGCTTTGTCTGTCGCTTGACAAACAAGTGTCATGCTCTGCCAATGCGGGAAGTGCCTCTTGCCCGCCATCTCCCTGGCAAGAAATAGCGGTCGTGCCTGGGAAGCCACGCGTGCAGCCAGTGGCAGTGGCACAAGATAATAAGTTGTATGTGTGGGGAGGCTTCTTCGCGGATGGCGAAAACAGCGTGGTGCATACAGATGGCTACTCGCTCAACGTGGACACGAAGGAGTGGAAGAGGGTAGCCGCCCCACGCTCGGCGGGTGGCAAGGAAGTGACTCTTTCCGGAGGCGTGGCATGGACAGGAAACAATCGCGTTCTTGCCACCGGTGGAGTGAACAAGGACATCTTTCTTGACGCGATAAGTGGCAGGTACAAGCTCGTCAGGCAAGAGAACTACTTGAAACAGCCAATCAGTTGGTATAAGTTCAACGGCAATCTGTATGAATATGACGTGGTGACGGACAAATGGATCACAATCGGCTCCTCGTCTCGCCTCGCGCGCGCTGGCGCACAGGTTGTGCCTACGTCCACGAGCACATTTTATATAGGTGGCGAACTGAAACCTGCGCTTCGCACGCCACAAATCGTCATCATCAGTAAAGAACCATTGTAAGACCTTTGAGGAATATCTTTAAGAATAGAAGAGAGTACGCTTAAATGTGTGCTCTCTTTTTGTTGTATGCTCGGCATGAGCTTATTCTAATGGGTGCAAGTCCCTA
>DAINOS010000080.1:0-10702 GCA_036743855.1 Prevotella sp. | reverse complement strand
TTCTCCTTCTCGACCCACATCGGCTTAGGCTTGCCCGTGGAGCCACTCGTGTGCACGAGCACCTTATGGCTGTCGTCGCGCCACTCGCTCAAGAATTCGTCAAGAACCATAACTTGTCTCCTATTATCCTCAACGGCATCTCCACATTGTCGGTGTAGAGCATGCCAGTGCCCAGGCCTTGTGGCATGGTAATGCGCGGGCCATATTCCTCGGCGCAAAAATGCGCTATGGCGTTAAGCCCCACGTTGCTCTCAAGCGCAGAGGTTATCCACGAGCCAATGCCGCGCTCCTTGGCGAGCCTTATCCACTCTCGGCAACCCATCATGCCACCGTGCAAGCTTGGTTTGAGCACGATGTAGGCAGGATGAATGGTGTCGAGCAGCCGCGCTTTCTGCCCGGGCTGGTTCACACCAATCAGTTCCTCGTCGAGGGCTATCGGCAGTGGAGACTCGGCGCAAAGCCGCGCCATGGCTTTCCATTGGTGCTGCTTTATGGGTTGCTCAATGGAATGTATGTCATATTCAGCGAGAGCCTCCAACCTCTCCATGGCATTGTCGGGCGTGAAACCGCCGTTGGCATCCACGCGCAGCTCTATCTGCTCCTTGGTGAAATGCTCACGTATGTGCCTCACGAGCCGCAACTCATGGTCGAAATCTATCGCGCCTATCTTCAGCTTCACGCAGTGGAAGCCCAAGCGCAACTTTTCCTCCAATCGCGCGTACATCTCGTCAAAAGTGCCCATCCACACGAGGCCATTGATAGGGATGCCTTCCTCTCCCGAGGCGAAGGGCGTTTCAGAGAGCGCAGTGGAACCGTTGGCGTCAAGCTGGGCAAACGCCATCTCCAAGCCGAAGAGTATCGAGGGGTAAGGCCTCAGCATCTCGTAGGGTATGCCTCCGGTCTGCTCCACCCATCGGCACGCCTCGCGCAGCAGAGCCTCGTATCTCTCAGCAGGCATGGCATCGCAACTCAAGTCTGGCAACACCGAGCACTCTCCCACTCCCTTCACGCCATCCTTCTCAAGGGTGACATAGTAAGACAGGTGAGTGGTGTACACGCCACGTGAAGTCCCAGCCGGTTGCTTGAAATGCAAAAGCCTGGAAGATATAGATGTTTTTATCATATATGAATGACTTATGGGAACTGTGGGTATTTGTCGAAATCAGGCTTGCGCTTTTCGAGGAAAGCCCTTCCGCCCTCTTGCGCCTCGTCGAGAGTGTAATAGAGCATCGTGGCATCGCCAGCGAGCTCCTGAATGCCAGCCTGGCCGTCAAGCTCAGCGTTGAAGCCAGCCTTCATCATCCTCAGTGCCAATGGCGAGCGCTCCATCATAATCTCAGCCCACTCCACCGTGGTGTCCTCCAGTTTGTCGAAAGGCACGACCTTGTTCACGAGACCCATGTCGAGAGCCTCCTGCGCCGTGTATTGCTGGCAGAGATACCACATCTCGCGAGCCTTCTTCTGCCCTATGATGCGAGCGAGATACGAGGCTCCAAGGCCAGCGTCGAACGAACCGACCTTTGGACCCGTCTGCCCGAAGCGCGCGTTGTCCGAGGCTATGGTGAGGTCGCACACCACGTGGAGCACATGGCCGCCACCTATGGCGTAGCCGTTTACCATGGCTATCACGGGCTTTGGCAAGCGGCGAATCTGCATCTGCACGTCGAGCACGTTGAGACGTGGCACGCCGTCGCTGCCAACATATCCGCCCCTGCCCTTCACGTGCATGTCGCCGCCTGAGCAGAAGGCCTTGTCGCCGGCACCCGTAAGGATGACCACGCGAATGTCGAGGTGGTCACGGCAGTAGGTGAACGCCTGGCTCATCTCCCACACCGTGAGCGGCGTGAAAGCGTTGCGATAGCGTGGACGGTTTATCGTTATCTTGGCAATGTGGTTGTACTCCTCAAAGAGTATCTCCTTGAAGTCGAACCCTCCTATCGTCTTCCATTCTCTTTTTTCCATTATCATTTATTATATTTCAAAATACTTTTCATATTCTCGCGCGTCGGTCTCAGCGTCGGTGAACACCTCCAGCAGAATCGGTCCCATAGTGTCACGGTTGGTTATCCAGCTTATGCCTTCACGCAGCTCCTCCTCATTCCTCGCCGCCATGTAGGCCACGCCAGTTGCCTCGCAAACTCCTTTGGCTGATGCCGTGTGGGCGGCTGACACGAAACGATCCCTGTATGGGCTCCTCTCAAGGCCGCGAAGCTGATGGAATATCCCGCCACCGCCATTGTTGAGCATCACGACGCGCAGGTTTCGCTTGCCCACTCCGTTCCACAGCGCGTTTTGGTCGTAGAAGAAGCTAAGGTCGCCAATGACGCAATACACCGGTTCATCCTTCTCCGAGGCGAAACCGACTGCCGTGGACAGGCTGCCCTCAATGCCATTCACGCCACGGTTAACGTACATGTGATGGATGGCATACAACAGCCCCAAACGCACAGCGGAACTGTTGGCAAACTGCATATAGCATTCTTGCTCATTGGTTAGCTCGCATAGCTGTCGCACCGCCATCATCTGCGAATAGGCAGGCTCAAACAGGTCGCAACGCTTCGTCCATTTGGCAAGCACAGCGACCCATCTCTCACGGAACGCCAGGGCCTCAGCGCTGAGTTTCGCTCCGCGGCTGTCCATCTTCTCGCAAAGGCTGGTCAATACATCCTCAGCCTTGCAAGCCACAACATCCGTGGCGTTCATTGTCACGTCAGTCAGCTGTCCTAAGGCATTCACCACCACGCAACGGCTCGGATGGCAATGTTGCAAAAAGCGCTTTGCTCGCTTGCTGACGAGGGTGTCGCCAATATATATAATGAAGTCGGGCTTGTAAGCCTCATGCTCGCCTATCTCGATGAGAGCCTCGTCGAAATGGCAAGGCTTCATGTTGCTTGTCGCCAACTGCTCGGCAAGAACCACAACGTTCTCTTCCAAGTGCTTAATGGCCTCGCAAACGCGACAAGCCACATGGCCTTGCAACTGACCCACGACAACCATCGGGCGAGGACTTGCGAGAAGCTCTTCCGTCAACTCGTTTTGCCACAAGTGATTATCAACAAGTTTAATACAGCGTTCATTTGGGAGTTCACTCGTGGTGAAGTTGAACAGGGGCTCGCTGATTGGCACATTGATGTGCACAGGTCCGCCTCCTAATTGTGTCATTGCGCACAATGCTTCATTCACCAAGCGATTGCAATACCATCGCTCCACGTCATCGTGAGGCTCAGGCAAGCTCACCTCCTTGACCCAAAAAGCCTCCAAGGTCTTTTGCTGCGGCATGGTCTGCCCCTGCAGCTGGCCTATCATCGCCTCAGGCCTGTCTGCCGACACCACTATTATAGGCACGTGTTGATACCACGCCTCCACCACTGCCGGCAAGGTGTTCACCAAAGCCGAACCCGACGTGACGCATACTACCATGGGCTCACCCAAGGCTTGCGACTTGCCCAGGGCTATGAAAGCCGCCGACCGCTCATCGGTCACCGACTCGCACGTCATGCCAGGGGCCTCACAGAGGTTATGCACTATTGGCGCGTTGCGCGAGCCAGGACAGACCACGGCATGCCGCACGCCATGAGCCAAAAGCAGGGCGGTAAGTATGTTTATGTTTTCCTTGTCAGAATACATATCTTCTATTTTCTCTTTCAACGACTTGTCATAGCAACGCTTTCATCGTTTGCATCTTCTTCTCAGTCTCTTCCCATTCAGTGGCTTCCTCGCTCTCGTCGAGCAGTCCTCCGCCAGCATACAGGCTGAGATTCCTGTAGCTTATCTCCATGCAGCGCAGCGACACATAAAGTGCCGCAGCGGCATCTTGACCAAAAGAAGCGGAGTTAGATGAAGCTGAGACATCAGGCGATGACAGGTTCCACGGCCCACAAAAACCACTGTAGTATCGCCTGTCCAACCCCTCCTCCTGTAGTATCGTCTCCATGGCCTCACGCTTTGGCATGCCACACACCGCCGGTGTCGGGAAAAGGTCGGCGAGCACGTCCACGATGTCTACGCCTTCGCGAAGCGTGAACTCGAAGTCGGTGCGCAGGTGGAAAAGCCTTGCAGCAGTCACCGTGCGTGGCGGTTGCTGGTCTACGGAGACACAGCTACGCGTGAGACGGTCGTGTATGTAATCCGCCACTATGCGCTGCTCCCTCATGTTCTTCTCGCTCCATGGACCTGGTGTCGACATGGTTCCGGCCAAAGCCATTGTCGCCCATTTTTGGTTTTTCCTCTCTATCAGCACCTCTGGCGTTGCCATGATCCACGTTCCTGAAAGTGTCGTGCTCACGAGAGCGACCATCTGGTGAGGATACATCCTGCAAGCCTTGGCAAACACCTCGTTGGCATTCAACGGCTCAGCCAGTCGCAAGTCGTCACGGCGGGCAAGCACGACCTTCTTCAAGCTCGTGCTTGCCAATCTCGCCTTCATTCTTTCAAAGGCACGTCGATAGTCTTGTCGGCTTTCCTTCTCCACGAAGTCGTGAACCTTCGCCTCAGCGACAGGCGGCACGTCCATCACATCATGGGTTGCCACGTCCAAGAAGACCAGGCGAGACGACGCGTCAGCATGGAATGGCGCGAACACGAAACCACTCTTGCCTCCAAGGTCACCAATGCCATCAAGCCCAAGGGCCTTGCCTGTCAAGCGATGACATTCCGTCGCGTCTGGCAACCGATACATCACCTTGTCCATGCGGTTGACATCAGTCATTCTTCCTTGGAGAGATGATATAGTTGGTCACGTGCACGGTCGAGATGAGCTCTCCCTGCGAGTTCTTTATGTCTATCTGCCACTCATGCAGTGTGGTGCCCTTGTGCATCAACTTGCCGTAGGCCGTCACCGTGTCGCCTTCCCTTACGGCAAGCACATGGCTCCCGCTCACGTTTATGCCCACCGGGATTTTCTTAGGGCAAAGCGCCATGGAGCCAACGCCGGCAAGGTTCTCAGCCAACGCCAACGACGCGCCACCCGACAAGAACCCAAACGGCTGACGATTGGTGCTGTTCACTTTCATACGAGCCATGCAGGTGTCGTCTTCCGGGGTGGAGAAAAACTCCATGCCAAGCGTACGGCTCAATCCTTCTTGCGACTCGATTATCTTCTTTTGCTCTTCTATGTTCATGGAATCTTGTTTTTTACTGTCCTGCAAACTTACGATTATTTTCAGACATCTCAAAGAAAAATAATTCCAATATTGCTTATCGGCCTCTAAGAAAAGCTAACGACAGTGAAACAACACGGCGACCAAACAATTAATCTTCTTTTATTTTGCTGTATCAGATATTTTGTAATAAATTTGCGACAAACAAACAACATAAACATTAATAACACGTGAAAAAGCTAATAGCACTTATCACTGGAGCGACAAGCGGCATTGGCGAGGCATGCGCCCGCCGCTTCGCCATGGGCGGCTACGACATCATAATGACGGGCCGCAACAGCAAGCGTCTTGAAGAGATAAAGAATGAGTTGGAGGCAGAGGGAACAGCCGTGCTGACGCTTTGCTTCGACGTGCGCGACAGGGCGCAGGCCACAAAGACCATTGAATCGTTGGGCGACGAATGGAAAAACGTTGACGTGCTGATAAACAACGCCGGCCTCGCCCGTGGACTTGAACCTGAATACGAAGGCGACTTTACCGACTGGGACGAGATGATTGACACCAACATAAAAGGCCTGCTCAACATGACGCGTCTAATCGTGCCTGGAATGGTGGAGCGCGACCACGGTCACGTGATAAACATCGGCAGCGTGGCAGGTGATGCCGCATACGCTGGCGGTGGCGTGTATTGCGCTACCAAGGCGGCTGTCAAGGCCTTGACCGACGGGTTGCGCATCGACGTGGCGCACACTAAGGTGCGGGTGACCGACATTAAGCCGGGACTCGTGGAGACACACTTCTCCAACATCCGCTTTCATGGCGACATCGAGCGCGCCGACAACGTGTACCGTGGCATAGAGCCGCTCCGTGGCGACGACATTGCCGACGTGGCTTTTTATGCGGCAAGCGCGCCCGAACATGTGCAGATCGCCGAGGTGTTAGTGCTTGCCACACATCAAGCCAACGGCACTGTGATACACAGAGATTTGTAGACTGGTTGAAAATGAATATGGAACCGAAACGCTGCCACTGGTGCAACCTTGGCAATCCCCTTTACATAAAATACCACGACACGGAATGGTGCGTCCCCGTGCACGACGACCACAAACTGTTCGAGATGCTGCTGTTGGAGTCGTTCCAGGCCGGACTGTCGTGGGAGTGCGTGCTCAACAAGCGCGAAGCCTTCCGCAAGGCTTTCAGCGGATTCGACGCCGTGGCAGTGTCACGATACGACGAGACGAAAAAGCAGGCCCTTGCCGCGGACAAGGGTATCATACGCAACAGGCTAAAGATAAAGGCCGCCGTAGACAACGCGAGGATTTTCCTTGACATTCAAAAGGAATACGGATCCTTCGACCGTTACATTTGGCATTTCACCAACTGCAAAGTAATATACGAGACGGGCAAGACTTCCTCGCCGCTGTCCGACACCGTGTCGAAAGACCTGCAACGCCGAGGAATGAAGTTCGTGGGCACGACCATCGTATATTCTTATCTGCAAGCTATCGGCGTGATTTTCTCTCACGAGGCTGATTGCTACCTCCACAAATAAAGGATATTGTATAGTTTTCACCCCTCCTTTATTATCCAGTCGCCGATGGTGCGCTGATGGCTGTCATAGTTGACACCTATCTTATACAGTCGCTTGCCATCGGCCGAGTAAGGCACAAGGTAGCCTTTCTCGTCAATCTGCCTCAACGCGTCCTCCGCCGAGCCGTCATATTTCAGCTCAAACACGAACACCGCCTCTGGCAGGTAAACCACGGCATCGGCACGACCGATGGCACTGTCCTCTTCCACGCGCATGATAGCCCCCATGAGGTTGAAGATGAGATAGGACACGGTCTGGAAGTCGCGCTCGTTCTTGTTGGAAAGCCTGTTGCTGATGCTCGCTAAATAAGCCTTGAGGCGGTTCATCGCGCCATCGATGTCGCCATCGTAGAGCAGTTGGAGGAAGTCGCCCGTGAGACTGCTGTTGTCGAGCGACACAGGCGAGAGGTAGTTGGGCGCGAGACTCTTCAGCATGCCTATCTTCACCTCGCGGTTGGGATATTCCAGAGTGTAGCGGCGCAGCAGAGGGTTATACTTCTTTATGGTGAGATAGCCGCTCTGGTAGAGCAACGGCAGGGGCGAGGTCATCTGTTCGGGCGACACATCGAAATCATCGACCTCGCAACTCTTCTTCTCTATGTCCATCACGTTGACATGGAATTTACGCAAGGTCTCTATCAGATAGCTCGGCGTGCCGGAACCAAACCAGAAAGGCGCGATTTTCTGACTATTCAATGCCTTTATAAGGCTGAACGGGTTGAGCACGTCCTCTGAGTGCTCACTGAAATGGTAGCCATCGTAATACTGGCGCAACTCCTCCAGCGTTTCCTCATACGACAGTCCCAACGCCCTGCCAAGACCCTCAACGTCGGGACGCATCACGGTTGTCAGCTCCGTCAGGCTGATGCCGCAAATGGCGGAATACTGGTCGTACATCGAGATGTTGTCGAGATTGTTGAGCTCGCTGAAGATGCTCAGCTGAGAGAACTTCGTGATGCCTGTGATGAACGTGAACTCCAAGCAGGGGTCGAGCATCTTTATCGGACTGTAGAAATTCTGCATTATGCGGCGCAGCACGCCAAGGTTTTCCTTCTCGTGCACCACGTCGAGCAACGGCGCGTCGTACTCATCGATGATAACGACAACTTTCTCGCCTGTCTGATCATAAGCACGTTTCACCAAGCCTATGAGTCTTTCGTTCGGCATGTTCTCTCCTTCTCCCTTACCATACACTTTCTCGTATGGCAGAAGAATGAAATTGAGATAACTTTTCAGACTTTCCGCGTCCATGTGCTTCGCCCCGCTCATGTCGAAGTGCAGCACGGGATGCCTCACCCACTCCTTCTCGTAGCAGGCAATGGCAAGACCATCGAAGAGCTCCTTCTTGCCGGCGAAATAGGCATGAAGCGTTGAGGCGAAGAGTGACTTGCCGAACCGTCGCGGACGGCTCAAGAAGACGTAGCTCATTTGCTTTTTGCGGAAATCCACGATGTACGGCGTCTTGTCCACATACAAGTATTTGCCTTCGCGAATCTTCTCGAAGGTTTGTATTCCAACCGGATATTTGTTCACTATCTCACCCATGATTATGCCTGGTTTACATTCAAGCCACTAAATTACAAATAATAATTGACCTGACAAAGGCCCTGTGCGAACCTTTAAGCCGCGTTTTTCCATAAAAAATCATAAATGGCTCTTGTTTTCAAACCGAAATACCGTGGTTTTAATTATTTTTCCGTAGCTTTGCCATACATATCCGTGATGCCTGTTTTCAGGTAACGTAGAGATTGTATTTATTTATAACTTAATCATCAATTGTTATGAAGAAACTATTATTAATGACCGTTTTGGCTTTGACCTCAGCATTTGCTTTCGGACAGCGCAGGGTTGGCACCACAACCATACAGCCCAAGATAGGCCTCAACGTGTCTACCGTTGGTGACCTCGACTGGAAGGCCGGCTTCGCGTTCGGTGCCGAGCTGCAACACCAAATCAACCGCAAGGTGGCTATCGCCGGCGGTCTGCTCTACTCGTTCCAAGGCGGCAAGAGCGACGGCTACACCTGGAATCCAGGCTACCTCAACATCCCCATCACGCTCAACTATTACGTGTCGCGCGGTTTCGCTCTCAAGGCCGGCCTGCAACCTGGCTTCATGGTGAGCAAGGACAACATGGGCGATGTGAACACCTTTGACCTCGCCGTGCCCGTGGGTATGTCTTACGAGTTCAACAACTTCGTGATTGACGGCCGCTACAACATCGGTGCCACAAAGGTGCCAAAGCACGGCGACGGCTACACCAACGTGCTGCAATTCACCATTGGCTACAAGTTTAGGCTGTAAACTGTCTAAGTCTCTGAGACATTGGCTATAACAAGCAAGACATTGACATTATAAATAAGATAAACGAGCGAAACAGCGCGTCCGCAATGAGTGTGGACGCGCTGTTTTTTTTTGCCCTGTCGGCTTCACGCTTGAATCGCGATGGCTTTACGCTTGAATCGCGACGCGATTACGGCGTGAAGCCGACGCGATTACGGCGTGAAGCCGAAGCGATATGGCTAAATTATGTCAAACCGTTCGTTTTATGAATATAATTTCGTAATTTTGCACATTATATAATAAGAATCGGCAAGAATAAAAATTTCGATCAAGACATGAATATATTAGAGTTGAGTGAGCAGGAGATAGGCCGTCGCCAAAGCCTGCAACAGTTGCGCGAGATGGGTATCAACCCCTACCCTGCCGCCGAATTCCCAGTGTCAGCGTTCAGCACGGACATCAAGCAATCGTTCAATGAAGGCGAGAAGCCAGAGGTTGTCATCGCCGGACGCATGATGAGCCGCCGCGTCATGGGCAAGGCGAGCTTCGTGGAGCTGCAAGACGGCAAGGGCCGCATACAGGTCTACGTCACCCGTGACGACATTTGTCCCGAGGACAACAAGGACTTCTACAACGTGGTCTTCAAGAAGCTGCTCGACATAGGCGACATCATCGGCATACGCGGTTTCGTCTTCAAGACCCAGACCGGCGAGATCTCTGTCCACGCCCAAGAGCTGACGCTCCTCTCGAAGAGTCTCAAGCCTCTGCCGATAGTGAAATACAAGGACGGCGTGGCCTACGACAAGTTCGACGACCCGGAGATGCGCGCCCGCCAACGCTACGTTGACCTCATCGTCAACGATGGCGTGAAGCAGACTTTCGTGAAGCGCGCCACCGTGCTGCGCACCATGCGCGACTTCTTCGACAAGCACGGATACACCGAGGTGGAGACACCTATCCTCCAGAACATCCCTGGCGGAGCGTCGGCACGCCCGTTTATCACCCACTTCAACGCGCTCGACATCGACATGTACATGCGCATAGCCACGGAGCTCTACCTCAAGCGCCTCATTGTGGGCGGCTTCGACGGCGTGTATGAGATAGGCAAGAACTTCCGCAACGAGGGCATGGACAAGTTCCACAACCCCGAGTTCACCTGCATGGAGCTCTATGTGCCCTACAAGGACTACAACTGGATGATGACCTTCACCGAGAAGCTGCTGGAGACCATCTGCATAGCCGTCAACGGCAAGGACGAGGTGGAATACCAGGGCAAAACCATCAGCTATAAGGCACCATTCAAGCGTCTGCCAATACTCGACGCCATCAAGGAGAAGACAGGCTACGACCTCAACGGCCTGAGCGAGGAGGAGATACGCGACATCGCCATCAACAAGCTGAAGATAGACACCGTGGACGAGACAACCGGCAAGGGCAAGCTCATCGACGAGATTTTCGGGGAGACCTGCGAGGGCACGTTCATCCAGCCCACGTTTATCACCGACTACCCCGTGGAGATGTCGCCGCTCACCAAGATGCACCGCTCAAAGCCGGGTCTGACCGAACGCTTCGAGCTGATGGTCAACGGCAAGGAGCTGGCCAACGCCTACTCTGAGCTCAACGACCCGATAGACCAGGAGCAGCGCTTCATCGACCAGATGAAGCTCGCCGCCAAAGGCGACGACGAGGCCATGATCATCGACCACGACTTCCTGCGCGCCTTGCAGTATG
>DAINOS010000079.1:0-10718 GCA_036743855.1 Prevotella sp. | reverse complement strand
TTTTCCTCTTGCCTTTCGTGATGGCGGCGTGCGTGACCGAGGATGAGTATGATGATTCTCCGCAAGGCAACTTTGAGGCCTTGTGGCGCATCATGGACGAGCATTACTGTTTTTTCAAGGAGAAAGGCATTGATTGGGATTCTATCCACACCGTTTATCAGCCGCAGTTCGATTATGGCATGAGCGAGAGCCAGCAACTTGAAGTGCTTGGCAATATGCTCGCAGAGTTGCGAGATGGACACGTAAACCTCTTCGCCTCTTTCGATTACAGTCGCTATTGGGGATTCCACGAGAACTACCCGAAGAATTATAACGACTCTCTCGTGCGTGCGTATCTTGGTACCGATTATCGCATATCCAACGGCATGCGTTACCGTATTCTCGACGATAATGTAGGCTATCTGCGTGTGCCAACGTTTGAGAACTCCTTTGGCGCGGGCAATCTCGACGACATCATGTTGTATTTCCAGCCGTGTTTGGGCTTGATAATAGACCTTCGCGACAATGGCGGTGGAATGTTGACCTCGGCTGAGAGCCTTGCAGCCCGCTTCACTGACAAGGAGACCCTTGTGGGCTATATGAGGCACAAGACGGGCAAGGGACACGACGATTTCTCGGGTTTGGAGAAGCAGACGCTCAAGCCTGCCAAGGGCATACGCTGGCACAAGCCTGTGGTGGTGCTTGTCAACCGCTCGGTCTTCTCTGCCGCCAACGAGTTTGTGAAATACATGCGCCACTTCCCCAAGGTGGTTATCGTTGGCGACCGTACTGGCGGTGGAGCCGGACTGCCTTTCTCATCTGAATTGCCAAACGGATGGAGCATTCGCTTTTCGGCATGTCCTATCTACGACACTGACATGCGCAGCACCGAGGACGGAATGGATCCTGACGTGTATGTAGGCCTTTCATCCACGGACATCAACCGCGGGACCGACTCAATGATAGAGAAGGCCCGTGAGATAATAAGAAAATAAGACAATATCTATTTCATACTGATTAGACAATATCAACAATGAACCAATATTCCATTCTCATATCCCAAAGCCTCAATATCAGGCAGGAGCAAGCGGCTGCCGTCATCGAGCTTCTCGATGCCGGTGCGACCATTCCTTTCATCAGTCGTTACCGCAAGGAAGCCACGGGAAACCTCAATGAGGTGCAGGTGGCTGCCGTGAGCGACCTTTACGAAAAGCTGAAAGAGTTGCAGAAGCGCAAAGAGACAATCCTGAAAACCATTGACTCGCAAGGCAAGCTCACCGATGATTTGCGCAATCGCATAGAGAACTCATGGGATGCCACGGAGATAGAAGACATTTACATGCCTTTCAAGCCTCGTCGTCGCACACGTGCGCAAGTGGCACGTGAGCAGGGCCTTGAGCCTCTCGCCAAGCTGATACTTATACAAAAGGAGCACTATCCAGACATGGCGGCGCGTCGATTTGTCAAGGGCGACGTGAAAGATGCCGCACAAGCCATAAAGGGCGCGCAAGACATTATTGCCGAGGACATCTCTCTCGATGAAGGCACAAGACAGACAGTGCGCCGCAACTTCCAGCATGAGGCCACGATAGTGTCGCGTGTCATCCCCAAAATGAAGGATGAGGACAAGGCTCAGAAATACAGCGATTACTTTGCTTTCTCCGAGGAGTTGCGCCGTTGTTCCTCGCATCGTCTTCTCGCCATGCGCCGTGGTGAGGCTGAGGGCGTGCTGAGGGTTAGCATAACGGGCGATGACGAAGGCAATGTGGAACGGTTGAAGCGCCACTACGTGCGTGGTTTTGGCTCTTGTCAAACCATTGTGGCTGAGGCAGTCGAGGATGGTTACAAAAGACTTGTAGAGCCTTCGATAGAAAACGAGTTCGCCGCACTGAGCAAGGAAAAGGCCGATGATGAGGCCATACGTGTGTTCAAGGAAAACCTCAAGCAGTTGCTTCTCGCCGCGCCTCTCGGACAAAAACGCGTCTTGGGCGTTGACCCTGGCATACGCACTGGCTGCAAGGTGGTGGTGCTCGACGCTCAAGGCAACTTGCTCTATCATACCGTGGTCTTTGCCGTGGGCGACCGACGCTCGCGAAACGGGATGACACCATTGGAGCAGTTCGATGACTTGGCGCACAAGTGGCGGGTTGATGCCATTGCGTGCGGCAACGGCACGGCATCGCGAGAGACTTCCGACATATTGCGACAGATTAAGGACATACCCACTTACGTCGTCTCCGAGGATGGCGCGAGCATATATTCCGCTTCCGAGGTGGCACGCGAGGAGTTCCCCGACGAGGATGTCACCGTGCGTGGGGCGGTGTCGATAGGCCGCAGGCTTATGGATCCTCTTGCCGAACTGGTGAAGATTGACCCGAAGAGCATTGGGGTGGGGCAGTATCAGCACGATGTCGACCAGGGCAAGCTCAAGCACAGTCTTGACCAGACGGTGGAACTTTGCGTCAATGGTGTTGGCGTGAATGTCAACACGGCGTCAAAAAACTTGCTTACCTATGTCTCCGGCCTTGGTCCTGTACTTGCTCAAAACATCGTGGACTATCGCAAGGCCAACGGTCCTTTCACCTCGCGTGCGCAGTTGAAGAAAGTGCCACGGCTCGGTCCTGCCGCCTTCCAGCAGTGCGCTGGCTTCTTGCGCATACCCAATGCCAAGAATCCGCTCGACGCTTCCGCCGTGCACCCCGAGAGTTATCCCATTGTGGAGAAAATGGCGGAAGACTGCGGATGCTCCGTTGGAGATTTGATCAAGAGCCCGGAGCTGCGCAAGAAGGTGAATATCAACAAATATGTGACCAAGAGCGTAGGCTTGCCAACGCTCACCGACATCATGAAAGAGCTGGAGAAGCCTGGGCGAGACCCACGTGGCAAGGCCGAGACCTTTGAGTTTGACCCACGTGTGCACACTCCCGAAGACCTCGTGCCAATGATGGAACTGCCTGGAATCGTGACCAATATTACAAACTTCGGTGCTTTCGTCGATATAGGCGTTCATCAAGACGGCCTTGTCCATATTTCGCAACTTGCCGACAAGTTTGTGCGTGACCCCAACGAGGTGGTGAAACTTCATCAGCACGTGCGCGTGAAAGTGATGGAAGTGGACAATCGCCGCCATCGTATATCATTGACAATGAGGGGCGTGGCGCAGCAGTGATTTTATGCTGCGCGTTGTCTTACCGCGTATGCTTAATTGCCCTGCTCTTGCACGAGGAACATATCGCCTTCCTGGTCGCATATCCAGAGCTTGTCGCCCTGGAAGTCGATGCCCTCGGGTTCAGCAGTAATGCCTTTGCCTACAAGATTGAAGAGTTGGACTTGCTTCTTGGCTTTCAGGTCAAAGACCGCGAGTTGTCCGCCTCTCTTGTATCCTCTCACTTGATACATCATGCCGTCCTTCACGGTCACGCCTTGCACCACCTCATACTTGTTGATATAATAGAATGAGAAATAGTCGGTTTCTTCTTTTAGATCAATGGTCATTTTGCCCTTCTTGAAACTTGGCGTGGCTATCTTGAAGATTCTTGGCGTGCGGTCTTCTGGCCCGTTCCATGCTATGACATACATATGACCCTTGTCTGCGCTGTCGAAGCAGGCAAGGGTATTTTTGTACCCATCCCAGGTTATGGTCTGAATGAGCTCAAGGGTTTTGCCCACCAAATGGTAGACGTTGGTAGTGTGGCGGTTGGAGGCTTGCGCGACATAGAGAAGCGGCCACTTGTCGGATGGGGCGTATCTTTGCCCGAACGACACGGTGTTGCAGTGCACGGGTGCGCTTTGTGCCACGCTCAGCTCGCCAATGCTTTTTTTCTTTGTGAGATTGATGAGAGTCACTGATTTCAAAGCGTCAGTGAAACTCACCGCGGTGTCGCCAGAGATGACCATGTCTTGAATGCTCGTGCCGTCGGTCTTTCCATAGTTGAATACCTTTTTGAAGGTCGGGTTCTTGAGGAGGCCAGATTGCGAGCACGCAGGCAACATGGCGACCAAGAGAAGGTTTAAGATGAGTAGAATCTTTTTCATGAGTTACGCATTGAAAGTGAAACGTTGCTTTTCTGTTTAATTTCGATTTGCTTTGCAAATGTAGCTCATTTGTTTCGGATATGCAAGGCTTTTGTCCAATAATGTCATGGGAGCATGACATTATTGTGGTGAGCAAATTGAATGTCGAGGGCAAGGTGTTTTTTCCGGCTCCTTTCTTGTCGTTGTCGGCAAAAAGTGATAATTTTGCACACGTCATTCTTGCACACGCTTTATTTGTGTGCAAATGTTTGGCTTGCAGACTTGATAATCAAGAAATCACGTAAAAGGAACATAATCATGTCAATATCCAAAACCCGCCAGAAATTGGTTGACGTGGCGCGCCAACTGTTTGCCAAGAAGGGCCTCAATGGAACCACGATGAACGATATAGCCTTGGCATCGGGCAAAGGGCGTCGCACGCTGTACACTTATTTCAATTGCAAGGAGGACATCTACTATGCCGTGATAGAGTCGGAGCTTGAGCGCCTTAGCGACAAGCTCGATGAGGTGGCGGCAAAGCGCATACCACCACAGGACAAGGTGATAGAGCTCATTTATACTCACCTCACGTCAATCAGGGAGACGGTGGTGCGCAATGGTAACCTTCGCGCGGAGTTTTTCCGCAACATCTGGACTGTGGAGAAAGTGCGCAAAAATTTCGATGAGGACGAAATGGAGCTGTTTCGGAAGGTTTATGCCGAGGGCAAGGCCGACGGTGAGTTTGACATTGAAAACGTGGACATGGTTGCCGACATCACTCATTATTGCATCAAGGGACTTGAAGTGCCGTTTATCTATGGTCGGCTTGGCCATGGACTTACCGAGGAGACTTCACGGCCGCTGATAGCTAAAATCGTTTACGGTGCCTTGGGCAAGAAGTCGCAATGAACTTAAACTTAAAGGTTTTGCAACTGCGGTATCACGATCTTCCCGCGTGAGCTCGTGAGAAGCCCCTCTTGTTTCAGGCAATTGATAGCCTTGGATATTTGCTGGCGGTTTTGCCCAAGCATGTCGCCCAAGGTTGCCATGCTGATGTAAAACACCTTTTGCCCTGCTGGCGTGATGCAACGACGCTTGATGAATTGTTTTATGTGGTAAACCAGCATATCGTTGTGTCGCTCCGAGACGGTCTTGCCCTTGGGGTGATACTGCTGTTCCCATAGTTGCTGATCTCGCTTTTGCAGTTGGGTGGAGAGAATGCGTATAAGGTTTATCCTGAATATGAGCGAGGAGTCGAGCAACTTGTGCAGCTCATCTTTCTCAAACGTGATGGTGTTGGTTTGCGTGATGGCCTTTATGGTTTTCGTGAACACTTGGTATTTACCGAATATGCCAAGCGATTGCAATATTATTGGCGCGCTGACGTTTTCTTCCACCTTATACGCGTTGTCGTCGGAACATGTTTGGCAAAGCAATTCACCCGATATGGCGATGGTCAGTTTGCCACAGGGCTGGTTGCGCTTCGCTATGACAGTGCCCGCCTCGACCTTGTTGAAGTCGATTCGTGTTTGTGTCATGATGCCCTCCAGTTCTTTTTGACTCATTCCTATGAAGAGTGGCAGAGAAGCAAGTGAATCCCATCTCATTGCGTGATAACTTTTTTCATTGACGGTGAGAACCATACGGCGTTTTTCCCGTTCTTGTCGCTATATATGAAATAGACCATCAGCTCTGGGTGTCTTTCCAATATGGCTCTCGCCTTTTCGAGTCCCAACACCATGAAGGCGGTAGCGTAGGCGTCGGCGGTGGCGCAGTTGTCGGCTACCACGGTCGATGACAGGATGTTGTGCTGTACCGGATAACCCGTCTTCGGGTCTATGGTGTGGGCGTATTTCTTTCCTCCCTTATAATAGAAGTTGCGATAGTTTCCGCTTGTGGCCATTGCCTTGTCGGTGACGTTGAGCACTGTTTGCAGTTCGCCGTCTTGCTGCGTCGGGTCGTCCACTGGCTTCGTCACGCCGATTCTCCACGGCACCCTGTCGGGGTTGATGCCCGAAGTCACCACTTCGCCGCCTATCTCGACCATGAAGTTCTCTATCCCGTGGCGTCTCAAGAGGTTGGCCACGCAGTCGGAGCCATAGCCTTTTGCCACGCCGGAGCAATCGAGGTTTATGCGTGGGTCTTGCTTCACTATGGTGCCGCCCTTGAGTGCCACTTTCTGATAGCCCACTATTTCACGCAGTGAGTCTATGGTGTGGCGCGTTGGGTCCACGCCTTTCTTGAATCCGAATCCCCATTCGTTGACCAGTGGGGCCACGGTGATGTCGAAGGCACCGTCGGTCTCGTGCGAGATTTTCTCGGCGAGGTTGAACACCTCGGTGAACTTCTTGTTGAGCCTTACCTTTTGGTTGTTGTTTATGGCGGTGATGATGCTTTGCTTGTTGAATGGCGACAAGGCGGCATCCACCTCCTTCATCTCTGCCTCAATCTCGGGTTGCAAGTCCTTGTCGTATTGATAAGTGATGCTGTATGTCGTCCCGAAGATGAATCCCGTGTCGTGCTGGTAAGGTGTCGTGCGCTGCTGCCAGATGATGGCTACCGAAGCCACGATGAGGATGGCGAGGAAGATGGCCTTGAATAAGTTTTTCTTTTTCATTATGGTGTGGTGTCAGTGTTTCACAGGTTTACCATTAGCTCGAAAGATCCCCAGATGCATGATGAGCCTTGCTTGCCGAAGCCTGGCACATACCATGGGTTGCCATAGTCTCCATCCTTGTGGGCTATCCTCCTTCGGTAGCGGAAAGTCCAGCCAAGGCTCACGGGGCCCGCGATCTTTGCCTCGGTGCCGAAAACGGCTTCCATCCAGTGGTACTGCGCCTTCACGTCGTGAAGGGAGAATGGCACCTTGTCGCCCCATACGGGGTCCGTGACATCGGGATGGTCAATGTTGAACTTGAAATTGGTGTAGGCGTATCTCACGCCGGCGAAGAGCCGATAGATGTCGTGCTTGTTTCTCAGGATGTTGAAGTCCATGCCTATCTTCCCGTAAGGCGCTGAAGTCTTGTAGTGGGTGTTGGTGGAGAGGTTGGTGTCGTCGGCCTGTCCGAGGCCTATCTCCAACACGGGGTAATACTTGTCCTTGAGGTTCACTCTCACTCCGA
Source organism: Prevotella sp. (assembly GCA_036743855.1). Taxonomy (GTDB): domain Bacteria; phylum Bacteroidota; class Bacteroidia; order Bacteroidales; family Bacteroidaceae; genus Prevotella. Next base: position 3,603 of record DAINOS010000079.1, on the reverse strand, counting down.
CCTCATATTGCCCTGTCGACGACACGGCCCGCTGCACGACGCCCATCAAGTCGGCTTTCACCTGGATGCCACGCCACCAAGGTATGGAATCGTCGATGGCTTTCATGCGCAGCTTCAGCTGCTCGTCCTTGCTAAGTCGTTGCTGCCCTTGACCTTGTTGGCGCTGAGCCGTGGCGGTGAGGGCGAGCAAGAGCAGGAGACTACTCACGACTTTCCTTAAAATAGATATAGAAATGCTGTTGCGAGGCATCATAGTTGACGTAGTTGTGATGGATTACCACCGAGTCAATGGCATGGCGCGTGTATGCCACGTTGGTGATGGTGTGGAAATAGTTTACTCCGCAGTCCACCGATTCGAAGTGTGGGGTGTTTGTCTTCTCCACCCTTATGGTGTCGAAGAGGTCGTTTGTCTGCATCACGAGGATGTCCTCCGGCCTGTTGTAGCTCATTGGCAACGAGAAGGAGTCGGTGTTCTCTTGCTTGTTGATAAGCACTGAGTCGGAACCGTCGCCCGTCTTGGTGGAGATGGTGAGCATGTCGGGTAGGGTGGTTACCGGCCCGCGGAGCACGTACTTGGCGTAGACGGTGTTGTTGAGCGGGCAGTCAACGCTTGAGCATGCCGCCAACGTAGCCACCCCTATTAAAAGATACAGGAGTTTCCTCATTTTCAGATGGTTTCTTCTATCTGGTAATCGTTGCGCTGCGGGTTCTGCCTGCTCACGAGGTCGCCAAGGAATCCTGCCACGAAAAACTGTGATCCGAGGATGAGAGCGGTCAGCGCGATGTAGAACGAGGCGTGGTTGGCGAGCAGGTCGCCATAGACACCATTGCAGAGGGCTATGGCCTTTTCCACGATGAGCCACACGAGCGAGATGAAGCCTATGAAGAAAATCATGGAGCCAATGAAGCCGAACACGTGCATCGGCTTCTTGCCGAAGCTGCTCAGGAACCACAGGGTGAGCAAGTCGAGATAGCCGTTGAAGAAACGGTTGATGCCAAACTTGGAGTGGCCGTATTTTCTCGCCTGGTGGTGCACCACCTTCTCGCCTATGCGGTCGAAGCCAGCGTTCTTGGCCAGGTATGGTATGTAGCGGTGCATCTCTCCGTAGACCTCGATGTTTTTCACCACGTCCTTGCGGTAAGCCTTGAGGCCGCAGTTGAAGTCGTGCAGGTTGTGCACGCCGCTTATCCATCGTGCTGTGGCGTTGAAGAGCTTGGTGGGGATGGTCTTCGACAGGGGGTCGTAGCGCTTCTTCTTGTAGCCCGACACGAGGTCATAACCGTCCTCGGTTATCATCTTGTAGAGCCCTGGAATCTCGTCGGGCGAGTCTTGTAAGTCGGCGTCCATTGTTATCACCACGTCGCCACACGCTTTCTTGAACCCGCAATAGAGGGCGGGGCTCTTGCCGTAGTTGCGGCGGAACTTTATGGCGTGGATGTTTGGGTCCTTGGCAGAGAGCTCTTTTATCACCTGCCAAGAGTTGTCGGTGGAGCCGTCGTTGACGAAGATAATCTCATAGCTGAAATTGTTGGCTTTCATCACGCGCTGGATCCACGCGTGAAGCTCTGGCAACGACTCTGCCTCATTGAAAAGGGGAATGACTACGGATATGTTCATTTTTATGGTTGTTTCTTAATGGTTGATGTCGCCTCTCGCGGTTCTCCTCCTTGTCACCAAGGCTATGGGGAAGCTCATGAAGAAGCCCATGAAGATGTTTTGCATCATGAAGATGAAGGCTATCTCCACCGGCGACAACTCTCCTATCATGGTGATGGATTGCTTCAGCCCCTCTACGGAAACTCCCTGGGCGCGATAAAACGGCTCAAGCGTCTTGATGGTGGAGACGAGCGTTGAAATCAACGCGCCATTGTCCAAGAAGCGGAAATAGACATATTGTGCCACCGCGAAGAGCATGGAGGCGTAGAAGAACGTGAACACGCAGAATGCCAATGCCCTGCGAAACGAGATGACGCCCTTGAGGGCGTAGTCGCGAAACTTCACGAGCATCCAACCCACGAAGAAAGGCGTGGCCATGGCAAGCAGGCTGCCCCACGAAGACGTAGGGCTGTGGACGATGATCGCGAACGACGCGACCCATAGCAGGAAGAGTAAAAAACCGTCCTGACGGGCAAAAGCCTTGAGCTGTATCAGAGAGATGACGTTTATCATATTTCGGGTGCAAAGGTACGCATTTTTTAGAGGTAGATGAGGTGGCAAGGATAGAAAAATATGTTAAATCTTGCTTTTTATACGTCATATTTTTTCTTTATTCCGCAAATTGTCTTACCTTTGCACCCGCATTTGAGAAAACCCTCAATGACACGGGCAAGTCTCTTACGGCCAGCTCCCTCGGAATCCCCCAGGACGGGAACGTAGCAAGGGTACTTGGTTGTAGCGGCGCGATAAGAATCGCTTGCCCACCCGCCTCTTTAGCTCAGTTGGCCAGAGCACGTGATTTGTAATCTCGGGGTCGTTGGTTCGAATCCGACAAGAGGCTCAAAAAACGCAAGCCGGCGCATCTCTTCACGAGGTGCGCCGGCTTTTTTTGCAAATCATTTATTTTATTTCCCACCCATCTATCGTTCCTGTCTTCGATGAAAAGTTGCAACCAATCTGGTGGATGTTTCTGCTGTCAGCAGCATATTCCCTCGCATACCCCATTTTCTCGATTTGGTCGAGAGCATCGAGTGCCGAGCCATCTCGTTTGAACTCAAAGATATAGACATCTTTTGGTGTTTCCACGATGCAATCAACCCTGCCCTCGCTCTGTTCTTTCTCGATGTAAACCGTAAAACAGCTTATCATTCTCAATATGAGATAGAAGGTATATTGGAAATAGCGCTCCTTCTCTCGCTCGTTGTCCTTGCGACGTTGGTTATACGGGATGCTGGCAAAGAAGGAAGTAAGCAGCTTCTCCAGTTGGTCACAATCGCCCGCGTCCATGGCATTCACCACCTGCAACACAAAAGCACCAGTCTGTTCTTTTGGCTTCAAATAGCTGGTAGCCACCAAGGTGAGGAAACCGTTTTCTACCTCATCGTTTGGGAAATCCAAGAGATAAGAATCCGTGTTCATATTCCAATCCTTGATAGTAAGGTATCCGCTTTGATAAATCATTGGCAAAGGAGCCTCTACATCTGCTCGATAATCCACAAAACTACTGGTCGGATAATACTTGCCTGTCAACTCGTTCAAGTTCTCTCTAAAGTGAGAAAGCAGACGCACTAAATAAGTTGGCGTGCCAGTGCGAAACCAAAAATCACTTAGCTTCTTCTTGCTCAGTGAGTTCAATATGCTGAACGGATTATAGATGTCGAGCATATTGGAACTGAAATGATAGCCATCAAACTTGCGTTTCAGCTTATACTTCATCTCATCCTCTGAAACCTTGTATCTTGCTGCCATGGCCTTGATGGGTTCATCAAAAGTCGTATATAGTTCCTCCTCGGTGATGCCGCAAAGAGCCTCGTAGCGTTCATCCATGCTGATGTCATCTGGCTGATTGAATCCGCTGAACACGCTCACTTGCGAGAACTTGGTGACACCCGTCAACAAGACAAACTGCAAGTCGGCATCGGCAGCCTTGAAAACAGAATAGAATC
>DAINOS010000078.1:9358-10857 GCA_036743855.1 Prevotella sp. | reverse complement strand
CAGCGGCAGGTGCTGAGAAGTGGCGCAACGGAGTTCACGGTGTCGCCCACGGGCAAGGAAATCGCTTTCGTGGTCCATGGCGACGTATACGTCACGTCAATCGACTACACCACGACAAAACGAATAACCGACACGCCTGAGCAGGAGCGCAACGTCAATTTCTCGCCCGATGGCCGCAGCCTTGTCTACGCCTCGGAGCGTGGCGGACTCTGGCAAATCTACCAGACAAGCATAGTGAACAAGGACGAGAAACAGTTCACCTATGCCACCCAGCTCAAGGAAGAGCAACTCGTGAAGTCATCCTTGGTCGACATGCAGCCGGCTTACAGTCCCGATGGCAAGAGCGTGGCCTACATCGAGGACCGCGGCGCGCTGAAGGCGGTGGACGTGAAGACTAAAGCCGTGAGGCAACTCATGGACGGCAAATACCAATACAGCTACTCTGATGGCGACCTGTGGTTCAAGTGGAGCCCCGACAGCAAGTGGTTGTTGTCAAACTATATCGGCAATGGCGGCTGGAACAACAGCGACATTGCCCTCGTGCCAGCCGATGGAAGCCAAAAGATAACGAACCTCACCAACAGTGGCTACAACGACAGCAACGGCCAATGGGTGCTTGGCGGCAAGGCGATGCTCTTCATGAGCGACCGCGCCGGTTATCGCAGCCACGGCAGCTGGGGCGCTGAAGACGACGCCTACATCATGTTCTTCGACCTCGACGCCTACGAGCGTTTCCGCATGGGCAAGGAAGAGCGCGCGCTCTACGATGAGGCTCACAAGAAGGAAAAGGCCGACACCACGAAAAAGAAGAAACCTCTCATAAGGCTTGGCAAGAAATCGCAGGCCGACAAGAAGAAAGACGAGGTGAAGGCCCTGAAGTTTGACCTTGCCAACTGTCGCGACCGCGTGATCCGTCTCACGGTCAACTCCTCTCACATGGCAGACGCCATCCTCTCGCCCGGCGGCGACACGCTGTATTATCAAGCGCGCTTCGAGGGCGGCTACGACCTGTGGAAACACGACTTGGTGGAGAACAAGACCGAGATAGTGATGAAGAACGTGGGATACGGACTTGAGGCCGACAAGGACTTCAAGAACCTCTACGTCTACAACAACGGCATCAAGCAAATTGACCTCGCCAAAAACTCACAGAAGGGCATCGACTTCGAGGCCAACTTCAACTATCGCCCTTACGAGGAGCGCGCCTACATCTTCAACCACGTGTGGCAGCAAGTGAAGGACAAGTTTTATGACCCCAAGCTCCACGGCGTGGACTGGGATGGCTACAAGAAGACCTACGCCAAGTTCCTGCCATACATAAACAACAACTACGACTTCCGCGACATGCTCTCCGAGATGCTGGGCGAGCTCAACGGCTCACACACCGGAGCGCGCTATTATCCCTCAGGCGCTCCGCTAAAGACGGCAGCCTTGGGTCTCTTCTTCGACAACGACTATAAGGGCGACGGTCTCAAGGTGGAAGAGGTCATCAACCGCGG
>DAINOS010000078.1:3526-9258 GCA_036743855.1 Prevotella sp. | reverse complement strand
GGCTACGTGCACGTCAAGGCCATGGACAGCGAGAGCTTCCGCACGGTGTTCAGCCAGCTGCTCTCCGACTCCATGCGCATGAAGAAAGCCGTGATCGTGGACGAGCGCCACAATGGTGGCGGATGGCTCCACGATGACCTGTGCACCCTGCTCTCGGGCAAGCAATATGTCAAGTTCATCGCCCACGGCAAATACATCGGCTACGACCCATGGAACAAATGGGTGAAACCTTCGTGCGTCATGATTTGCGAGGACGACTACAGCAACGGCCACGGCTTCCCTGCCGTCTACAAGACCTTGGGCATTGGCAAGCTCGTGGGAACGCCCGTGGCAGGCACCATGACCGCCGTGTGGTGGGAGACAATGATGAACGGCATGGTTTTCGGAATCCCGCAAGTGGGCAACCAGGCAATGGACGGAACCTACTTCGAGAACAAGGAGCTCAAGCCCGACATTGAGGTCTACAACACGCCAAAAGACTATGAGACTGGAAACGACGAGCAGCTGAAAGCCGCCGTGGAAAGCTTCAAGTGACAGTGGCGCGGATGATATTTTAAAGTATTTGGAACAAAACAACCCGCTAAATAGGTGATTCTCAAAAAGAAATTGTAATTTTGTGCATAAATATTTAGCAGATGGCTTTTCTTCCTAATAAAACACTTAAATGATGAAAATAAGATACAATTTGCCAAAATGGTACATTTCGCGCAATGCGCTCCCCTATTGGTGCATTCTCATAGCGGACTTGATAATAGGCTATCTGTCTGGCATCCTCGTCTTTTGGTTCTACTACCGAGGAGCCGTCACGTTGGGCAACATTCTCCCGCTGTCGAAAACCATTGGCGTTTATCTTCTTTTCTTCCTGGTGGGTTTCCGCGCGTTCCACACATACAGCGGCATCATCCGCTATTCTTCCGTTGATGACCTTCGGCGCATCTGCTACGCCCAAGCCCTCAGCTGTATGCTGGCTGAGGCGTTCCACTACGCGGTATACGCGTTTCATCTTCCGCTCGTGCCACTCGAAGGGCGACAGGTGTTTCTCATGTTCGTCATCTCCACGGCCTTGATGTGGGGCTTGCGCATATTGGTCAAGGCCCTATACGAGCAAGCCATGGGAAAGAACGCCACGCACAACGTGCTCATCTATGGCATCCATTACGGTGCCGTGGCGTTGGCAAGTTCCATACGCGGCAACGTCAGCGGCAAGAAGTTCCGGTTGAGGGGATTCATCTCACCCGACCAGAACGTGGAGCACAAGATCATCATGGGGCAACGCATCTACCTCAACAACAAGGATCTCGTGGACATCTTGAAAGACAAGGACATCGACTCCGTGCTGGTGTCACCTGTCGCCATGCGCAATTTCCGTGATGACTCAGACTTGCAGGACATGCTCCTCAGCAACGACATCAACATCTACGTCATGAGCGACATGGAGAAGTGGCACGAGGGCGACAACATCGACTCCAACAAGCTCAGGGAGATAGAGATCTCCGACCTCCTCCCAAGAGACGAGATACAGGTGGACATCAACGCCATCGGCACCATGCTGAAAGGTCGCACCATCCTCATCACCGGTTCGGCAGGAAGCATAGGCTCTGAGATAGTGAACCAGGTGGCATCGTTCAAGCCCGCGCACCTGATACTCATCGACGCGGCTGAGACACCACAGCACGACATCAGGCTGATGATGCGCAAGCAGTTCCCCGACATAGACTGCCAGACCATCGTGGCAAGCATCACGCAGAAGAAGCTGATGGATAAGATCTTCGATGCCAACCGTCCCGACTACGTGTTCCACGCCGCCGCCTACAAACACGTGCCCATGATGGAGGACTCGCCATCGGAGGCAATCTTCAACAACGTGAACGGCACGAAGATAATAGCTGACCTGAGCGTGAAATACGGTGTCAAGAAGTTTGTGATGATTTCCACCGACAAGGCGGTTAACCCGACCAATGTCATGGGCTGCTCGAAACGCCTGTGCGAGATTTACACGCAAAGCCTCAACAGCGCGCAGCAGACCACGCAGTTTGTCACCACACGCTTTGGCAACGTGCTGGGCAGCAACGGCTCTGTAATCCCTATATTCGAGAAGCAGATACGCAACGGCGGTCCTGTGACAGTGACCGACCCCAACGTGACGCGCTTCTTCATGCTCATCCCTGAGGCGTGCAAACTCGTGTTGGAAGCCGGCACGCACGGCCACGGCGGACAGATTTTCGTGTTCGACATGGGCAAGTCGGTGCGCATAGCCGACCTCGCCAAGCGCATGATAAAGCTGTCCAACGCCAAGGACGTGAAGATTGTCTATACCGGGTTGCGCCCTGGCGAGAAACTCTACGAGGAGGTACTCGCCAACGAGGAAAGCACCGAGCCGACATTCAACAAGAACATCCGCATTGCCAAAGTAAGGGAATATGAGTTCTCGCAAGTCGAGCGTGACATAGACGACATCATCGCCACCGCCATGACCTACGACCAAAACGCCGTCATCGCCCTCATGAAACGCCTCGTGCCCGAATACAAGCCAGCCAACAGCCAATGGGGATAAGCCCGGGCAAAGCTATGTGAATAACATGGCAAGCGCATAAAAGTAAATAAACACGAAAACATGAATATAGGGTATAACGCGATGGCGTTATACCCTATATTTATTATGGGCGGCCCCGATAGGAGTCTCCCATAATGTGTTATAAGTGATATTTGTCTATTTGAAGGTATCAGTCTTGGAAGTACACGCGCTTTACGCGGTTGCTGATGCCAGTGAGCACCTCGTAAGGAATGGTGTCGAGCGCGTCGGAGAGAACCGTCACGGGCAGGTCATCGCCGAAGATTTCCACGCTGTCGCCCTCCTTGCACGGTATGCCTGTGACATCTATCATCGCCACGTCCATGCAGATGTTGCCTACATATTCAGCCTTCTTGCCATTGACGAGGCAATAGCAATGACGGTTGCCGAGATGGCGGTTGAGGCCGTCAGCATAGCCAATTGGTATGGCGGCTATCACGCTGTCGTGGTCTATCTTGCCCTTGCGGCTGTAGCCCACGGTGTCGCCAGCCGGCACGTTGCGCAGCTGAAGGATGGTGGTCTTCAAGGTTGAGACGTTGTTGATGATTTGGTTGTTGCGGCTGTTGATGCCGTAGAGACCAAGACCGAGACGGCACATGTCGAGCTGACGCTCAGGGAAATGCTCTATGCCCGCCGAGTTGTCGATATGGCGGAGAATCTTGTGGCTGAATGCCGCTTGCAGCTTACGGCTGCCCTTGTCGAAGAGCTCAAACTGATGGGCGGAGAAAGCGTCGAAGTCGTCGCTGTCGGAACCCACGAAGTGGGAGAACACCGAGCGGGGGATAATCGCGTCTTGATGCTTCAACCTGTCGATGAGCTTGTCCATGTCCTTCTCAGGGTCAAAGCCAAGACGGTGCATGCCCGTGTCGAGCTTGATGTGCACAGGCCAACCCGTGATGCCTTCCTTCTCGGCTGCCTTCACGAGGGCGTCGAGGAGACGGAATGAGTATACCTCAGGCTCAAGGTCATTGTCGAACATGGTCTTGAACGCCGACATCTCGGGGTTCATGATCATGATGTTAGACGTGATGCCGTTGCGACGAAGGGTCGCGCCCTCATCGGCGACAGCCACGGCGAGATAGTCCACGCGATGGTCTTGCAGCGTCTTGGCTATCTCCACGCTGCCCGCTCCATAGGCGTCTGCCTTGATCATGCACACGAGCTTCGTCTCAGGCTTCATGAACGAGCGGTAATAGTTGAGGTTGGCTACCACGGCGTTGAGGTTCACCTCCAGCACGGTCTCGTGCACCTTCTCCACCAAGAGGTCGGTAATCTGGTCGAAACCGAACTGCCGTGCGCCCTTGATGAGGATGACCTCGTCGCGCAAGGTGTGGAACACCGTGGAGTCGAGAAACGAGCTCACGGTGTTGAAGAAGAACGACTCCTTGATGTCTATCCTGCTGGCATTGTCGGAGACAACCGGACCTATGCCTATGAACTTCTCCACTCCACGCTCCTTTGCCAAGCGGCTCACCTCGCGATAGAGGTCGGCAGGGTTCATTCCGCTCTGTTGTATGTCGCTGAGGATGAGCGTGCGGCGACGTCCCTTGTGGTCGGGGCGACGGTTCATGAAGTCGAGCGCTATGTCGAGTGAGTTGATGTCGGAGTTGTAAGAGTCGTTGATGAGCGTGCAACCATGGCGGCCCTCTTTCACCTCAAGGCGCATGGCTATCGGCTCAAGCTGTGACATGCGCTCCTTCAACGCGTCAGCACCCACGCCGAGGCGCAAGGCGACGATGGCGGTAACGATAGAGTCCTCAACGCTGGCATCGTCGATGAAGGGGATGGTATAGCTGCCTTCCACATTATTATATATATAGTGGATGGTGGTGTTGGCCTCCGCCTTCTCCACGCCCTTGACAAACATCTTGGCGTTGGCGTCCTTGCGCGACCAGCACAGTTTCTCGCCCTTGTAATCTGACGCGTCCACAACCTTCGCCACGGTAGCGTCGTCGGCATTGTATACTATGACCTGCGCGTCGTGGAAGAGGATGAGCTTCTCCTTGCACTTGGCCTCCATCGACGGGAAGTTCTCTTGGTGAGCCGAACCGAGGTTGGTCAGCACGGCGATGGTTGGCTGTATGATGTCGCGCAAGGCAAGCATCTCGCCAGGCTTGCTTATGCCAGCCTCGAAGATGCCTACCTTGGTGTCGTCGTTCATGAGCCATACCGAGAGTGGCACGCCAATCTGCGAGTTGTAAGAACGGGGCGAGCGCGTGACGAAGCAGTCGGGCGAGAGCACTTGGTAAAGCCATTCCTTTACCACGGTCTTGCCATTGGAGCCCGTGATGCCCACTATTGGTATGTTGAACTCGTCGCGATGGCGCTCGGCAAGACGCTGCAGGGCCTCCAAGGTGTTGGTCACCTTAAGGAAGTTGCCCTGCGGGAAGCGTGCCTGGTATTCGTCGGGGACCGATGTCACCACGAAGTTGCGCACACCGCGGAGATAGAGGCTGGGGATATACTTATGACCGTCGTTGCGCTCCGATTTTATCGCGAAGAACAAGGTCTCCTCCGGGAAACAAAGCGAACGGCTGTCAGTGAGCAAGAATGCGATGTTGGCATCTGCCGTCCCATAGCGACGCGCACCGATGAGGGTGGTGATTTTCTCAATGGTATAAGTCATTGGTATTGCTTTTAAAAATCTGCTGCAAAGTTAATAAAAAAGTCTATACGGAGGCAAGCAATTTGCATAAAAGAAACGAGGTTGCCACTAATCGGCGGGCAACAAGTTCATTTGGCACTCGCCACAACGGAAGTCGAGGCGGAAGCCGCGTCCGTCGCCCAGCCTCAACGTCAATGGCTCGTGCCACTCCGGTTTTCTGCCGCCACGTCGCACGCAGAACCCGAGTTCGTAGCGTATGCAATAGCGGCACTGCATGACCACGCTGCTCTTGGGCTCCGCCGTCTCCAACGCCGGTTCCACGCCGCTCATGCCATGGGTCTCGTAGAAAGCGCGGGCCTCGTGATTGGCGACATTGAAAAGGTAAGGATATTTCTTGTACTCCTCCGACCAGAATCCGACTTTGGCGTCGGCGCTCTCGCGGCATGGTGGCTGGGCGTGGGCGTCGGCACTCGCCTTATCGAGAGCCGTGGCATAGGCAGCCACCGCGTCGCGGCGAAGTTGCGCCAAGACGCTCGACGGTATGAACAAGCCCTT
>DAINOS010000078.1:0-3426 GCA_036743855.1 Prevotella sp. | reverse complement strand
CCGTCGGCCTGGTCTTTGATGAAGCACAAGCCGTCGCCATTGGCAAACGTGGCTGTGCCCGAGACGCGGAAGGAGTCGCCACGGAGGTCTTTCACCGTGCCCACGAACTCGCCGAGTGCCTTGGGCGTGACCATGGTCGAGAGGCCGTGAACGCGTCCTTTCAGGAAATACTGGGTATAGCCGCGGTTGAACGTCTTGGCGAGGTCGGGATGGAAACTGTAATCCACCCTACCCCACGAGGCGCGACGGTAGTCGTTGCCACGCCTCTTGATGATGGAGTTGAGACGTTGAGAGTAGGCCGCCACCACGTTCTTCACATAGTCGGCGTCTTTCAGCCTGCCCTCTATCTTGAACGAGACCGCGCCCGCGTCGGCAAGTTCCTCCAGATGATCCACCTGGCACAGGTCTTTCATCGACAATAGGTAACGGTCTTTCACCACCGTCTTGCCGTCGGCATCCACGAGGTCATAGCTCATCCTGCACACCTGGGCACACTCGCCTCGATTGGCTGAGCGACCGAAAAGACGCTGCGAGGCATAGCACTGACCCGAATAGCTCACGCAAAGCGCGCCATGCACGAAGACCTCAAGCTCCATCTCTGGCACGGCATCGTGGATGGCCTTGATTTCCTCGACCGACAGCTCCCTGGCAAGCACCGCGCGCGTGAAGCCAAGGTCGCGAAGCCACGCCACTTTTTCCGCCGTGCGGTTGTCCATCTGGGTGGAAGAGTGGAGCAGCGGGGCGCGCCCCACCTCGCGCAAAGCCACGCGGCGCATGGCGAGCGTGGCCATGTCCTGCACGAGGATGGCATCCACCCCGATCTCGGCAAGCCGCGTGATGAGCTCTTGCGTGGCATCGAGCTCGTGGTCATAGATGATGGTGTTGACGGTGACATACACTTTCGCCCCGAATTGATGGGCGAAGTCGCACAAGGCACTGATGTCGCTGACGCTGTTGCCTGCCGCGGCGCGCGCGCCGAAGTGGTCGGCGCCGATATACACGGCATCGGCACCGTGGCTGATGGCGGCAATGCCGCACTCCAAGTTCTTGGCAGGGGCCAAGAGTTCCAATGTTCTCATGTATGGAAACAAATGAAGGGGCACGTGCGTGTTGGCACAAACCCCTTCGGTTGTACTTTCGCAAGCCAGTGCCGGCCACGTGCCAGCGCTGGCTCATTGCTGTTTACTCGTTGAACCCTTCCGTGAGTTGGCAAATCTTCACGATGACCTCCACGGCCTTTTGCATGACCTGGATGGACACAAACTCGTAGGGGCCATGGAAGTTGACTCCGCCGGCGAAGATGTTGGGGCAAGGCAGGCCACGGAACGACAGCTGCGCGCCGTCGGTGCCGCCACGGATTGGCTCCACCTTAGGCTTGACACCACTCTCTTGCATGGCCTTGAGCACGATGTCGATGACATACATGTTGGGGTCTATCTTCTCCTTCATGTTGTAGTATTGATCCTTTATGTCTATCGTCACGGTGCCCTCGCCATACTTGGCGTTCATCTCCTCGGCAATGTGCTCCATGAAGTCCTTGCGCTGCTCAAACTTCTTGCGGTCGTGGTCGCGGATGATATACGAGAGCTTGGCCTCCTCGCAATGGCTGTTGATGGAGAGCAGGTGGTAGAATCCCTCATAGCCCTCCGTGGTCTCAGGGATGTCGGTATCGGGGATGTGGCTGTTGAACTCGCAGGCGAGTCGCGAGGCGTTTATCATCTTGCCCTTGGCATAGCCCGTGTGCACGCTCACGCCCTTGATGGTGACCTTTGCTGCCGCGGCGTTGAAGTTCTCATACTCCAAGTCGCCTATGTCGCCGCCGTCCATGGTGTAAGCCCATTGGCAACCGAACTTGTCCACGTCGAAATGGTGGGCGCCCATGCCTATCTCCTCGTCGGGGTTGAAACCGACGCGAATGTCGCCGTGCTTAATCTCCGGGTGATCCTTGAGATAGCACATGGCCTGCACTATCTCTGCCACGCCGGCCTTGTCGTCGGCACCGAGAAGCGTGGTACCATCGGTCACGATGAGATCCTCGCCCTTGTGCTGGAGGAGCTCAGGGAACTTCTTTGGAGAGGAGACTATGCCCGGCGAGAGCTCTATGTCGCCACCGTCGTAGTTCTCCACTATGCGCGCCTTGATGTTGGCACCGCTCGCGTCGAGGGCGGTGTCGTAGTGAGAGATGAAACCTATCGTGGGCGCGTCCTTCTTGGTGTTGCCTGGCAGGGTGGCATAGATGTAACCCATGTCGTCCATTTCCACGTCTTCCAAACCCTCACGCTCCAACTCTTCCTTGAGATACTTGGCGAAGACAAGCTGTTTAAGTGTACTGGGCACGGTCGTAGAGTCTTCTGCCGACTGCGTGTCAAACTTTGTGTAATTGATGAATCTTTCTACTAAATCCATATATCGCGTAAGTCGCTTGATTATACTATTGCAAAAGTAGTGGTTTTTATAAACAAGCCGAACAAATATGGCTTAATTATTATTAAAACCACACATTATATTATATGTGACTGCCATGCCCTACAAGGGGTTCTCGCCTCCCCATGGAAACGGCATCGGCTTCACGCTTGAATCGCGTCGCCTTTACGCTTGAATCGCGATGCCTTCACGCTTGAATCGCGACGCGATTCAAGCGTGAAGCCGACGACCCTTCAGCCATGGTGATACGGCTCGCCCATTCTTCCAACAAATCAAGGCGTTTCGGCACAAAGTCGAAGCGTTGTTTTAACCAAAAGCACTTAACCCTTTGATAGCCAAAAGAGAATAAAAAAGTTGGAAAAAAGAGCGGAAAAGCTCTCCGACTTATCAAACTTTTTACTACTTTTGCAGTCGTAAAACGAACATAAATCGACAACTTCGGGAGAGAGAAAGCACTGCAAAGTTATCCAAAACGGAAAACTTTCGCTTTTTGAAATCAGAAAAAGTTTCCCGTTTTTGCACTTGAAAAATATTACGAAACTGCCATGATCCAAGTAAGAAAGCGCGACGGCAAGGTAGTGCCGTTCGACTTGACAAAGATTCAAGTCGCCATTTTGAAAGACCTCAAGGCCATAGGACACGAGGGCGACATAGACAAGATCTCACGCGAATACGCCGACAAGGTGTTCGCCTTGTGCGAGAAGAAATATCTCCCCACGACAGATATTTTCGAGATTGAGAATATCCAAGACACCGTGGTAGAGGTGCTTGCCAAGGAGGGCGAGACGCGCGCCGTGATAGCCTATTGCGAGTATCGCTACCAGCACAAGCTGGAGCGCGAACAGCGCGTGAAGAAGGCATACGAGGACAAGTTGATGGCGAAGAACGTCGTCAACCAAAACGCCAACATCGACGAGTATTCCGGCGGCGGACGCTCGGGCGAGGCCGCCAACGTGTATGAGAAGCAATACGCGCTCGACCACTGCATGTCGGACATGGCGT